>CAZUSU010000025.1:0-10350 GCA_964623315.1 uncultured Gammaproteobacteria bacterium | reverse complement strand
GAGGGCAAAATGGTGTTGAAGGTAAACGCAACATCCGAAGTTGCCATGCTCTGGAAAGTGGCAGATGCGGCAATTGCGGTGAAAGTAGAAGACGCCTTGCGTAAATAGGCGCCGTAATTTACATCAAAAAAAATGGCCGCGTGAGGCGTGAGACCCGCGGCTGTTTTAGTTGCAGGTTGAGTTGTGGTGCTGACTCCAGAGTGCGGCGTCTGACACACTCATTGGCAGTCGTTCGCACATCGCTTTCATGTGAACGAGCCATCCATCCAGATGGTTGAGATTGTGTGGATCAAGCAATAGATCGTTGCCGTGTGGGACTTCTACCGCAGTTAACTCTGCTCGCAGACGGCGGCAACTGTTGGTGATGGCGATGAGGTCCTTTTGCAAAGTGAGAGACGCCTGTTCAAGCGACATCACGTTTCTATTGTTTGCACCCACGTTGCTTACCCAATCCTGTTCCATGCGGGTACACAGGTCGCTCAAGTTTTGCATGATTTGTGTGAGGTTTCGTCGCATGCCCACAACGCGACTGCGGCGGTATTGCTCGGCGCGTGTCATCTGCTGTTCAATTTCAGCGAGCGCCGGCGCCAGTTGCGGCAGGCCCGTTTTTTCGTTCAGAAGAAATGACGACAGTTCTGATGCGGTTTTGCGCCACAGATCCGTGACCTGTGCCACCGTGATACTGCGCAGTGCAACGGGAAGGTGATGCCGCCTCTGTTGGCGGCGATTGAGCGTGTGGGTGATCAGCAGGAGCAGTGTACCAAGGGCCGTAATGATGTGGAACACGTTGCTCTTAACGACCAATGCCATGAATGTGCCGACGAGTACGAGCGCGATGCCGCCGAGCAGGCCAAATGCGGCCTGCGGATCCATGTCCTTGCACGTGGCGTCTTGGCACCAGCCGCCGTATTTTGCGCGGTGAGCACGCTGAGTTTCGGTTGAGTTGGCTGTGACTACGGCTTCAGCCAGTTCGGCCACCGTATGAATTTGAGTGTCAGGGGAAACCATTTAAATCTCCCATGCGCATTGCGCGCTCGGCTAGTATGGGCGGAACATAAAAAGATGTCAAGAATCGGCTTTATTGCAATGAGGTGCACAAGAGCTTGACACGGTATCAGTTTTTTGTTAGCTTATTGTAAGTCTGCGTGTCGTGCGCAGTGTGGAGGGTCACCATGGCAACATTTCCAGTTTGTTCACCGTACGCCGGATTGCGAAAGGTGATTGAGAGGGTCTGTCAAGAAGGGGATCTCGTCCAAATCGGCAATCTTGTAGATGGGTCCAGCATTCCACCAATCGGGGATGATCTAGAACCGCATCTGCAGATTGTCGCCGCACTTAATGTAGAACCGCGCGACTTGGAGATGGAACAGCGCTTTTTCCAGCAGTTGATCGCGCTTTGCACGAGTTTGGCGAGCCAAACCCACTTGTTTCGTGATCGGCGGTGGCAGAATCAAGTGGTGAATGCAGTGTGTATGGTCGGCTGGTTGGAAAGGGGTGCGACGAGTATTCCGGAATCGGTGCGCGCACGTTTTCTTGCGGCGCACGCGGACAGTCCGTTTCTCGAAGTATTCGTGCCGGATTTTCTGAGGCCTATCAAGGATTCGTAAGCCGTTCACCAACTCGGGACCCCGCCATCGCATTGAAACATGTGTGGTCGCGGGGTCAATTTTTTATGGCAGGGCGTAGGGGCTGAAGTTGTGGAAGTTTTTTTGATCTGGTAATCAGGCCATAAATCTGATATAATTAATTTATGCAAACAAAGGCGCGCGTGCCAAAATCAATTATTCCGGTGCTCTGGGATGTGTCGGAGCCGGCAAAAATTGACATTAAAAAATATCAGAATTTTATTATTGCGCGCGTTGCGGAAAAGGGTGGTTGGACAGATATTCAGTGGCTCAAAAAAATGTACGGTGTTGCCGCCATTCGTCGGGTGGTTGCGCGAAGCAGAAATGTGGGTAAGAAGACAAAGAATTTTTGGAAGATTGTATGATGCATAAAGTCGCATTGAATTCGGCGACACATGATGTGTTTGAGAAATTGTGTGATGCTGCATTTTTGAAAAAATTTTATTTGGCAGGTGGAACGGCGCTTGCGTTGCACTATGGCCACCGTGAGTCAGTTGAAGATGTCCTGCAACTATGTAATAAAAAATTTGGCGCGGGTGCGCGTGATCCGTATCATATTTTGAAGGCGCTGGTGTTTTTTGAAGATGCTGATCAACAACCGGATGTAGTGACAAAACCGGCGGTGAAATGGGGCGTGGTTAAGAAATTTTTTGTGGGAGAGGTTGAGCGAATGCAAAAGGTGTAGTGGATGTTTCGGCCCGGGTTGTATAAGCGATTCGGGGGTCAATTTTTTTCACAAGAGGCATTAAAAAATTACGGCCTACACGCTCCGAAGAGTGTGCAGGCCGTGGTGCTTAGCCGAATTGTCCGGCGAGAGCGCGTACGCACATGAGCCGTTCACCAACACGCGTTGGGTTGCCGAGCAGATGAAGCGGTGCAATTTCACACGGTTTCCTGTCCGACGATCTGGTTCATCAGTAGCGCCCAGTCGGCGGTGTCACGACGACGCTGAGCAACATCGTCATCGTCGTCGAGGTCGTTGAGTGCCACGATGGCGCTCGCCAACTCCGGATTGCTCGTCGCGCCAGCGATGAATTGATCCAGATCGGGCATCGAGACCTCGCGCCACTCAATACCCTTTTTTGTAATTCCGTTTGCCACGAGCACCTTCCTTTCGACTTATGTGAGACAAGCCGGCACAACAAGTTGACCAGAACTCAGCGCGAGCTGAGTTTCGGAACCTCTGTAAGCAGAGTAGCACATCTAGGTTGTATTAGCTATCCACATGGGTGTCGTCGTGTCTGCCGAAGAGTACAAGGCAGACAGCGAAAAGCGAATGAAGGAGATTTCATATTGGCGGACCGAACGTGGTTCGCCTCATGCGCGGACCATGCCGCGCATTCGGGCCGGGGCGCACACGATGCACGCTGTGCACGCTCGCGTGCGTGTGCGCCCTTCGAACCCCTCCATCAGACCAACCATTATAAAAACCACCTCATGAGGTGGTTTTTATAATGGCGGGGCGTAGTGGATGAAGTGGGGAGGTGGTTTGAAAAGAGCGAGAGAGATGTTTTGGCTTGATTTAGCCAAATAGCCGCAGATAGTATTGACAAAATTATAGAATACCGCTATATTCTTTAGTCACTTCTATTTTTCGAGTCATTAACATGGGGTTAGTGATTCGAAAAGGAAATGAGCAGTTCTCTTGGAGGTTCCCCATGTCCCGCATTCTCGTGATCGAAGATAGCAGTATACATCAGCAGTCCGCGCGCCAGACGCTGCAGGGACACAATGTGGCCATCGTCGGTTCGTACGACGAGGCGTACGAGTACCTCAATCCGGTCTGGGGCAACAATGGCTGGGAATCCCCGTACCAGTTCGACGTGGTACTCTGCGATTTGCTCATGCCCACGAGCAAACGGGCGATGGGAAACAAGGGGTTGGCGCTGGCCGGGCAGGAAATGCCTGTCGGTTTCGCCCTCGCGCTGATGGCTGCGCGCAGCGGTGCGAAGTATGTGGCGGTCCTGTCCGCCACCAACCATCACGACCACCCGGCGTCGGCGTGGATGGACTCCTTCGAATCGCGTTGTGGAAGCGATGAGTATCCTCCCCGTTTCACGATCAATGGCGCGACCGTTGGTTTCTACCACGAGTACAACGCCATGATCCCCACGAACGGTACCTTGTGCAGCAGTTGCAATGGTGCTGGTACGAACTGCTGGACTTGTGAGAGCACCGGATTTGCCATGGGCAAAGACTGGGGCAAGTTGCTGGAGCATCTGACTACCACTCCAGTCAGTTAGGACGAAAACCCCGTTTGAGTCACATGAACTTGATGTGATTCGCGGGGTCATTTTTTTATCCAAAGTATTTTCGTACAAAAAATCTCCCGATGTGGGAGATTTTGAGATGCGGACCGGACGGGGTTCGCCTCATGCGCGGACCATGCCGCGCATTCGGGCCGGGGCGCACACGATGCACGTTGCGCACGCTCGCGTGCGTGTGCGCCCTTCGAACCCCTTCATCAGACCAGCAACAAAAAATCCCTGACACGAGGCCAGGGATTTTTTGTTGGCGGACCGGACGGGGTTCGAACCCGTGACCTTCCGCGTGACAGGCGGACGTTCTAACCAGCTGAACTACCGGTCCAAGCGAGACAGCCAACAAGCGTTTACGCTTGGTTGTCTGCCGAGCGCGGACCGGTAGTTACGAGCACGCGCAACGTGCGAAGTAACTAGGTCCAAGCGAGTTAGTAGCTCTGAAATTGGATTGTGACGGAGGACCGGTAGTTACGAGCACGCGCAACGTGCGAAGTAACTAGGTCCGTGTGCATTTCTTTTCTTTTCTTTTATTTTTTCACTTTCTTCACCACCTCCGTAAAAACTTTCGGATATTTCACGGCCAATTCGGCGAGCATTTTGCGATTTAGCAATATGCCGGCTTTTTTTAACGCAGACATGAAGCGGGAATAGGACATACCATGCTCGCGCGCCGCCGCACCAATTTGAATGTGCCAGCCGCCGCGCGCAACCGCTTTCTTTTTGCGGCGTGCTTGCAAAGCATTAACACCGGAATGCAAAATCGCCTCGCGCGCCGCCTTGACGCGATTTTTGCGACCCCACATGAAACCCTTGGTATTTTTGAGCAGTTTGGTGCGCTTTTTTGCGCGCAGTGTTCCTCGTTTGACGCGTGCCATATTCGTTAAAAATTAAATTGCGTTACATTGCGCGGGCAATGGTGCGTGCTTGTGTGGGCGCCATCGTGCGATCCGTTCGCTTATTGCGGGTCGTGTTGCCACGCTCGCGCGCGTTAAAATGGCTCTGTCCGGATGCGCGGTGGATTACTTTACCGGTACGGGTGATGCGGAACCGTTTGGCAACGGCTTTTTTTGTTTTGATTTTTCCCATAGCCTCAGCATTTAGTGGGCAGAATTATAGCAGGTGTTGCAGGTTGGCGTCAAGCGCGTGCTAGGCGGCGGCTAACAGTGCCGTGATTTTGTTTTCTTGCTTTGCCGGCGCCTGCTCAACACGGATGGGCGCCACGGCGCGCAGATTCGTGATAAATTTCTCCATCACTCCAAAGGCATTACCGGTAAATTGACGTTCCCGACCACGCAAAATAATTTCAATTTTAACTTTATTGCCGTCTTCTAAAAATCCTTTTGCCTGATTCATACGCATCTGACGGTCGTGTTCACCGATGCGCAATGACAGACGCACGCCCTTTACCTCCGTTTCTTTCTGTTTCTTTTTTTGCAAACGGTCTTCTTTATCTTTTTGATATTTGTACTGGCCGTACTCAATAATTTTAACGACCGGCGGTTCGGCTGCCGGATTAATTTCAACCAAATCCAACCCGCGCTCTTCGGCCAATCGCAATGCGGCGCTAGTGGTCATGACGCCTACATGCTGGTCGTTTTCATCAATGACGCGCACATCGGGTACGCGAATCATTTCGTTGAATTTAAATTGAATGGTCTGGACTTGCGGCTTGAACCGCTTGCGAGCAATGCGCATAGATGGGGGAAGTGTAGCAGAAATCAGGGAGAGGCGCAATGTGTCGCTGTTTGTGCCGAAGTGTATACGAATATTGACGGAACTGCTAATTTAAATTATACTTTTCCTTATGTTTGACCTCGTCGCATTCATTAAAACAGCCGGCTATTTAGGCGTTGGTGGGGTGGTGTTTGTTGAGTCCGGCCTTTTGGTTGGATTTTTTTTGCCCGGCGACAGCCTATTATTTACGGCCGGATTTTTGGCATCGCAGGGATATTTAGAAATTACTACGCTCATTTTTGTGACATTTGTGTGCGCGGTAGTGGGGGATTCGGTTGGTTATTCGTTTGGCGCGCGGGTGGGGCCAAAAATTTTCACCCGCGATGACTCATTATTTTTTGACAAAAAAAATGTGGAACGCGCGCATCTGTTTTACCAAAAGCACGGCGGCAAAGCCATTACGTTGGCGCGGTTCATGCCAGTGGTGCGCACGTTTGCGCCGGTGGTGGCGGGCGTTGGCGGAATGCACTATGGCACGTTTTTGTTTTATAACGTCATTGGCGCGCTCGCATGGGCCGTGGGTTTGCCGCTCGTTGGGTATTACGCGGGCGCCTTGATTCCGGGAGTAGATGCGTATATCATCCCTATTGTTATCGGCATTATTGTGGTGTCCGTGTCGCCGGCCTTATACCATCTGTTGCGCAATAAGGATGAACGCGCGCGGCTGGTGGCGCATATCAAAAAACATATTTTCAAAAATAAATGAAAACGGCATTAGTCACCGGCGGCGCCGGATTTATCGGATCACATCTGTGCGACGCGTTGCTGACGGCGGGGCGGCGCGTTGTGTGTGTGGACAATTTGTTTTCCGGCAGTGAAAAAAATATCGCGCAGGTGCGCAGGAATAAAAATTTTGTTTTTATTCGGCACGACATTTGCACGCCGCTGAAAATAAAAGAACACCTCCACGAAATTTTTAATTTTGCCTGTCCGGCGTCGCCCGCGCATTACCAGCGCGATCCGGTGTTTACGATGGAAACAAACGTCATAGGCACGCATAACATGTTGCGTCTTGCGCTGGCGCATGATGCGCGGTTGTTGCAAGCGTCAACGTCGGAAGTGTATGGCGACCCGCTGGAACATCCGCAAAAAGAAACGTATTGGGGCAACGTGAACCCCATCGGCGTGCGGGCGTGCTACGACGAAGGCAAGCGCGCCGCAGAAACGTTATGCTTTGACTATTCTCGTGAGCGGGGCGCGGACATTCGTGTGGTGCGCATTTTTAACACGTATGGCCCGCGTATGGCCGCAAAGGATGGACGCGTCGTTTCTAATTTTATTGTGCAGGCGCTTGCCGGCAAACCGATTACTCTGTACGGCGATGGCATGCAGACACGCAGTTTCCAATATGTTTCTGATTTGGTAGCCGGCGTGTTTAAAATGATGGCGGTGCGAAATTTTACGGGGCCGGTGAATGTGGGCAACCCCACCGAATTTACGATACTCGCGTTGGCGCAGGAAATTATCAAGCAGACAAAATCAAAATCAAAAATTATTTTTAAACCACTTCCCGATGATGACCCCAAACGTCGTCAGCCGGATATTTCATTGGCGCGCAAAAAATTGAAATGGGCGCCGACCGTTTCTTTAGCCGCCGGCCTCAAACCAACCGTTCTGTATTTTAAAAAGTTGTCAACAGCCCCCCTTTTGTAGAATGGTTGCTGTGAGGGGTATACTGTAGGCAATTAGCCATTAACGTTCTTACGCTCTATGCAATTTTATGTACGTTTAATTGTTGGCGCATGCGCATCCTTGACCGTTTTATGGTCTGCGGGCGCGATTCATGCACAGACGATTTCAACAACGGCGCCCCCCCAACCGTTACCGGCGGCCACGCCGCAGAACACCACTTCAAATCAAGATTATTTTGATACACCGCCCAATAAATCGGGCGGATATCAACAGCCGCCGCTTTCAAAACAAGAGGTCAACCAGTTTTTAGAGGAAATGAAAAATGTCGGGCGCGAGGCGACACAGATGTTGAAGCAGATGAAGGGGGCCAAGGTGCCAACAGAATTACCGCAAACACTTCAAAATGTCATCAGCGAAGCGCGTCAATGTATAGAAACGGTGAAAGTCGGCGCGCTGAACGATGACACACGCCAACTCATAAACGACTGCCATCAAAAAAATTTATTCAATGACATTAATGACGTGCGTCAGGAATTTGTGCCTCCGTCCGAAGTAAAAAATGCACTCCGCGACATTGATAATCAAAAGCGTCAAATTCAGCAAGTTAAAAAGCAAATGACAAAAGCCGGCGGGAGTTCGGCGTCTGCCGATGAAATAATCTCACGGCTTGACGCACTGCAACAGGCAATTCAAAACGCTGTCGGCCAAAATCAGCGCGATGCAATGCAGGATTATTGGGACGCGCGCATGTGGGAGGAAGTGAATGCTCTTCGCGCAGCCGTAGATATTCCAAAAGAACTAAAACAGATTGAAAAAGAGATGGCGCGCCTGCAAAAAGCAACCACCAGCAAGCAGTATAAAGAAGCCGTTGAATTTTTTGGAGCGCAAGCAAGTACCATTGCGCAATTGGTAGAACAAAAACAGGGCGCGATCACCGAAATAAAATCACTCGTGGCGAGCGGCCAGTATGAAGATGCGCGCGAAGTGATGAACGACTCAATATATCAAGGATGGCACCCCGGTGATTTTATGCACGCATTGGACATGATGAAAGAAACACGTCGCATGCTCAAAAATATACGGAACACCGAAGTGCAACAGACGGTTAAAGATATCATTACTCCGGTTGTTGCAAACTTTGTGGATGGTAACGTGCGCGCGGCTCGGGATACGTTGGTTATTGTACAGGAACAGGTGCGACGTATGGAGTACACGCTCGGCCGATCTCGCTCTATTGGTTCGGGAGGCGATCTTGACGACAAGACACTGCAAGCAATAGAAAAATTAGAGCAGTTGATTGAAGCATCAGGAGGTGCATCAGGAGGCGGAGGCGGGGGTGATCAACAACGCCAATCGGCTGGATTTGGTAATGGGGGCATGCCACCACCACCGCCACCGACGTTTGTGGGTCCGACCGGACAAAAAAATTAACGCGTTGGTGGTACCGGTTTATTTTTTAATCTCAACCTGCTGGGATGACGAGCACCATTCTTGATTATCGGGTGCAAATTTTTTGGAAAAATCAACACCGGCAGTCATGCACAGTTTACCGTTGCCATCAAAATTTTTGTACGGCGGCGTTTCCGGTGTGTACTTTTTATACTGTGCGGCTGTGGCGGCAGAAGAAAAGCCAAGGAAATAAACCACGTCATTTTTCTTAATGAAGAAGGTCGCCTCCTTACCGCCGGGCCCCGTTGGCATAACGGCAACTTGTGTCCCATCGTAGCCCATTCCATTACCCGTCAGTGTTACGCTGTACATTGCTACAAAGGTGTTGGGAATAATTTTTGCCGGATCAGTTGAAAAATCACCAACCGAAACAGGAAAAGATTCTATGGTACCGTCGGGGAATGATGGTTTTGGGTCAGATGTTTTAGGGGTGCCATTGTATAATTCAACGGTCCATTTTTTTGCACACGGACTATCAGTGGCAATTCCATCTGCGCCACTAAAATCAAATTTCTGGCTAAAATCAACACCGTCAGTCATGCACAGTTGCCCTTTAATGCCATCTTGTTTTGTGAAATTTTTTACCGGCGGCGTTTGCGGGGTGAATTTTTTTACGGCAACCGCATCTTTTTTAGTTTTGAAACCTAAAAAGTAAACGACTTCATTTGGCTTCACCAAAAATTTTGCCGCAGTGCCTTTTTTGCCCGTTGGTTTGATTGCTACTTGATTTGCCTCGTAGTTTTCATATCCACCCATGTCAACAAGTTTTACTTTATACATCGCAACAAAAGAATTTTTTATGATGATGGGTGGTTCCACGGTTGCATCCGCAACAACGAAAACCGGAAACGTAACGTTTGTGCCTTTTGCCGCATGTACAGAAGCGGGGAGGCCGATAAGGAACACAAGGACAGCGAGTGCGGTAAAGAGTTTTTGCATAAAAAGTTATTAAGGTGGATATAGTATTCACCGATATGGAGATGCCGGGAATTGAACCCGGGTCGAAGAAAAAGGTCGCCCTCGGCCTACGTGTGTAGTCGGCCTGATTTTACGTACGCATGCACGACAAGCCAACAGAGTAGCGTGCGCACGACCTGTATTGATTTCGGAAATCGCGCGCGACCGGCAGCGCCCGCGATCCCTACCTGACTGTGTATAACACCGATACGCATTCCGTCAGCGAATGCGTCGGCGGCATCAAGCGATTAAGCTAATGCTGGTGCAAAGGACGGAGCGAACAAGTTCGCTACCGCTGACTTTGCGCGTGCAACAATGTTTGCACTTAGGGTTGCCTCGCGTTTTACGAGAAGCGAGACATTCCCGACACGCCCGTTCGGGCCTTCTTTTTCTCCTCGAAGCCTGTCATCCCCGTATATAAAAACGGGCCGAACAAACCAGAAGATCTTAAATTGTCAAAGTTCTACCGCCTCATTACGGTAGCAAGAAACGCCTTTTTTGTCAATAAAAAGTTAGGGGGGAGTACAGTGGGATATGTGAGTCGGGGCTCTTTTTTATTTCCCTTTTAGGTGGCGCCGAGTTTCGCGTTCCACGTCGCGTTTTTTTATGACTGCGCGTTTTTCATGTGTGCGGCGTCCGCGCGCAATGGCGATTTTAATTTTTATGTAGCGTCCGGCCGTGTATACAGACAG
>CAZUSU010000024.1:0-22180 GCA_964623315.1 uncultured Gammaproteobacteria bacterium | reverse complement strand
CGCTTGCTAAAGTCAAAACTGAATGCTATGCGCTCTACACCAATTTGGTGTTGCGCGCTCACGCACAGAGCAAGATGAAGATATAGTCTGCCCCACATGAAAATGTGGATAATGTACGATGTCGGCTCATCGCATCCTGGGGGTGGAGAAAACCAACACAAAACTTCTCTCCTCGGCGGAAACGTCGAGGTAATTAAACAAGCTCAAAACGGTGGAGACTTATCCAAATACGTGCGTTTGCGGCGAATTAATTTTTGTCGTATGATGCGCTCATTATGGAGGTTAACCCCGTGGGAAAGAATACGTCTGAAGTTGAATGGGCATATGTGCGGAAAGCCCATACAGCAGATGCGCTGTCGCGTTTGAACGTTCGATCCAAAAATCGGCGCAAGAACTATGCGACAGCGGTCCAAGATTCATTCTCCCGTAACGACTGATCGCACGCGTTTGGCGCGTGCGTGAGATAGGCCGCGGAATTGCGGCTATCACACGGCTTGCACCTAAAGCGCCACTGGTAACAGCGGCGATACGGTGATGGTATAGTCTGATCCCCGAAGTAATTCGGGCTAAAACATTTATGAGCTCCCAAGGGTTTGGCTGTTCGCCAATTAAAGCGGTACGCGAGCTGGGTTCAGAACGTCGTGAGACAGTGGAAGAAAACCGCGCTGTCTATAAATTCGGCTATTTGCTGGAAACTCTGCGCATATCATGGTACTGTGCAAACAGTGACAATCTATGATCGATGCAGACAATCAGCAGGGAAGATCGGAAATAATTCCGAAACCCTCAGAGACTATATGCCGAACATGAGTTTTAAGAAACTCTAAAGATATAGTCCGATCTGCATGGCGACATGCAGTGTGTGGCAGAAATGTCCACACCGCCAAGAAATTGGTTGTAACACATTGTCGGTCTCCTATCTACCACGGGCGTCGAATATTGAGAGGGCTGGTCTTTAGTACGAGAGGACCGAGATCAACGAAGCTCTCGTGTACCGGTTGTCCCACCAGGGGCAGACGCCGGGTAGCGACCTTCGGCACGGATAAACGCTGAAAGCATCTAAGCGTGAAGCCGTCCTCAAGATTAATATTCATTATGAGACCCCAGGGAGACTACCTGGTTGATAGGCCGTAGGTGGAAGCACAGCAATGTGTTGAGCCGAGCGGTACTAATCGGTCCAGTACGAACCTCCATTGAAGCACCGCACCGCAGGTTATGCGTGGCGCGTGTTTATGCAATTGATGGCCCTTACCTTTTCATTTCATCTTAATATAAACTCCTCCCCAGAAAATTGGTGGCTGCAAGTGGCATGGAAACACCCGTTCTCATTCCGAACACGGCAGTTAAGCATGCTTTACGCCGATGATAGTTGGACCCAACCCGGTCCCGCGAAAGTAGGCCGCCGCCAGTTTTTTGTGGAGGAGATTCATGCCAAACAACTTAACGCAACTCGGTTCAGTGCGTTTTTCGTTCGCGCGTCGCGTAGAATTGGCGGTTAAACCGCGGGGCAACATTTGCGGTTTGACCGATATACGCACGTGCTCGTCATTTGTTGAATCAGAGAAAGGCAATAGTGACTGGCGTCACTTGCGCATTCCCGGTTTTTACGCCGGCGTGGCCATTTCTGACGCCGTGCGTAATTTACTGCTCATTGAGTCGGTCGCCTTTACCAATGCACGCGGGCCTGTCGTGTATCTTGTAGAGTGTGATGCCGCCGGCGTCATCATCGGCTACACATTCCTTGATATGGGTGACGCGACGCGTATCATCGGCGAGTATCGCGATCATCTGTCCTTGCGCGACCCGTTGCTCGTGCCAAAGTCCGTGCGCATCGCGCGTGTCTACCACGAATCGGCCGACGTCAGCGTCTTTACGCAATTGAAGGATGGGTTCGCCGGTAAGTATTTCTGCGGTGGCGTGCATCTCGGGAAAGACCGGCCGGATCTTGAGCAGATTAGGGTGATGTCATAGAACCAATACCAACCGTTCCTCGTTCCGACCAAACCAGTGTGTCGGAACGGGGCGTTTTTTTATTTTTGCCGTTGTGCTAAAGTATCAGTAGTATTACTATGGCCGAAATCATTGAACACCAAATTGGTTCATTCGCGGCGCTCACGCTCACGGACGATGAGCATTCCTTAACTATTATCCCGTCAAAAGGCGCGGACATTGTTTCATTGCGTCATATTAAAACAGACACGGAATTTTTGTGGACCACACCAAATGGGTTGCGCACCGACACGCCGTCAAAATCATTTATTGATAATTATGAAGGGGGCTGGCAGGAGTGTTTCCCGACAGGCGGTCCGCCCATCAAATATCGCGGCGTAGAAATGCCAAAACACGGGGAGGTTTTTGCGCTCGCGTGGCAGGTCGTTGATCGCCAAGAGACGCGTGAGTTTTGTTCCGTGACGCTTGAGACGCGCACCATTTTGACGCCATTCACCCTGCGCAAAAAAATTACTCTGCGCGCCGGCACCGGCATGATTGAAATAGATGAACAGGCGACCAATGAATCAGAAGAAGATTTACCGGTCATGTGGGGGCACCATCCGGCGTTTGGTGGAAATTTTTTGGATGGGTCATGCAAAATTGATGCGCCGGCAACCAAAGTATGGAGCTACACGTTGCCGGAAAATCCGGTCACCGGACAGTTCGGACAAAATGTGCGTGGTGATTGGCCTTATTTAACCAACAAACGCGGTCAAAAAATTGATGTATCAGAAATTCCCGGTCCCACGGCGCGCACTGCCGACATGCTGTTTTTTGGTGGTTTTGAGGATGATTGGTTTGCTATCACCAACCGTGATAAAAAAATAGGTGTGGCAATTTTATTTGACCGCACGATGTATCCGCTCTTTTGGTACTGGCAAATGCTCGGGGGCGGCACCGGCTATCCGTGGTATGGCCGCGCGTACGCCGTGGCACTTGAACCGTTTACCACCATGCCGGATCCCAACGTGCCAGACATTGACCATCTTAAAGATACTCTGATTATTCCGGCGCACGAAATGGTATCATCACGATTGCGCGTTTTGATTTATAAAGGAATTCGTGGCGTTGGCAGAATTAGTCCGGATGGCGTCATTGTGCCGCGCATATAGTATGGTTACCTCTGTTTTAAAAAAATTAGGGTTATCTGAAAAAGAAATCGCCGTATATTTGGCCGTGCTATCCTTGGGCTCGGCGCTCGTGCGCGATATTTCCATATGCGCAAAAATTAATCGCGGCACCACGTACGACATTTTAAAATCATTAATGAAGCGGGGACTGGTGAGCAGTTCGCATCAAGGGGCTAAACAACTTTTTGTGGTTGAGCATCCGCGCACACTGCACACCGTGGTAGCAACACAGCGCGAGCAGTTGGCCGATGTTGAAGCGGAGTTGACGTCGGCCATTCCGCAGTTTGAATCATTGCACAATCGTGGCGGGTCAAAACCGGTCGTACGTTTTTTTGAAGGGCCGGTTGGTATTCGTATTATTTTGGAAGAAGTTCTTGCGGTAATGATGCGTCAAAAAGATAAGATGTATTTTGTGTATTCGTCTGCCACCCTGCGCGCCATGTTGCATCCTTGCTATCCATCGTTCACGGATGATCGCATCGCAAAACATATTGGCGTGCACGTTATTGCATTAGGTGAGGGAGGTCAGGTGCGTGGCCTAGACGAACGAAAATGGTTAAAAAGCGCCACGGATTCGCCGACGTTTACTTTAATTTATGCCGGCCATGTAGCGCACATTGCGCAGGATGCCACCGGCGGCTTGGTGGGGGTGATCATTCAAAATGATGCGACATATCAAACCCAGCGACAAATTTTTGAGGCGCTGTGGTCGCGATTGTAATATGGAACAGGTCCAGCCGCGCGTTGGCGCAATTGTTTTGGGAGCCGGTAAGGGCAAACGGATGGAATCCGAATTGCCGAAAGTTTTATTACCGTTTCATGGCAAGCCGCTTGTGCAACACGTGCTGAATGCGTTGCGCGACACGAGTGTGGTTTGGCCGCCGACCGTGGTCATTGGTTATCGCGCAGATTTGGTGCGTGACACGCTCGGCGACGAATATCAATACGTTCTACAAACAGAACCACGGGGAACGGGGCACGCGGTTTTGTCCGCGCGCTCTGTGGTGGAAGGCACGGTTGACCACGTGGTCGTTTTGTATGGCGACATGCCGCTCATACCTGCGGCGACGATTAACGAACTGATTAAAACGCACCTGCGCGAACAAACGGTCATGTCGCTCATTACGGTGCAAGTGCCGGATTTTAATGATTGGCGCGCATCGTTGTTTGGGTATGGTCGTGTGGTGCGTGGCGCCGACGGCGCATTTGAAAAAATAGTTGAACTGAAAGATGCGTCGCAAGAACAACGTGCGATCACCGAAGTCAACCCATCATTTTTTTGTTTTCGTGCCGAATGGTTGTGGCGGGAATTGCCCAAATTAAAAAGTGAAAATGCTCAACAAGAATATTATTTGACCGATTTATTGCAAGTTGCCGCTGAAGAGGGCGCGCGCATTGCCACCATTGCCGGTGACCCGCGTGAGGCCTTGGGTGCGAATACGAAAGAGGAGTTGGAGACGCTGGGAAAAATATGAATCAATTATTTTTTGTTAATTTTTTTTGGGCATTGTTTTGAATAACTGTTAGAGGAACATCCACAGCCGCGCGAGCTCGGTGTCGAACAATGCTGTGGATAACTGTCAACCTGCACCTTTATGCAGAAAACTTTCTACACAAAATACGTCATTTTTTTAACTAAATTTAGCCAAATTATTTTTTTGATTAAATAAAGTGCAGATTTGCCTTGACAGTTAATGTTCCGTCCCGTATCATGGATGTTACGACCAAAAAGGAGGACGCATGAATACGGAGGTGCGTGTGGGGTTTGTCACGGCCTCGCTCAATGAAAAAAGTCGCCGAGCGTTGCGGGCGCTCGGTAAGGTTGCAGGACCGGACGATCAAATCGCGTTCGTGGACACGGGAACAAAAAATCAACGCGCACGACAAGCCTTGCGTGCAGGACTCCGGCAATTGCGCAAGCAATACGGAGAACGCCTGTGGCAGTATCGGTGCGATGAGCGTACGCGGCGCGGGAGTGGATGCAATTACGGCATTCGTGAAATGCTCGCGCGCGAAGTCCAACTCGTGATGTTCATGGATGCCGATGATTCGTACGGCAAGCCGTACGCGGAAGTAATGCGGCATGCGTATCACACCAGCAAACAAGTTGGGGCGGTCTACTACCCGACACGCATCAAAGAGGTGCAGCAAAACGAAGGGAAGACAGAACATCTCCACACCGTCGAGCTCAAACTCCCCGAGTGGGATGATCCGCCGGCAGTGTGGGCAGAGTTCGCTCGGTACGGTGCGTCGTTCGCTTACGCGGCACACGCATTCAACTCGAATCGGTGCGGCTTGCTCCTTGAAAAGTTCAAGGCCGACGAAGTGGTTGAGTTCGTATGCCGCTGCAAGCGGCTGGGGCAACAGTTCGTTGCGGTAGAAGTTCCCGAAAAGGACGCCTACCGCTACTATCAGCACCAGGAAGGCACGAATCCGCATGCGGAACTCCGTGTTTTCTACTCGGAACGAAGGGTACAAGTTGCGCACCGTGCTTTGACGGGAGAGGAGATGCTCCCCGAATGGCGCTTAGAGTGAAAGCGACCACAACCCAACGTCCCCATGGCTCGTGGAGGTGAATCAGCGACTAACCCAGTCGTCGTTTCACCTCCCGGCCTCTTTTTTACCAAAGAGTTTCATCGCGCAGGACTGATGGCCGTCCAGCCGGAGGTCCTGCGCGAGGGAACTTTTTAACTGGCGCGACAACTATTTTTTTGTTAGGATGCATCATATGATTGAGCGCCTTTCTTTGTGGTATGCAGAATCACTGCCGCACACACCGCCGAACGAGTGGCTTGCCGAGCTCCCCCATTTAATTTTAAAAGTGGGCGCCGGCCATGAGCCGCGCATTGAAGACGGTGCAAAAATTGTTGGCACGGTTATTTTTGGCAAAAATTGTGTGGTAGGCCACGGCGCGTTGGTCGTGGGACCGGCAATTTTTGGCGACAACTGTGTGGTGGGTCACGCCAGTGAAGTTGCTCGCTCCCTTTTTGGCAACGATTCACGCGCGGCACATTTTAATTATGTCGGCGATAGCGTCGTGGGGTCGCGCGTTAATTTAGGCGCCGGCGCCAAATTGGCAAATGTGCGTTTTGATAAAAAATTAATCCGTGGTCGTGAAAAATGCGGCGCCGTGCTCGGCGACGATGTGCAGATTGGTTGTAACGCAGTTATTGATCCGGGCGTTATGATTGAGAGTGGTGTGTGGTTTGCCGGCGCGCACCTGCCGTTTGCGGTAGAACCGTACACACGCGAACGCGCGCGCCACTATTTTTTTTCGGCCGCTGTATGAATGTGAAGCGGTTAATTGCTGATTTTCACATTCATTCAAAATATTCGCGTGCTTGTTCTAAAGAATTAACATTACCGCATATTGCGCTGGCGTCTGAACGCAAAGGAATTGATCTGGTCGCGACGTCGGACTTTACGCACCCCGCATGGCTGGCGCATATAGAGGAAGAGTTAGAGGAAGTACATGAGGGAATTTTTCAGTTGCGCGGCGGACGCAGTAAAACAAAATTTTTATTGGTCACGGAGATTTCAAATATTTATTCGCACGGCGGCAAAGTGCGGCGTATTCATGAGTTGGTTTTTATGCCATCGCTTGCGGCCGTCCGCGCACTGCGGGAATCTCTGCTCGCGCGCGGCTGTAATTTATCGTCGGATGGGCGACCGATTATTGGGTTGTCGGCCGGTGAATTACTGCGGGAAATGCATGCGGCGGCGCCGGATGCTTTCATGGTTCCGGCCCACGCGTGGACGCCGTGGTTTTCTGTTTTTGGCTCTAAATCCGGCTATAATTCGTTGGAAGAGTGCTTTGGCGATTTGACGCCGCATATCCGTGCCATTGAAACAGGGTTGTCATCGGATCCGACCATGAATGCGCGTGTGTCTGCGTTGGACGCCATAACTTTGATTTCAAATTCCGATGCGCACTCACTGGATAAATTAGGACGCGAAGCAACGGTGTTTGCCATTGATCCTGCCGAGCCGTATACCTATCACGACATCGTCAACGCGATTCGTCGTGAAGGGCCAAAAAAAATTTTAGAAACGATAGAATTTTTTCCGGAAGAGGGAAAATATCACTTTGACGGACATGCGGCGTGCAAATTTTCATGCGCACCGGAAGAAACAAAACGACGCGAAGGATTGTGTGCTGTTTGCAATCGGCCGATGACGATTGGGGTGCTCAGTCGTATAGGCGACTTAGCGGATCAGAGTGATGAAAAAAAAGTTATCCACAATACCCGCACGGCGCGACACATCATTCCGCTCGCAGAAATTATTGCGTCAGTGTGTGCCGTGGGGCCATCAAGCAAACGCGTAAAAAAAATGTATGATACTCTGCTTAACGAAATCGGATCCGAATTTTTTATTTTACTTGATGCAGAGTTAACCGATATTTCTGCTCATTCAAGCCAAGAAATAGCGCAGGCAATTTTTTTGATGCGGCGCGGCAGTGTTGTTTTAATTCCGGGATATGACGGCGTATTTGGAAAAATTTCTGTTGCGGCAACGCGCGCCACCCAGCAATCTTTTTTTAATTAACAAATTTTTTTATTCGTCGCGTATGGCGCAAAAACTCTTGACAACCATTTTTGATTTATTTTATGCGTGCTATAATTTATAACAGCGAGGTCGAGCTGAATGTACTCACTACCATGTTTGGTGAATACATTACCAAAATAATTGCGTTCGCGGAAACGTTAACGCACACACATATGGCAAAAAAGAAAGCAGCAAAGAAAAAGAAGGCCGGAAAAAAGAAGAAGAAATAATTGTTCTTCTCTCCTGTTCTTTTTCGTTCTTTATACAGGCGCTCGCGCTATCCGCGCGAGTGTTTGTTTTTGTGGTACAATAGTAACGCTATGATAGGGAAATTTTTTGTTATCAGTGTGACAGTACTGCTCGCTGGATGGGGCTGCGGCAGGCCTGCCAATACCGACCGGCCGCCGACCCGTGTTGACGAACGTCTGGCGGTGTACGTTCGTTTGCCGGACGGCTGGGAGTCCGTTAAATTAAACACGCTTCAGATGGATCCGCGCAGTAAATCCGGCATGGTTTATGTGGAGGGGGGGATTAATGTGGGTTTTGGAAAGCGCACGAAACCGAGCGAACTGCCTATTTTTGTGCAGGTGATTGCTATACCCAAATCGCGCGCCGATGGATATGAAAAAAATCGCTATCCGGCGAGCGCTATCAGGCGGCTAGAAACACCGGAGCATTATATTTATACGGCCGTGCCGGATGAAACGGTGGCAGGAGTAGCTGATGTACTGGCGTCATTGGTTTATAAGAAGTAGCTAGGGTATACTACGGACAAGTTACTGTAAGAGGTTTCTTTAAAATAATTAATTTTGACGTATGCACAAATTTTTTTTCAGACGGCGTTTGGAGTTTTTACTACGGGTAGCGGTGTTGTGTGTGGGTGTTGCCGGTATTATTTTTGCTTTCGCATCAATTCCATCGGCGATTGCTTTTGCCCAGACAAACAGCGCGCCGCCAACCCCAGAAACTCCGACTCCCAACCCGTATTCGGGCAACAAGGGTTCTTTGTATTACTTTTCAACAACACTTTACCGAGACCCCGAAGGAAATTTAGTGCAAGCAGTTTATGATTGGGGGGACGGTTCCCCAAATTATACCTCGACGCTCGTAAATTTCCCCTCCGGATACTCTGGAGGCATATCTTTTGACGCGTCGCACTCATGGAGCGCTTCGGGAACTTACTATATTAAAACAAAAGCGGTAGATTCCACCGGCTTATCATCAGCTTGGTCTTCTCCCGCGACGATGAGAGTTGGTTCGCCGCCAAACCCGCCGACCGTTACCGCCACGGCAAATGGCAGTGACGTCAATCTTAGTTGGACGTACGATGGCCCTACGAACGTGGAAGGTTTCAAAATTTATAGACAAAATCCTGACGGGAGCATAACGGCGCCCGGTCCCGGTAATTGGAGTCCGACCACTAGAACCTATACAGATTCTAATGTGCCAATCGGAAAATATTACTATTATATGCAGGCGTATAATGGCGACGGCAGATTTCTTTCTTCTAACTCTGGCTATGCCGTAGTCACTGTGTCCGTCAGCGTAGCCATTCCCGCGGCGCCGAGCGGATTAGATGTTGGAGGGTCCAGCCCTACCGCTATCAGTATTTATTGGGCTGACAATTCCACCAATGAATCGGAATTTAAAATTGAGCGTCGCTTTAATGGCGGCGTCTGGTCGCAGATTGGCGCGGTGGTTGGTAATTCCACCACCAAGGCCACCACCAACGTAAATACTTTTGCTACCGATAGTAGCATTTCCGGTGCCGGAACATATGATTATCGCGTTAAGGCGTGTAATGTCGCCGGTTGTTCCGCAGAATCAAACACAACCTCCCGCACCATTGATGCCTCGGCGCCGGCGGTGCCATCGGGATTGACGGCAACTTATTCAAGTGCGGCCGGTTCCGTTTTGGTTAGTTGGACAGATAACTCAACGGGCGAATGGGGTTTCCGACTGAATCGGCGCATTAAGGGCAGTACAGGTTGGTTTGGTCTTGCTTCGGTCTTTAACAACACAACGGGTAGTTCCGTTTCATTCACCGACACCTACCAGCTTGCCACCAACACGACGTATGAATATGTGGTGCGTTCCTATAATACGTATGAGTCGGGCGATTCCAATATCGTTACCGTGAGTACTGGTGCCACCACCAGCGGCGATGTAACACCGCCATCGGTACCAACCAATGTTTCAGTTACACCAATGTCCACTTCATCAATTTTGATTTCTTGGGGGGCTTCTACCGATAATGTCGGTTTATCAGTGTACCGGATCTATAGAAATGGAGGTGAAGTCGGTTGGGTTTCTACCCCCACGCTTTCTTATACCAACACCGGCCTGTCTTCTGGCACCAGTTATAGCTATAGCGTGGCCGCTCAAGATACCAGCAACAACCTTTCAGCGCAGAGCACCGCGGTTTCCACCATTACGATGAGCGACAAAACTTCAGTTCAAAATTCTTGTGGTTCCACTACCTCTGGCGGTGGAATTAAACTGGGGATTTATCTTATTGACGGAAGAACCAGTGGGATTTATGGACGGACAGATTGTTTGGCAGACAGTGAACAGCATATTCAATGGGTCACCTGTGTAGAATCTTTGTCGGGGACGATGTTTTACCCACAACGTGACAAGTTTAATTATTCCTACACCGTCAAGGATCCTTCAGGAATTATTGTTGATTCTGGAAGTTGGTCGCCGAGCTGGATTACTTCGCAGAGTTCTTGCCCCCTCAATAACGGAGGTCCGGTAAATGGGAATAGCTATACGATGGCCTATAATTTTTTCAATTTGAAACCAGGAACTGCCTATACTTTCGGAGTTTCTGGTACTAATGCGGGCGGGGCCTTTAGCAGTACTGCCGTATTTAGAACACAACCAGCAACGTTCACACTAGCGCCAGCTCCGACCGTCACCTCCACCACACCAATCACAACTTCAACCTCAACTCCAGCGACGAGTCCAACCACAACCGTGATACCTCCGATTACGACACCGCCTTCCCAAATTCCTTTTGTTGCTCCCACTCCCACTCCCACTCCAATTTCCAAACAGACCTCAACTTCTCCAGCTCCGCTGGAACAATGTCTGCAAGCCGGCGGCTTGTGGTGCTATAGCAATTCTCCCACCAATCCTTCCGGATTCGGCTACTGCGCGCCGGCTAAATTTGCATGCGAACGTGGCGAGCCAGCTCCCCGTACTGCCTTGCCCCAACCTCCTGCTGTTGGAGAGCGCGTTGAACCCCAAACACCGGAACAGTTCCTGAATAATCGACGGGCGGTACTGCAGGATCTGCGCGCGCTGGAACGATTAGTGAGGCGCGACATTATTGACGTTGACGCCAAACAACTAAAAGCTTATAAAGAAAAAATTCTTTCCTTAAAGCCGGGAGAGGCGGGTGATTCGTCCGTGCTCCAATCCTATCAGGAGCAAATTATCAATCTTCAAGGGGTTGTATCCACCAGCGGTGATCGCGAACCGACCACCGACCCTCGCTTGGAAGCTCGTGCCTTAAAGCAATTAAAGCAAGGATTGCGTTTGTTTGAGCGGCACATCGCCACCTTGGAAACAAAAGTGACACAAATCCAGAGATCGGAGATAACCGTTGACACGGCCATAATTGAAACAATCGCCTCGGCCGAAGATCTGACGCAACGGGTCAAAGGCGCTCAAGCATATAACGACATTCAGGATATCGCAGAACAAATGCCGGATGTCGGACAAGCGTTGAACGATACCCTGCCGCGTTTGGAAGAATTGCTTCGTCTGTCGCGCGTTATGCGCATGGTAGAGAGTCGTGTTGTTGATGGGGAAAAAGCAATCAAAGAAGCGCGCGCTTCGGCCGAACGATTAAAGCTGGACGCAACAGAAAAATTGGAGGCGATGCAGACGCTGGTCATTGATGCCAAAAGCGCGG
Source organism: uncultured Gammaproteobacteria bacterium (assembly GCA_964623315.1). Lineage (GTDB taxonomy): Bacteria > Patescibacteriota > Patescibacteriia > Magasanikbacterales > 2-02-FULL-50-9b > CAZUSU01. Next base: position 10,588 of record CAZUSU010000024.1, on the reverse strand, counting down.
TAGTAGCCATAAAAACAGGTGGCGTCACCAAAGGTCTTTTGGACACACTTAAGGAACAGGTCTTTGACAAATTGGATGACGTTTTTGAGCGAGCCGATCATATTCGCACGGTGGCGAGTGTAAAAAAGGCGGTGAATCAAGCGACATCTGACGCTAAGCGATATGAGGCACGACTGCGTCGTTTGCAGGTGGGTATTGAAGATCGGCAAACCGCCCGCGGACTCGTCGGTCAATTCAAAGAGGAGCTCACGAGCCTGAAAGGGCTGTCAACGCAAAAATTAACGGCTGACATTGGCGACCAGATTATTGATCACCTGAACACTTTAGCCGATGTTAAAGCCGAACTGGAAGATGCCCTTGGTCTCTCAACGCTTGACGCGACTCAAGAGCAAATCAAACGACTCATTACCGCTCCAAGCGAAAAAATTAAACCGTTTAAAATAGAACAACTGGAACAAGGGGTGTTGTAAAAAACAAATAACATCTCCGGATGGAGATGTTATTTGTTTGGGTCGGCCGGGGATTGCCTCGCACGCGAACCATGTCGCGTGCTCGGGCCCCGTGTATGCGCGACACATCCTCGTTTGCTCGGATGTGCGCATACCCTTCAATCCCCCTTAAAAAAACAAATAACATCTCCGGATGGAGATGTTATTTGTTTGGGTCGGCCGGGGATTGAACCCGGGACCGTACGCTTAAGAGGCGTCTGCTCTACCAGCTGAGCTACCGACCCGAACGAGGAACCAAACAGAGTGTACTCGCTCGGTTTGGTTCCGAGTGAGGGAGGTAGCCGTCGCGCATCGCGCGACGTCCTCCGACCCGAACGAGTAATTCGGTGCTTATTTTAGAGCAAATGTTGCGGTGCGTCAAATTGCTAGTGAAGCGGCGGATAAAAATGGCGCAATAATTTTGGCAAATCGTCTTTTGAAATGTCTCCGGCATCAAGGCGCCGGAGAACTTCAGGGGGAGTGAGCCAAAAATATTCAAAAAAATCTTCCGTATTGTAATGGGGCGTTGTCTCCATCGGTATTTCATACACGGTGGTGAATGCGGAAAGGCCGTGTTCGTGGGGCGTGAGGCGACCTAATATTTTATAGGGCACGGTAGTGACATCAAGATTAATTTCTTCATCTGTTTCGCGTCGGAACGCTTCGTCATAGGATTCACCGCTTTTTACATGGCCGGCGACACTCATATCAAGACAGAGCGGGAACAACTTTTTGCGCGCCGTGCGGCGAGGGATCCATAACTGACCGGATGAATTAATAACAAAAACATTCACCGCTCTAAAATTTTTGGCTTGCATCGTGTAAATTTTTGATCGTAGTTCGGTGCCAATTATTTCATCATTTTCGTTCACGAGGTCAAGCAATTCATCATTCATAAGGAGGAGGCCGCCATACGAGGCAGAGGTGTTAACTTATTTTAACCATGCACGCCAATTTTTTGGCCAGCCATAATAGAAAAGCAAAGCAAGTGGTGCCCCCCAATTTGGCCAGCGTTCAATAAAATCCCAGATTGGCATGCCGATGAGTGGCCGCACGAGTGCGGTAAAAAATCCCCAAAACGCCATCCAAATAAGCGCAATGCGCACGGGTTTTATGAGAATGAGTACTGCGAGCGCAACGTCAAGAACCCCGACTAAAAAGAGGATCTGTGTGGCAAGACCTGCATCGGTAATACCAAAGCGGCCAAACCATCCGACCCAATCCGGCTTTCCATATAAAGCAAGGATTCCATGGCCTAAAAATTCACCACTCACGGCGATACGCAGAACCCATTCAAAGGAGGTAGTGTTCATATGGCGAACAGTATATCACTTGGTGGAAATTGACAGCAATCGCAAACTATGATGAAATGAGATTAAGCGCATCGGTAACAGAATCCCTATTTCTCGTTGTAAAAGACGACGCTGTCATGGTTCATTGTTAGGGAGTGAGTTTTGAATGCCGGCTGATCGTGGTCGGTACGTCGTAAAACTGCAATGAGGACCCATCGCAAAGTGCCGTCTGCGCCCGCCCTGAACCGCCAAAGGTTTAGGGCCTCTTTTTAATTGACGGTAAAGGGGAACACCATGCCTGATTCAATGTGTTCAAGAATGTGGCAGTGCGCCACCCACGCACCTGGGTTTGAAATAGAGATCAAAATATCCACATACTCGCCGGTAGGCACATTTACCGTATCCTTCCAAACAAGATTAGTTTGTTCTACGCCGTTCTTATTGAGCACTAAGAATCGTTGGCCGTGAAAATGGATCGGGTGTTGCATGGGATGCAGGGAGGTGTCGTCATTGGTAATGCGGATTTTTATTTTTTCACCGACCTTAAACTTCCAATTAATGTCCTTATTTTTTTTGCCGGAGTCCTGATCAATAATTTCCCACTTCACCATATCAGTGTTTGACATCGCGTTCATGCTTGCGTTGTTCAGGTCGTCCCATTCAATGCCACCCTTGGGGACATCGCCCTTCATGCCCTTCATATCCCTCATGCCCATCATCCCCGTGTCGCCATCCATCATATCAAGAAAGAGTGTAATGCGCTTGTCAATGTCCTTCGTAAAGAAAGGACGAAAAGGGTCAATGATTTTTATGGCTTCACTGTTATCGCGGAGTGTTTCAAAGTCATTCGTGTTTGTAAAATTAACAGATTCATTTGTAACGATAATTTTTCCGAGGCGCGTCGTTTTGTTGGGGGTTTTGTTTTGGATTTCATATACACCGGACGCGTCAAAACGCATTTCAACGACCGCTCGTTCGGAAGGAGTGATGAGCACCACATCTTTCCATTCTTCCCGTTCGTACGCGCCGTTGTCTCCACCGACGAGCTTCATTTTTACTCCATTGACGGCGAGATTAAACGGCCGCGCATTGGCGCTGTTGGTAAAGTAAAAACGAATGACCTCATTTTTTTTGACCGAAAGCGTATAGTCCGTCTCGCCATTGACGAACATGGTGTTTCCAAATCGTCCCATGAGCGCGCGATTTGAGCCGTTTTTGAAGAAGGGCGCGATAGTGCCATTTTCTATCAAGATGTCATCAAGGAATACCGCGACTTCACGATCAACTTTGTTCCAATACGTTGAGCTTTTTGGCGTTACAATATAGTTCCCGTAGAGTCCAAGCTCAACGGCATAGTCATCGCGCATGTGTGGGTGGTACCAATACACGCCGACGTCAGGAAAGGTGAGTGTGTAGGTAAACGATTCGCCCGGAAGAACGGCCTTTTGCGTTACATCGGGTACGCCGTCAAACGCGTTGGCCACAAGTACACCGTGGGAATGAATCGTATTTGCAACATCTGTATCGTTTTTAAAATTAACGGTCACGGTGGCTCCTTGGGGGATCTTCAAGGTCGGTCCGGGAATAGAGCCGTTGTAGGCAAGCATTCGCACTTCAGTGTCGCCGATTTTTTTCTTCACAAAGCTCGCGGTAAGATTAATTATATCCCCGTCTTTAAGCTCTGTTACCTGCGTGTCTTTGGCGGAGGGCAACCCATCAATGCTCGTTGAGAATGTTTGGCCTAAAACATCGTCATTGATTGATACAAAAATGCCGCCAATACCAACGACCGCAAGGACCGCTATGCCAATGAGCGCTATTTTATTTTCACACACTACGTTGTTATTCATAGATGCACCAAGTTGCCTATTCCATAAATAATTGCTACGCCAAGCATTACAGAGCCGACAACTTTCCAATTGAAACGTTTATGAATTTCCGGTAATAAATCAACGGCGCCAATATAAAGAAATGTACCGGCAGTAAATGCAAGAGTTGCCAAAAAGTACTTGTGGGGTAAAAGTGTTCCAATGAAAGCGCCGAGCGGAGTGAAGCCGGCATCAATAGCTAATGCCCCCATTATTGCCATGGTTCCTTTTCCGGCATTTTTCATCACCATGGTTGTGGTAAATCCTCTGGGTAACTCATGGGCGATAACCGCAATCGCGACAGAAAGTCCCAGAGCGGGCGCGACAGCATACCCAACCGCTATCGCCACCCCATCAGCCAGACTTTCGGCGGCCACGCCAATCATGGCGGGCCAGCCAAGGGGGTGGTGTTCGCATTCATACTCACTGCAACTGTGAATGATAACAAATTTTTCTACCAGAAAAATAGTAAAAAATCCAACGGCTACCCAAACCATTGCGGCACTATCCAATTCAGGTAAGATATCAAAAAAAGAGATGGAAAGCATCGCTCCGGCGGCAAAGCCGATAAGATATCGGACGTCCATTTTTTTGAAAAAGGCAACATTCGGGAGCAGGCCGCCGAGAAGCGTCGCGAACGATGTAAGAAAAGCGTAAAAAATGGCAATCATATAAGTTTTTAGTTATAACCGGCCTTTTTTGGTTACTGCATGATCGGTTATTGCAAGGTTGCAGATTTTGCGCTTTTTATACCACACATTGCACCTTAAATTGAATGATAGCATTATTCATGAAGTTAATCAACGTGGTGTCCTCGGAGAGAGTTGAACTTTTTATCCCGCGATTACGCCGGATAAAAAGCCCGGGGCAGTCGAAACGCACACCGTGCGTTTCTTTGTGCCCGGGTTCGATTTCTCCAAAAGACAAAAATATAAATACCCACACGCGTGTGGGTATTTATATTTTGCCCTCGGAGGGAATCGAACCCCCATATACAGCTTCGAAGGCTGTCGTTCTATCCGTTGAACTACGAGGGCAGGATGATGTCTTCGTGCGAGGCGCGGCCGTCCCACCCTTTTACGATGAGCGCGGTGCGCGCGGCGGCTGCTTGCGCCTCCTGTTTGCTGGACCCTTCGCCGGTGGCAATTTGTTCCGTCCCCAAAAATACTCCGACGACAAATTTTTTGTTGTGGTCCGGACCGGTTTGAGTGAGCACGTCATAGTGTGGCGTGATGCCGGCCTCTTCTTGCGCCGCTTCCTGAAATCGGCTTTTTGGATCCAAAAATAACTGGTGCTCAATAATATGTTTAATGCGTGTAATGACAAATCGGTGTATAAAATCGCTCGCCACGGAAAACCCTCCATCTAAATAGATGGCGCCAATAATCGCTTCAATCGCGTTTGCCAAAATATACATGCGCGCTTTACTGCCGGCATCTTTTTGTTCGCCCTTGCTTAACAGTAAAAATGGTTCAAATCCAATCTCATTGGAAATTTCTGCCAAAATTTTTGCGTTCACCAGCGCCGCGCGTAAATTGGTGAGTCGGCCTTCATCAATATCAAAACTGTTAAACAGAAATTCGGTAACCACCAATTCCAAAACAGCGTCACCTAAAAATTCAAGCCGCTCATTGTGATCCGTTTGGCACCCCGGATGCTCATTTATAAATGAGCGGTGCGTGATTGATTCCATGAGCAGTTCTTTGCGGGCAAAGGTATGGCCTAATTTTTCTTCTAATTGTTCGAGAGGGAGGTCTGGTTTCATGTAGAGGGAGTCCGATCAATTTGTTTAAGTGAATCGTGTGCGACCATATCTTTGTACATGGCGCCGAGTACGCCGTTGATGAATCGTCCGGAGGATTGACCACCGAACGTCTTTGCCAATTCAATCGCTTCGTTAATGGCAACTTTTGCCGGAATGTTTTGCGCAAATTGTAATTCGTACGTGCCGAGCCGCAGAATGTTGCGATCAATGGTGGTAATCTGTTCCAGCGGCCATTGGGGCGCGTATTTTACAATCAACGCATCAATTTCTTTTTGATGTTGCAGTACGCCGTCAACTAATTCATAGGCAAAATCACCGTCTTTAGTTCCCACGGCAAATTCATCGCAGTTTTTTTCAACGAGCGCCGGCACATTATCTGACGGCTGTCCTTTGAAATCCCATTGGAACAGTGTCTGCATGGCGACCGAGCGTAACAAATGTCTGTTTGACATACAAAAAGAACGATAGTCGGCGCCGATTATTTAACGGCAACCACTTTTTTACCGCGATACGTTCCACAAAACGTGCAAGCATGATGCTGGCGGACCGGTTTTTTGCACTGGCTACACGCGGTAAGCGATGAAGCGGTCAGCGCAAAATGCGCACTGCGGCGGCGTTTGTCGGATGAAGTTCGTCTATGTCCGGGAAGTCCCATATCTTTTCAAGTTATGGGGCCATTATAACAGGGTTTGTTATGCTTGGCAAGCGTTGACAAAACAGGTGATTGTACAATTAATTTATCCCTTTATCCGCATCAATGGTTGCTGATCGCCCCTGCTCCATTTCCGGATTATAATCCACTAGCGAAGAAATTTGTGTGCCCACGGTGTAGTTGGTGAAGTAGTAGTCTTGTAGCATGTCAACGCGTGATTTCCAGTTGGCGCCAAAAATGGTTTCGGCGTTGCCGGCATTAATGGGGCGCAGGACGCCGCCGTGCGCAACGGCAAAAATGCGGTCGTCCGTACTGATACGAATGAGCCGTGTCCCCGGGCGATACCACACGTTGCCGCCGAGCGGATATTTTTCTAATTCCTCGCGCGTCAGCGAAACAAGCGGCGCCTTGGTACCGGCAGGATACCACGTTTCAAACGTTTTCGTTTCATCCGGAAATACATATCGCTTACCATCGCGCGCCAAATAAAACTTTGTTTTAAGTCCGGCCGCCGTTAACACGGATCCGGCCAATTTTGGCGGTTCCGGTCGTTGTATCGGCGACGGGTCAACGGCGACGCTCGGTACCGCGGGCTGTGTGGCAGTCGGAGCTCCCGCCGGCGCGTCTTTTGGTACGGTATTATTGGTAAAAATTTTCCACCACACCAGCGCGCACAACACGATAATAACCCCTGCACCGACCGCGAGAATAATTTTTTGTTTGTTTTCCATATAAATAGGTATTAGACGCGTCAATAACATTATATCAAAGTCACGGAAGCTATGGCGTCGCCGTCTTCTTTGAAGCGCATGACGCGTACGCCTTGCGTTGCGCGTCCAATTGTTGGCACCGACCCAAACGGCAAGCGGATTATTTGTCCTTTTACGGACACCATCATGACATCGCCTTCTTGTGTTGAGTTAACAACCATTGCCGCCACTACGCGGCCGGTTTTTTTGGTCACTTCCATTGTTTTAATGCCGGAACCGCCGCGGCCTTGTACCTTATACTCTTTAATTTTTGTCCGTTTGCCGAGGCCGTTTTCGGCGACCGTAAAAATTTCCAGCGCACCTTTTTCTATGAGAGAAGTGGACACCACATCCATGCCCACAACGGCGTCATCTTTGTGCAACTTGATACCGCGCACGCCGGCGGCGGTACGTCCCATGGAGCGCAAATCTTTTTCGCTGAATCTAATGGACTGGCCTTGCTCGGTGACAATCATGATGTCGTCTTTGCCGGTGGATGGCCGCACCCATTCCAAATTGTCGCCCACTTTTATTTTTAGCGCGATTAATCCGGAGCGCCGCACATTGGAAAATTCTTTTATCTCCGTTTTTTTCATCGTCCCCAAACGGGTGGACATCACAAAATATTTGAAGTCCAACATATCTTCCATGGGCAAGGTAGCCGTAACCTTTTCGCTTGGCGACAGTTGCAGAAAATTTACCAGCGCCTGCCCTTTACTCGTGCGCGTGGCAACGGGCACGTCATAAGCTTTTAATTGAAACACACGCCCGCGCGACGTAAAAAACATCACATCGGCGTGCGTGGTGGTGGAGAACAGCATGTCCACGACGTCTTCTTCTTTAGTGGTCAAACCTATGACACCCTTGCCGCCGCGTGATTGCGTTTTGAACGTGTCCGGTGGCATGCGCTTAATATAGCCATCACGCGTAATGACCACCACCGTATCTTCGTTAGGAATTAAGTCCTCCGTAGTAAATTCTTTGACGCCGGATTTTATAATGGCCGTGCGGCGTTCGTCGCCAAATTTTTCTTTGATTTCTTTTACTTCGGTGCCCACAATGGCGAGCATACGTTTTGCTGATGCCAAAATCGCTTCCAGTTCCGCAATTAATTTTTTGGTTTCTTTTAAATCCGTTTCAATTTTCAACCGTTCCAAATTGGCGAGCGATTGCAAGCGCATGTCCAAAATGGCGTTTGCCTGAATTTCGCTTAACTTGAATTTTTTCATTAATGCGTCGCGCGCATCATCGCGATCCTTTGACGCCTTGATTGTTTTAATTACCTCATCAATGTGGAGCAGTGCAATGTGTAATCCTTCCAAAACATGTTCGCGTGCTTTGGCTTTGTCCCGTTCAAATTGTGTGCGGCGGCGCACCACTTCGCGGCGGTGTTTGACGTATTCCTCCAGAATCATTTTGAGTGTTAAAACGCGTGGCTGAATGCCGTCCACAATGGCCAACATGTTGACGTGAAACGTTTCCTGCATCTGCGTCATTTGATACAGGCGGTTCAACACTTTTTTTGGATAGGCGTCACGTTTTAATTCAATCACTACGCGAATACCTTCTTTGTTGGATTCGTCGCGCAGGTCGCGGATGCCGTCAACCTTTTTTTCCTGTACGAGGTCCGCGATTTTTTCCACGAGCGCCGCTTTGTTAACCATGTAGGGCACCTCGGTCATGATAATGCGGAACTGATCGCCCTTAGTTTCTTCTATTTCTGCTTTGGCGCGCACCACAATGCCGCCCTTGCCCGTGGCGTAAGCGGCGCGGATGTCCGACGTGTTGTATGCAATGCCGCCGGTGGGGAAGTCGGGGCCTTTCACCCATTGCATGAGGTCATCCACATCGCAGTCCGGATGCTCAATAAGATGTAACAGCGCATCGCAAATTTCAGTAAGATTATGCGGAGGAATGGCTGTGGCCATACCCACGGCAATTCCAATGGTTCCGTTGCACAGTAAAAAAGGGAATTTACCGGGCAATACGCGCGGTTCTTTGTGGACGCCGTCGTAATTTGGCATGAATTCAACGGTGTTTTTTTCTATATCAATGAGTTCTTCTTCGGCGAGTTTGGATAATTTTGCTTCTGTGTAGCGCATCGCCGCGGCGCTGTCGGCGTCTATGGAACCAAAATTTCCTTGCCCTTGTATCATGGGATAGCGCAAAGAAAAATTTTGCGCCATGCGCACCATACTGTCATAGATCGCCGAGTCGCCATGCGGATGATATTTGGCCATTGTTTCTCCTACGACGAACGCTGACTTACGGAATCTTCCTGATGCGCGCAATCCGACGGCCCACATTGCGTATAAAATGCGGCGGTGCACCGGTTTTAAACCATCGCGCACATCCGGTAGCGCACGCGAAATAATAACGCTCATGGCGTAGTCCAAATAGGATTGTTGCACCTCGGTGACGAGCGGCTGTTGTTCTATATTGCCGAGAGCAAATTCGTGGGGTGTTTCTTTTTCGTATCGTGCCATAGATTAATTGCCAAGCATTTTATCAATGTCAATGTATCCACGCTCCGGCAGTTGGCCGGCTACGCCAGAAATGCCATTTTTCGTCACCGCGCGGAAGCGGTTGGGGAGCGCAGACATCCATATCCCTACCAACAGTAACGCAATAATGGCGACACCCACAAAAATCCATCGTTGGCGACGCGCCAGTTCTTGCGCGGTCAGATGCGGTGTCAGGCGATGATGTTTCATACGTAAAGAGCGTTATTGTTTTTCCGGAACGATGCAGAACAGTTGATCGCTCGGCAAATCCTTTTTTGTTAATTTTATTTTTTGTTGTGGCTCCTGCGCCGCGGCGCCAATGGCTTTTAAAAAAGGGCCGACTACACCAAACCCCGCACCCGTTCCGGCAGAAGAAAAATAGTACGGTATGACCACGCGCGGCTCCACGGCAGTGACTAACTCTGCGGCGCGTTCCGGCGATAATACGCTCTCCCCGCCAACCGGCACCAATAGCACATCAACGCCGTTTAATTCGTTTATGAGTTGTTCGTTTAATGGGGTGTCCACTGCCCCCAGATGCGCTACGGTCATGTGTTCAATTTCTGTGCGAAAAATAATCGGCGCTTTTTGCCGAGTGACGGTTTGAAATCCGTACACGAGCACCTGTTTATATTCGTACTCACCTGCCTCTGCAATAATAAAAGGATCTTTGGTGAGCGAAATAAGTTCGTTGGTACCGTGGGAAGCTAAAACCAAATCCGCGCCTAACGTGCGTGGCATAGTTTCTTTAGGAAGCGCGTACGGATCAATTAATAATACACCGTCATTGCCGGCGGTTTTAAATTCAATTTTGAACGCGCCTGCGCCGAGCCATGTGAGGTGCATAACAGAAAATTCGTATCAATTGTAGCACGGTTTTGGTGGGGGCGCAAGAGTTGACACCGCGTATATTTGGTGTATAGTGTGGGTATGCGCTCAATACACGAGCGCGGGTGAAAAGAGGTTTGTCATGGGGACAAAGCCGCTGAATCTGGGCCTCTTCGGAACGGTGGAACTGACGCCGGCGTGCCACCTTGCCATTGCCTGCGCGTTGGTGCTTTTGCACCGTACACGGCTGGTGGAGGAATCCGATGGTGGTGCTATCGGATACGACTTCAATAGAGACGCTGATTTTCTGAAGGCCAACGACGGGTTCAAGCATCTCAAGGTTCTCACAATGGGGGAGACGCTTGTGGGGGAACAACACGTCGCCATTGAGCTGAGGAACCGTGCATGGATTGAGCTCAAGATGGCGTGTCCGGCCGGAGCA
>CAZUSU010000023.1:0-15815 GCA_964623315.1 uncultured Gammaproteobacteria bacterium | reverse complement strand
TGGATCGCCCGCGCTCGTAAAACGCCACACTTTTATGCGATCACCTTCCTGCTGTTCAAACAACCATTCCGGCTTGCCCTCGCTATTCAACTCAACATGCGTGGTATTGGTGCGAAACGTGCCGGCGCGTTTGATGTCAATTCTAAAACCAAATGGTTCTGCGCTATCCAAAACGCCCACGGCAACGTCGCCCACAAATAGTGCACCGGTATAGCGACCCTTTTCCAAAAAATTTGTTCCAAAGGTGCCTTGCGGATCTTGCACCGTGCCATGGGTAAGAAATCGACGTACGGCGCGTTCACGCTGTGCCCCCCGCATTTGTGCACCATGAAATTTACCGATAAAAAAATCTATCATGGCTTCCGGCGTATCGTGTGGCTGGACGTGTCGCTCATACCGCAAAGCCGATTCACCATCGCTTGAGGTGAGAAATTTTAACGCGTGCTTTTCATAGCGCCGTACCGAAAAGGCGTCAATCATACCGGACAACAAACCCGTTAGCGCCTCGCGTGCCGGCTGTGCAAAAATATTTACGCGCACCGCTTTTTGTAATCGCATGGCAAGGTCATGATTGGCGGCAGATATTTGACGTTCACAAAAGGTAGAGGAAAGTGTTTCTGCATTTATTTCTGATTCACCCTGTCTTGCAACGGCGCGTTTGTAGGCAAGGAGCAAAGATGATAGTTCACCGCTCGGTCCTGATGCAGTTTCCAGTGATACGCCGGCACGCGCCAATCGAATAATTTGCGTATTGAGCGCCACCTGCAATGCAAATACCGTTCCTGCCTCTGGTGCGGGCGGTGCGTGACCCCCTGCTGGCTGTGTAACGCCAATGTTCAACGTACCAGAAAGTGCGGCGACTGCCGCGGAGATTGCCGGCGAGCGTTGCGAAATAATCGCCGTATCTGGAATACCCATGAGTGCCGCAGAAATTCTACCCGCATCCACCGGTTGATGTTTAAGCGTTGCCACTGCGCCGGTTTCCCAGCCGGTACCCTTTGCCACACGATCAAGCTGTTCAAAGGCAACTTTTATTTGCTTAGAAACCCAATCATTCGTTCGCGCACCAACCAATTCGCGCTGGGTAATGCGTAACTGCTCCTGCAGATGGATCAGTTCTGCCATTGCATGTGATTGCTTAGCCGGAGCACGTAAACCAAACCACGTACCGCGCGACCGTTTTACTCGCTGTATCTTTAATCGCTGCGCTTCTTCTTGGTCAGATAATTTTTCCATCCGTTGCATGAGTGTTGCTGGTCGTGCTACCGCTTCATCCCAAAAGACGCGTTCCACCGGAGGTAATTTTGCGTACCACTGATTTGTTATGTAATCCACAAATGCTGTGCGCTCTTTTTCGCCAACGTAGGTATTGGGCGCCAATGGCTGTCTTGCTTTGAGTTGCCCATATATTTGCACCCGCTGTTCAAAGGGAATACTCTGAAACCTTCGAGCAAAAAGCATGGCGTTCTGATCAATGGATTCTCGCAGTTCATTTACACGAATGAGCTCTGCGGCGGCTCGCGCGAGCTGAACCTGATTGAATGGTTGCTGATCGCCCCACCAGCTTTCTACTGTTCGCTCCCACATGAGTCGGTCTTGTGGACGACCGTGACCCGCGCTCAATTTCTCCAGTGGTTTACCGGCGGCAAGCGCCAAAATAATATGCGCCTGATCCCTTGACATCTGGTCCGGCTTTATTCCCTGAAACAGACCAAGCAGATTTTTCTTGATGGCATCCTGCCTGTGATCCATCAACCCCCTAATTTGTACTGCGCCCATTGGCGGACGATTTAGTTCGTCAAATGGGTTTACGTGGGTACCGCGTTCATAACGGAGAAATTTTTCCAGTTCCCCTGAACCGTGCGGGTGAGGTTTTGGAAGGTATCCATCTTTTTTGGAGCATAGAGGCCCCAACAATTGAGCAAGGCTTGTCAGTTTTTCGCCAAATGCGTTCATCACAAAAAAACGACCGTTCTTTCGCACCACACCTATGGGTGTTCCGTCTGCATTTTTTAAAAAAATGTCCGGCAATTTCTTTTTTGACCACGGTGCAATGTTCACCGTGCCTATTCTTACCGGTAAGCCATCACCCTCCTGTATGCGATAGCTTACCGCCACATCACACGCATCAGCGCGATGGTCAGGATCACTGGGAGCAAAAATATAGGCGCGCAATAACTGTGGTATTTTACCGGTATAATACGGGTTACGACTTTCGTCCTTTGGAATAACACGATGCTGTGCAATATCTATTATTGTTTTGCCATACTCTGTTTCTACAATAAATCCATTTTTCTTTAGCCATGAAAAACCATTAACGGCTTCTCTGTGCAAGCGGGCGGCGGCGTCAGATGCTTTTTCTCCAACTTCTTTATGCTTGCCATGAAAAAATTTCTTCACATCATACGTCGCGAGTATTACCAATGCGCGCTTCATTATTGCATCGTATGCAGAGGGGCCCTGCACTAACGCCGGACGCAGGTGCGCCACATCATCGTATGCTTGCCGAAGCACCGCAGGGCCCTCCGTGGCAAAAAATAATGTAATGAGATCGGAACGATTTGCTTTTATTAGTGCCTGTGCCACACCGTAAATATTAGTTCCCCAATGCGCAACAATTGAGGTGAGCGCCTCTCTGTTATCATAAGGTCCGCGAAATGCATCAATGGCGCTGACAAATTCAATAAGTAATGCGTGGGCTCCATCTGCGTTTGGCTCTGCGCATCGCTCGCGTATCATGCCCATCTCAAACAGGTGGTCAGAAACAGCGGCAAACGCGGAAAATCTCGTTTTACCATCGTCCTCATCAAGTAAAATAGTTTGTGGCGTATACGGTTCATCCTCAAATTGAATCGGCCTCTTCCTAGACGTTTTTTTGATGCTAATGTCCGAGCCATGCGATGCATCAACATGAATTGCGCGCTCTAACATTCGCCGCATATTTTCCGCATCATTTGGAATAATCGGTATGACGATTGAATTAATTCCGCCGGCACTTTTTAATAAATCAATACTCATCTCACCGTCCATGTCAGACGGAAAAAAATGTCGGCGCAACGGCCTATTAAGCCGCAACTCTAGTTTGCCCAGATTTCTAAAAAAACGAACGTGCAGGGCGTGCAATTTTATAAGCTTTTCTCGTTCTAATTGCCTTCCACTTTTTTCCGTTTGCAGACGTTCCTCAAATAAGGACTGTAGTTCGTGCGATTGCTCTGTTACCCGCTGAAATAACGTTATGGTAGCCGCAGAATCGGGGTGGATCTGTGCCTTAATTTTTTGTAAGTTTTCCTCCTTATTAAAAGCTGGAAACCCAAAACGGAAAGCGTCAATGCGGCTACTCACCACCACCACATGCGGATTTGTACCGGTTATTTCTTGCATGTGTTTACGCAGTGCTCTGCCGATATCAGGAGAAATATCTCCAAAAGTATCGTTAAAATTTAGACCGGCAATAAATTTTTTTTGTGCTGGCGTGAGTGCGCGTTTTCCGACAAGCGGTTGCAGTGCGTAAAACCGCATCGCCTCTCTTATACTCTTCATCTGCTCCGTATAATCGTGCGGCGCAATGCGGTGCACCATATATTCACCGCGTGCACCATTAAAATGTACACGAACAAACGGCAGTTCACCGGAGTCGGTCTTGTCACCGCGTAATACATGGCCGGTCTGCGCATCAATTTTTTGCAATGTTTCTGGCGTGAGTAAAACCTCATAGCGCAAGCCATTCGGCAATATGTAGAAGGCCCTATCATCGGCAGAGCGGACATACGCAACGGTTCTAATATTTTTATCACGCCGAATAGAAATGTCGCGCGCAATAATATCCACCACCTCCCACTCGCCTCCGTGTTTACGAATTTTTATTTCAGGTAAACGGTTGGATCCTTCGTTAGTTGAATTAATCAGCGGCCAAAGACGGTTTGGAATTTTACAGCGCGTCCCGTCGTCTAGCACATAAAATTTTTTGCCCGCATCCGCGGCAATAAAATCGATCGGTATGCGCAGATCAGTATCCTCTCCAAACTCACCAACCATATCCAGCCTCACGGTAAACTGCTCAAGAATAAACGTATCATCAAAAGGCATCCGAGACACCTCTGCCACTCTAAAAAGCAGTGGCAACGTGTTGCCTGATCTCTGTATCGCTTCTTTTGTTTGATTCGGAAACCGCGGCAATTCATAATAAAACGCCGCCATCTCACCTGTGCTAAATCCTATTTGTTGCGTCGTTGAAACCGTTCCCTGTGCATCAATTTTTAGCGGCAATAAAAGCACGGTACCGACCTGCGGTAATGCTTCTTTTTTGTCATACAGATTATTGACACCATCCCATGTGTCATTAATGATTTTAAATTTCTGTGCAGAATTACTGTGTGGATCAGCATCGGCGCGTTTTTTCATGCCATCATAAAAATCTCCCAACGCGGTATCACGAGCCAGCAACGTAATGAGCTCTTCCTGATTAATCAGATTTGCGTGCCGTTCAATTTCATCATGATTACAATGTGCAAATGAATACAGCTTAATTTTTTCAATCAATTCTTTTGGATCTTCTGCAAGAGCCAACCGATTAAGTTCTTCAATCAATCGGTCAGCGCGCTCATTAATTTCCGGTTTAAGCCGTTCAACAACCGATTCCCACGACTCGCCGCCATGTATTTGCGGAGGTTCTCCAACCATATGCTATGCCGCAGATGCGGCCAATGAATTTAGGAACTGATGGGCGTCCTGTTTAACTTTGATAACTTCTTGATCAACCATCTTTGGCAGGTCTGGCACGTGTTTGTGCAAAAACACCGAGCGCTCTTCCTCTGTGCCGCGATCCATGATGCGCAAAAAATCTTCCTGCTGTTCGCTCGTGAGACGATCAATGATGGCTACAAGAATGCGTTTTTCTACCAGTTCCACGAGACGCGACATAACCGTATTTTTTACGCCATCCGTGGCGTTCGCCAACCCCAGAATGGAGATGATATTTTGATGCAAAAGTGAAGACATAGTTAAAAAAGGTGCGTCATAATAATGCTTGCGATAAGAATTTTAACAAACCAAGCGCACAGATATGCCACGGTGCTCGCACGCTGATATTTGATGAACAGATGTTGTGTGGCAATTATCGGCACCGGCACGAGCAACCATAATGCGACTGCCACGCCAAGCGCGCGCGTGGCAGGCAAACGAAATGCCGCCACACCCGGTTGCAGAACCAAGAAAAAAGCAACAAACACAAAAGCGAATAATGCCGTGAGCCCGATAGATGCCAGCACCACGTGCCGTTCTACCTTTTGCTGGTCAGCGCCCGCCACTCTGCGCCAAATATCCGGCGTTGCCGCGTAATGTTTGTGCGCCCACTTACTACCGCTCGCCATCCAGTCAATAATATTTGCGGCCGCAAAAATCATAAAGAGCGCGCCAAACGCTTTTAGTATGAACGATGTCCACATACCGATAGAGTATAGCACAACGCCGACACATCTGATAGCATGGGTGCATGAAATATATCCTAAAAACAACGGCAGACACGCGCGCGCTTGCGGGCGAGCTGGTAAAAAATATGCGGCCGAACTTGATTATCGCCTTAAGCGGCCCCATTGGTGCCGGTAAAACAACTTTGGTAAAAGAATTTGCTGCGGCGTGCGGCGTTACTGCAACCGTTGTTTCTCCCACCTACACACTGCTCCAGCCGTATGAGCTCCCGCAATCTATTCGCGGAGTGTCACGTATAATTCACGTTGACGCGTATCGTTTAAAAAAGGCAAACGACTTGCGCGACATTGGTTTTAATGATTTTGCAACTGATCCTTCAGCGGTGATTATAATTGAATGGGCAGAAAACGTTTCTGCGATTTTAAAGGGGCATGACGTCTTGCGTATAACATTTAGCATGGTCGGAAAAAAACGTAGCTGTACCACTCATGAGCTCATCTAGCGCGCATTCCTCTTCCGATCGTTTGCACTCAAAAACTGTTTGCGCATACGCAAGGATGCCGGCGTAATTTCCACCCATTCGTCATCGCCAATATATTCAATCATCTGTTCCAGTGTCAACGTGCGGTGGGGTTCTAATTTTGTGGCCATATCCGCGCCGGACGTGCGCATATTTGACAGACGTTTTTCTTTACAGACATTTACTTCAAGATCGTCGTCTTTTGCATTTTGACCGATAATTTGTCCTTCATATACTTCCACGGCCGGCCCCACAAAAAGTTGCCCACGCGCTTCCGCCGACTCCAGTGAATACGCCGTGGTCACACCGGTTTCAAACGCAATAAGCGAACCATGGTTTGATAAAGAAAGATTTTCAACCCATGGCACAAATCCGTGAAACAGCGCATTTAAAATGCCCGTTCCTTTGGTGTCGGTCAAAAATTCGTTGCGGTAGCCAATGAGCCCGCGGGTGGGAATTAAAAAATGTAGTGCGGCCTGCCCTTCATGCACGTGATAATTTTTCATGTCACCACGACGTTTGCCCAATTTTTCAATAACCGTTCCGGCGTATGTTTCCGGCACTTCAACGTAAACGTCTTCCGCCGGTTCCATCGTGACGCCATTTTCTTCGTGCGTCACCACGTGCGGACGCGTAACTTGCAGTTCAAATCCTTCGCGACGCATTTTTTCTACCAAAATGGCAAGGTGCAATTCCCCGCGACCGAGCACCACAAAATTATCCGGCGCATCGCCGTCTTCTACGCGCAGAGCCACATCGGTTTCCAATTCTTTTTCCAGACGTTCGCGCAATAAACGCGACGTATTTTTTGTCCCTTTTTCTTTTCCGTTAAATGGCGAATCATTGACGCGAAAGGTCATCTTCACCGTCGGCTGTTCAATTTCAAGCATGTCCAGCGCGTGCGGCGCGGTGGCGTCCGCAATGGTGTCGCCGATAGAAATGTCGCTAACGCCCGCCAATAAAATTATGTCTCCGGCTTGCGCGTCTTCAATTTCAGTTTTTTCCAATCCCTCAAACGCCAACAACGCCGTAACTTTTTGCTTGGTCATTTGGCCAGCGCGATTGATGTGCATCACCGTATCCCCTTTTTTGACGCGACCATTAAAAATACGGCCGATGCCAAGTTTGCCTTTGTAATTGTCCATCTGTAATGACACCACGAGCATTTGCAGTGGCGCGTCCGGACTGCCTTGCGGCGCCGGAATTTCTTTAATCACCGTATCAAAAACCGGCGTAATATCCGTCATTTCGTCCAGTGTATCTGCGTAACCGGCTTTGCCTGAAATGGCACTCGCATAAATGACGGGAAAGTCCAATTGCCGATTTGTAGCGCCAAGGTCGCCAAACAGATCAAAGGTGGTGTTCAAAACATATTCGCACCGCGCATCTTTTTTATCAATTTTATTGATCACCACAATGACGCGCAGTCCCAACTGTAACGCTTTTTTTAACACAAATTTTGTCTGTGGCATCGGACCTTCTTTGGCATCAACGAGCAGAAGCGCACCGTCGGCCATTTTTAACACACGCTCCACTTCCCCGCCAAAATCCGCGTGCCCCGGTGTGTCAATGATATTTATTTTCGTGTCGCCGAAATGCACACTGGCATTTTTGGAAAAAATAGTGATTCCGCGTTCGCGTTCCAAATCGTTGCTGTCCATCACCCGTTCGTCAGGCCGATCATGCCCAATTTTTGTTTTTGTCAATTTTAACAACGCATCCACAAGCGTGGTTTTGCCGTGGTCAACGTGCGCAATGATGGCGATGTTGCGGATATTC
This sequence comes from uncultured Gammaproteobacteria bacterium, assembly GCA_964623315.1. GTDB lineage: Bacteria > Patescibacteriota > Patescibacteriia > Magasanikbacterales > 2-02-FULL-50-9b > CAZUSU01. The sequence continues at coordinate 8,089 of CAZUSU010000023.1, read as the reverse complement.
ATAATCTGGTTGCCGTAGTGTAGCAGAAGAATGCGGAATGATCAAGGGCGTGGGGCAAAAAAAATTACACAGGCCCTGCATCCCTCAACGAGAGCCTGTGTGTATTTCCGTTACGCAGAGCGCGACAGAAATTTGTTATTTATAGCCGACCTCGCGAAGCATGCGTTCCAGCGTCATGCCAGCAGTCACCGGTTTACCATCCACCCAGCGCACGATCTGGTCCGGATCAAGATGAATGAAGCACACAATCATGTACCGCTCCGGTTCCTCAGTATGCGCAAACACGCGATGCTTCGTTGCGCGGATGTGCCTATCCGGACTGTGATAGCCGGTGAACTCATCACACATACGACCGGCATCAACCACGAAGGATCCCGGCACCTGAATGAGGCTCTCCCACATCGCGGTATCACCACGCAACAGCTCGAGACCGGTGCGCTCACGCTTGAATAACGGACCGCCCGGTGCGTACCTGATGCGCTCTTCTGCAAGAGCGGCGATTGTACAGATGTCAAGGTGTGCCTTTGACCTCACCACATTGACCTCGCAAGGTGGGTAGTGCAGGACACGCACGACCGTTTCGACTCCCGTGTAGCCGTCCAAGAGGGTCCCTGCTGGAACACCAATATACTGTTCAAGCATTCCAAACAGGATACGAGCGAAGCCATTGAACTCACGGTACAGTTGCTCAAACGCATCACGGAACTGCGGTACTTCCGTAGGCCAGACGTTCGCACGCGGCCCTTCGGGAAGGCGTACCATCCAGAATTCCTTGGCATCCGGCACCTTGGCAGTCGGATCCGCGATGTCCGGCTTCTTCTTTCCACCGATAGGGTAAAACCCCACCTGACCATCTTCCGCCATGTAGCGCAGGAGTTGATCCTGCGACAAATCAAACACACGAACGGCCATCTCGTAGCAACGGTCCACCAACTCCGTGCTGATTGGCGTGTTTGTGGTCATCACGAAACCGGTATCCTGAAGCGCCCTGCCGAAAGCATTGTTCATGGACGCGACATCAGAAGCCATGTCGAGCACATGAACGGGCGCAATTTGCTGATTTGACGACATTCTGTCCTCCGTTGAATGGTGAGAGCGACAAAAATATAACCTATACGGTGGTGAGTTGTCAATTCAATCAACTCATTGACACACCGTGCACATTCAGTTAACCTTTACACCAACCGATGCAGGAGGAGGGCTTCATGTGGAACGGTTTAACAGTGATGATTGTGGTCGCCGGTACTGCGTGCGTCAGCGCGGTGCCGGTGCAGAAGGACGCATCATCCACGGTCATGGTCACACTGCTCAACGACGCGCGTTTGCGTGATATTGCGCGGCGGCTGGTGGCAACGGCAGATCAATCGATATGGCGCCACGACGTGTGGGCGTTGGCGTGGGAGTTTGCCGGCGACCAACATCGCATCCGTCCCATCGCCGCACACACGTTTGACGCACGCACACAGCGGCACTACATCATGGTGAATAGATTTGTGCTTGAACACACGACCGATGACGAACTGGCGTTTCTGGTGGCGCATGAACTGGGACACGCCGTGCTGAACGACAACGCCAACATGATGGCTCGCGCGAGCCGTTTGCCTTTCGGCAAAGAACGGTTTGCCGATGCGTTTGGCGTCCTGCTCGGTGCGGATGCCGGATTTGACATGCGGCGCGCCACGGACGAATACTGTACGTTTCTGCAACAATTGGAGCGTGCAGAACGTACGTTTGACACCTTTGCGCCGGACGGCGCACATCCACCGGCCGCCGAACGGTGCAAACAGTTACGCGCGGTGGTAGATGACCAATAACACTCGCAGGCGTCTGGACAAGAGTGTCCGGCGCCTGCTATTATTTTTGCGCATGGGTCGCGCGGCGCTATCGTCTATCGGTTAGGACATTAGATTCTCAATCTAAGAAGAGGGGTTCAACTCCCCTTAGCGCTATAAAAAATTTCTCCACATTTTTTGTGGAGAAATTTTTTATATGGCTTGGGGAGTTGAAGGACGAGCGCGTATGCGAGCGTGCGAAGCATATGTCGCGCGAGTCCCGGACCCGACGAGCGATATGATTCGCGAGGAGGGCGATTCCCGTTAGCGCTACCCATCAAACTCCAGTATCATCGGCAAATGATCCGAAATGGGTACGTCCGGCACCTCAAATGATTTTACGCGAATACCCGACGACACAAAAACATAGTCCGCAAATTCCTGCCAGCCGTCCGGCGATGCGCCATACTCCGGATGCAACTGCCGCACCAATGAGCCGCGCGTTGTTGAAATAGAAAATGCGCGGATCAAATTTTTATAGCCAGCAGATTCTATCATCGCAATACTTTCGGTGTCGGGAAATAAATTAAAATCGCCGGCAATAATTTTTTCTCCATTTATCTGCGACACGAAATCAATGAGGCGTTGCGACTGCGCCAGTCGTTCCGGCGAATCACGTTTATCCTTAGGCAAATAAGTGCCGTGGACATTACAAACGGTGAGTGACAACGACCCGTGAGCAATAGTCGTGGCAACCATGCTGTTCGGCATCGTTTCCTCGTCCCCTTCGCGAAATGAATCGCGCGCGCCGTGAATAAAAATTTCTTCGGTGGAAATGAGGGAAATATTATTTTTTATAAACGTCGCCTTACCAAAATTAACCCCCGCCTCCCTGCCGGCCGGTATGCGATTTTTTTGTACGACGCGAAAGTCGCCGTGAAAATTTGACAGTATCCGTTGAAGTTCAAAAAATTGATGCGTGCGAAATCCCTGTGCGGTTTCCGGCAGATCCTCCGAATCCAACACCTCCTGCAACAAAAAAATGTCTGTGTCCGCGGCATGCGACAGTAAAAAATTTGACAGCGGCTCCCAAAAATATCCGCAATACGTGTTGAGCGAAATTAATTTCATAGCCACTTTTTACTTTGACGGACTAATAATTTTTCTGCAAACTGCGGCTCGGCCATCACTTCCTTTACTATTTTTTCACACCGCATCCCTTGAGAACCTTTGATTAAAATGTCGTCGCCTTAGTGCATGCGTTCCTGCAAAAATTTTCCCGCATCAACTGAGTTACCAAAAGAAAAAATGGCATTTTCGTCCATGCCGGCGGTTCGCGCCTGCTCGGCACTATAGCGAGCGGCCGCGCCCACGGTGATAAGCAGGTCGCAGTGCTGTTCGGCAACGCGCGCACCAACGCGACGATGCGCATCTTCGGTAAGCGCACCAAGTTCTAACATATCACCGAGCACGACAATATGATGGTGCGGTGTGGGCAAAGAGGTAAGCGCATCAATCGCTTCAAGAAATGCACTCGGTGAGGCATTATACGTGTCATCAATGAGTACGGTATTTTTGATACCACCGAGCAGACGCATACGGCCCTCTGGCGCCTCAAATTGTGTGAGCCCGTCATGAATTTCAGAAAGAGTAAGGCCCAGCGCCGCACCCACCTGTACTGCCGCAAGCGCGGAATAAATAACCGGACGGCCAATGACGCCCCGTAGGCGAACACTGATCACCTCCCCCTCAACCATAATTTCAGCGGTCATACCGTCTGGATGGAATTGCCATGAACGCGCGCGCACGGACACGGTCTCGCCAAAACCGAAACTAAACAGATGCGCGCGAATTTCCGGCGCAAGAGATGCGCAAAGCGCATCATCTCCATTGATAATGGCGATGCCGTGAGGTGCCAACTGTGTGACGACCAATTTTTTTTCCGCGAGTACGCCGTCCAGTGATTTAAAAAATTCCGTGTGCGCCGCAGACACTGATGTCAGCACCCCGACATCAGCCGGCGCAATAGTTAGTAAATAAGCGATGTCACCCGGATGGTCCGCACCCATTTCAATAACAAAAATTTGGGGGAATAAGGGGTCCGTGCCCACCAATAACGCCACGGCTCTAAAAAATAATTTAATCCATGCCACGGGCGAGCGGCCGGGCGCGTCGCGTTGTAAAATGGTGAGCGGAACGCCTAATTCGTTATTAAAATTTTTTGCCGACCATCCCACACGGAAACGTTGTGAGAGCACGGCGGCAATGGCAGTTTTTGTGGTGGTCTTCCCGACCGAACCGGTTATGGCAACAATTTTCGGTTTGTATTTTTGCACGATTGCGCGCGCCGCCACACCGAGCATACGTTCCAGTGTGCGTTTGATCATATTAAAAGGGTAAGGTCATGTTCATGCCGGTCGGCGCCACACTCGCGAGCGCCCCCGTATCTGCCACCCGATCCGCAGTAAATTTTATGGCAATGGGTTTTATACCGCCAGCAACGTCCGGAAAAAAAATCTGCTTGTGCATTTTGCCGTATTCGTACAGATCGCGCGTAATGCGCACGTCGTCAAGACAATATTTTTCTATTTTTTCCCACTCTCCGTTTTTGAACCACGCCACGGCATCAAGTCCGTGCGCAGATTTTTGCGTATTTAATGTTGCACGCGCTACATCATTTAATTTTATTCTAAAACCGGCGGCGCGTTTAATTTCTTCCAACAAATCCAGATGAGGAATTTTTGACAAATCTCCCAAATAATAATTTTGTAATACCGGAATGTCAAAATATTTGGAATTGTAGCCGATCAGCCGCTCGGCGCGCTCAAACAGCGGCCACATTTCTTTAAACTGCTCCTCGCGAAACGCGCGAAACGTGTCATCTTCGTACGTATAGATGCCCACCAATGAGGCGTGCATGGCTTTGGGGCCAGCGGGGCCGGCCTGCTCTTGCGTTTCAATGTCAAAGACCAGTTCGCGGCTCATAGATGCGATCTATGCTTTTCCCAATGTTGATTCGCCGGGCTTCCACGCAACCGGACACAGCTCGCCGGTTTGCAACGCTTTTACCACGCGTAACGTTTCTTCCACACTGCGGCCAACGTTGAGATCAGACACCACCATATAACGCAATACGCCGTATTGATCAATAACAAACGTCCCACGGAGCGCGGTGCCGGTTTCTTCTATTAAAACTCCGTAGTCGCGCGTGAGTTGCAGGGAGGTATCGGCGAGTACCGGAAAGGTAACGTCCGGCAGATCGCGCTCAAACCATGCTTTGTGTGCCCACGCACTATCCGTTGATGCGGCGATCAGCGCGGTATTAATGGCGTCAAAATCATTTTGCGCCGCGGCAAACCCTTTCAATTCCGTGGGACAAATAAAGGTAAAATCGCGCGGGTAAAAAAATAAAACCACCCACTTACCTTTGAGCGATGATAAAGCGATCTGTTTTACTTCCGTGCCGCGCACGTATGCGGGGCAATCAAAGGCAGGCGCCGGTTTTCCAATAAGTGGCATAGAGTTTATGTATGAGGCTATGAGGAGACGTGTTCGTCAATGTAAAATTGAAACGCACGTTCTAGGCGCGTCAGGTTGCGTGCCATTTTTTGATCATCAAAAATATCGTCCGGTTCTATGTTGATGCGTACACGCACGCGATCGGCAATCATTCGCAGGCGCTCGGTATCCTCTATCTGGAGGTAACACTGTTCAAGCAATTCAAGCGGAAAATCAAATCCGTATGTTTGGGATAGAATGGCGGCTATGTCTTCTATTTCAGCTTGAATATCTTGAGAAATTTCTACTGTCGTGGACGATGTTTCGTAATTCATAAGGTAAGGGCGGCAAAGTTCGCATCCGCGACGGCCCAATTTAGTTGTTTAAGAAACGCTTCAATGTATGCTTTACGATCACTGCCATGGTCCATGAAGTATGCGTGCTCCTATACATCAAGTACGATGAGCGGAATGGCGCCCCACACCCCGCCTTGATTATGCGCGTCGCAGGTAAATACTTTTAGCTGTTTGTCGCGCGTATCAAACGCCAGTACCGCCCATCCGCGCGCTGACATGCCACATGCCGCAAAATATTTTAGAAAATTTTCAATGCTACCGAATTGTACTGCTAGCGCATCTGCGAGCAAACCGCGAGGGACGCCATCACCGTTTAGTATGTCAAAATACCATTCGTGCAAATATACGCCGTTAACGGCAAATGTTTCGCCTTCTTTTAAGGCGCGCAATTCGGAATAGGACTGATTGGCGGTGGTAACATCGCCTCCCTGCTGTAAGGGGGCGAGTTTTTCTTCTATCTCATTTTTCTTATTAACATAGCCCACATATAATTTATCGTGGTGCGTGGCGAGCGTTTTTTCTGAAATACCGGCAGGGGCACCAGAAAAAGGGAGGGGTTTTGGTTCGTACTTCATACAACGTAAGGTATATGAGATGAGGAATTTATGCAAGTATGTGGACAAGTTCACCTACGATTACCAAAAAAGTGCTGTTTTACAGCACTTCTTCCGTTTCGTCCTCAAAATCCTCGCAAAAGAAGTTTTCGCGCATCGACACACAGGAGAGGCGCATAGTTTGGCGGGTTAGGTTTCTCGTGGCCGACACCTTACCCCTCGTTGCGCATGCGAGCAAGTGGAGTTATCCACAGCTTGCTCACCGCTAATATTTGGCTTTAATTAGCTACTTTTTTGCAATTGTATGAGATCGGTAAGAACTTCGCTGATGTGTACGGCTGGCTGAACCTTTTCATAAACTTTAGCCACAACACCGTCCGGCTGTATTAAAAAAGAGGTGCGCATAATACCGTCAGATGGGCTCCCCACGCCATAGGCGTTTACGACGGCGCGACCTACATCTGCCAGTAGTGGAAATGGCAGATGATATTTTTCTGCAAATTTTTTGTGCGACGCAATTGAGTCGGCGCTGATGCCAAAAATTTTTAATTTATTTTTGAGCACGTTCCAATTGTCTCGCACACTACATGCTTCGGTGGTGCACCCCGGCGTGTCATCTTTCGGATAAAAATATAACAGCGCCCACGCGCCGCGACATTCGCCGAGCGCGTGGACGGTACCGGACTGATCGCAGAGTGAAAATTCCGGAGCGCGATCGCCAACGGCTAACATACTATTTTTTCATGGTGCAACCGTTCTTACACTCATCGCCACAACAGTGGTTGCCCCACCCAAGAGCATAGGCCCCCGGACCGGTGCTCACCACGGCCAATGAGGCGAGCAATAAGGTAAGATCAAATTCCCAGCCGCCGATGAATCCCAGCTTTGCTTTCACTTTCCAAATAGCAACTAACATGATAATTGCAAGCACGGCACCGGCATATTTTGTAAATACGCCCAAGAGCATGGCAACGCCGCCAAGCAATTCGCCGAGCGCAACTACCCATGCCATAAATGCCGGAATGCCGAGCGCCGCCATAAAGCCAACGACTTTATCCATATCGCCGAGCTTCTGCACCGCGTGGGAAATAAAAACAGCGGCAAGCGCCAGACGTAGCAATAACAGACCCCAGTCCGCGCAACAACACGGACAATATTTTCCATGTTTCATAAGAAAAAATTAATGAATAATTGCGTTTATTATAGCATGAAAGCGCTAGCGACGGCCAGCGCAACTGTTGACAGACCACAAACCGCGCGATCCGGCACGTGCATCACGTTGTGCGGCCACAAAACTTGTTTTAAAGGTGAATGCAAATCGCGTGTAAGCGTAGGCATATCCGTCGGCAACCATTTTCTCGTTGACAAAAGTGTTGTCGGGTAGAAAAATATAACGCAGGAGGCGACCGTATTTATCACGATCATCGCTTAAAGCGTCGCGTTCTATATACACCGGCTGTGTACCAATTAATTTTTTTAGATAGGCGCTTGCTTCATAACCAAAACATTGCACCGGTCGGCGCGGATCCACGGATTCCGGCGTGTCAATGCCAATAAGACGAACACGCTCGGTGGCGCCGTGGGGTAGTTTGACGTCAAGGGTGTCACCATCAATAATTTTGCTAACGGTAAAAGCGCCCGTTGGAATTTGTTGAGGTGGCGCAGGGGGTGAGGAATAAAAATTATTGATCGCGGCAGATGCGGCAATGGCAAGGGCGGCCAGTGTGTATATCAATTTTTTTGATGGCATGAGCATGGGAGCATTGTAGCATATGAATGGTGCGATGAGGATTCGCCTCACGCCGCATATTGCGGCGTTCGGGCCGGCCAGCGCACGATGCGTCCTGCGCACGCTCGGACGCGCGCGCTGTCTTCGAATCCAGAATCACAAACTAATAATAAATACCTC
>CAZUSU010000022.1:0-9310 GCA_964623315.1 uncultured Gammaproteobacteria bacterium | reverse complement strand
GCATGGCATGCGTGGCGATCTCAAACGCCACACACGGTAATTATCGGCACCCACATCGGCGTTTGGCTTCCATTATCCGCACACGGGACTATTATTCTGCTAGACCCAACCCATCCGGCTCATGAGCAGTGGGACGGGCCGGCGTATCATAATAGAGCCGTTCTTAGATTGCGCAGACAGCACGAACCAGAACAAATTATTCAGATTATGCACACGCCATCTAGTTATGATTTTAAGCAATACGGTAATGCCCCCGCACTAAAACAATGGCCCACACGCGTTGATATATCCACGCTTTCGGGAATGCATCGCCTTAAGGCAACCTATGAACGTATTGCACAAGAGTTGCGTTCATCAGATAATGTCTGTGTGCTGGTTCCGCATTTACACGCCGCACTGCGTCTCTTTTGCAGTGATTGTCATGCCGTTACAGACGCGCCGCGCGATGGCACGGTGCCGGCCTGCAGGCATTGCAGTGGTACGCGCATTCATTCCTACGGATTGGGTGGTGCGTCGCTTGCACGCGTTCTCGCAAAACATTATGACATTTCTGCATCACACATTGTTCTGCATGACCGTGCAGAGCCCCGCCATGGCCCGCTCACCATTATGACCTCTGCGGCGGCTGACTACACATCGCTTTCATCCTTTCAGACCATAATTGATTGCGCGGTGGATTTTGAATCATGTGGTCATCTCTTTGATGCCGAAGAGCGCACCCTCACCAGATTGCGCCGCTTATCAGTTGCGCTGACACCGTCATGGCAAGGAAATTGGATTGCGATAACGGCGCATCCGGAACGCCCGTTGTGGGGCGCCAAAACCGCAGAGGGCCTTGCGACGTGGTGGCACAGCGAGGAGGCACTGCGTAAGAAATATAAACAACCCCCGTTTGACATTTTATCGCACGACGATTAATCTAGTATTCTATGGGAAATATTTTGCCCGTCATTACTCATCCGAACGCTCTATTACGCCAGATTGCGCGGCCGATTAGCGCCGAAGAGCTTGCCGGTGAAAAGATGCAGGAATTGTGCGACAGCATGGTGACCACCATGTATGCCGACGATGGAATTGGTTTAGCGGCGGTGCAGGTTGCACAAGGGGTGTCCATTATTATTATTGGAAAAGATGCGTTTGGTGCCAGCTCATCTGATCTTGTCATCAGTAATCCGTCGCTTTCTCACTACTCCCTTGAAAAAGCAACGGATGAAGAGGGCTGTCTTTCCGTTCCCGGACTTATTGGCGACGTTGAACGTCATGTCGGGGTTACGCTCTGCGGCATAACGCGCGATGGCCAGTCGTATGAGCGCGCGCTCACCGGATACGCCGCACGAGTTGCCCAACATGAATGCGACCATCTGAACGGTATTTTGTACATTGATCGCGCTACCAATATTCGCCCCACACAAATTCGTTCGGCGCTGTAAAAATATGGCACCAACGCGCATAATTTTTTTTGGCACGGGCGAATTTGCATTGCAAATATTACAGTCGCTTTTTAAAAATCATTTATACCACATTTGCTGTGTGATAACGCAACCGCCTCGGGCAGTGGGAAGGGTGGCAAAAATACATAAAAGTGCCACGCATGCTTTTGCCCTGTTACACCACATACCGGTTGAGACGCCGGAAAAATTAAAAACAGATGAGTTCCGGTCAATTCTACGCGCATATAGTCCTGACATTTTTATTGTGGCGCAGTATGGACGAATTATTCCGGCTGATATTTTGGCCATTGCGCCACACGGAGCGCTCAACGTGCACGGCTCTCTGCTCCCCCGTTGGCGCGGTGCCGCACCGGTCCACGCCGCGATTGCCGCCGGTGACACAGAAACGGGTATCACCTTTATGGTCATGGATGCGCAGATGGACCACGGACCCCTCATTTCAAAACACCCCTGCACAGTGGCGCCGACTGACACCACGCCGGAGCTGATTCAGCGATTAGGAGCTCTGGGCGCGCAAAAAGTGAGTTCAGCGATAGAGGGATATATGAACGGCACCCTGATTCCAACGCCACAACAACATAATTCCGCAACCTATACCGCACTACTCGTGCGAGAAACCGGCGCTATTTCTGCAGAAACGCAATCAGCGATAGAAATTGAACGTCTCGTGCGTGCGCTGGTCCCTTGGCCCGGCGTTATGTTTACTATTAACGGCTCTGTCATAAAAATAGTTCGGTGCCACGTTGATACCAACGCCACCATTCCTGCCGGCCAGTTGGTGTTTGAGCATAAACTGGTAAAACTGGGGACGTGCGACGGAACAATTCTTATGGATGAGCTCCTCCCTGCTGGAAAAAAAATAATGTCATCTGCGGCATTTCAAAATGGCTACGCACACCTGTCCGGACTGTTTATTTCTGAACCGACCGATCGCCGAAATGTTTTTCAAACAGAATTTTTCGCGCGCTGATATACGCGCGCACGGCGGGTAGCCACCAAAACCATTTTGCATTTTTCACACACCCTGACGGGAGCCATCGGCTCATCGTACCGTTGGGTTGTGCGTGAAATAACAGTTCGGGAACATATACCCCCGTGCCACCGCCCGCGGCAATGGTAAGCCACATATCCCAATCCTGAAAGCGTTTAAGTTTTTCATCAAAAAAAACTCCGGCAGAACGCCTGACGAGCGACATGGTTGAAATATAATTATGATCTCGCAAGACCGTCGGATTAAATTTCTGGCCACGCATGATCCGTTTACCCAACGCATAATCGCCATACGCAAATAATGCCGCAGAATTATTTTCAAGCGCCGAGGATAACCATTCCAGCGCGTGAGGCAGTAATACCACATCAGCATCACAAAAAAATAAAGCGTCACCCTCTGCCGTGCGCATGCCCCTATTACGCGCCGCACTCGCGCCTCCCTGCGGGGACGCACGCAAGTACTTTGCGGAATACGCCGTGCAAATATTTTTTATCGCCTCTGCGGTCGGTTCATTATTTCCATCATCCACCACAATTATTTCCGTGGGCAGTAAAGTTTGATGACACAACGCCTTCAAACAAGGACCCAGCAATTCCACCCGCCCATATATCGGAATAATCACAGAAATGGTCATACGTCTGGGGTGAGTACCTGACGGATAAAATTCTCGCGCTGTGCCTCAACAGAATGTTGCTGTGCCCACACGCGTGCGGCAGTTCGCATGTTCTGCCACCGGTGTGCATCATCCAGCAAATTCAGCGACGCGAGCGCAAAGGCCTCGGCGGTGGGAGCGACCACCATGCCGGTCACACCGCTGTGCACCGTTTCCGGAAGGCCCTGCACTGAACTCACAATCACCGGACATCCCATGGATTGCGCCTCCAGCGAAGTGATACCATATCCTTCCCACTCACCGGCTATCTCCTGCGCCGGAAACCAAAAAAGGTGTGCGGTACGATACCACGCCCATCGCTCTACATCAGTTGCCACACCGGTAAAAATTACATGCGTATCAAGTTGGAGCTGACTCACCTGACGCTCGGCGACTGCGCGCTGTGGCCCGTCACCCACCACAACGAGCACGGGGGGTACCGCGGCTTGTTGCAGTAGTAATTGAAACGCATCAATTGCCACCAGTAGTCCTTTACGCTCAATTAATCGCGCTAAAAATAAAATAATTGGTCGGCGCCCCACATGATATTTTTCGCGTAAAGCAATCGTATCGGCGTCACCCAAAACCGGAGGCACTGAAACGCCGGGCATGCAAATATACGGCGCAGGCATTTCTGGAAATAAATCGGCAAAGAGTCGTGCCGTTGCCTCACTGTTCACCACACAGCGTCGTGCGTGCTGAACTATTTTTTTAACGCGCCGCCATTTGCGCGGCTGTGCGTACGCCGCACGCAAATCAGTACCGTGAAAAAAAATAACATACGGGATGTGATAGCGTTTCCACAACCACCACGCCATTATTCCGACGGGCAAAATGTGTGATATATGAATTTCGTCCGGATTCTCCCTCACCACATATCGCAGAAGCGCACGATAAAACGGATACCAGCGCGGATACATCCACCAAACAAATGGCGTGGTGGCGCGTGATGAAAATACTCGCACCGCGTGCGGCAAGCCCCGATATAAATTTCCCAAATAAGTAGCAACGCCGCCAATGGTCGGAGGAAATTCAAGCGTGACCAATAATATTTTCATATGCGCGACCGAATCATACGCCATGCCTGTTTAAGTTCAGCAATAGTGATGGCACGAAATAGCAAAACACCACCAACATATACTATCACACCGGTGATTCCACCCGTTACTAATCTGAAAGGTGCCGGTATCGTCAGGACGAGTAAAGACGTAAGAGCCGCGGCCACGGCACCGGCGCCATATATCCGGCCGGCAGATAAGCAAAAATCACGCACCGACAGTTTTTCCTCGCATTTGTGCGCAAAATAGGCGCCCATCGCCCAAAGGGTCATATTGCCGCACAATGCCGCAATAGCCGCCCCTACGACGCCATAACGGCCTACCAACAGTATATTAACACCCACATTTACCAGCACCGTAACACCCATGGCCGTTGTTTGAAGCCGCGACAAATGTAAGGCATTAAGCAGTGCTCCGTTCGGATACGACATAAAAGAAAACGGCAGTGATAAGGCAAGAATCAACATGGCCGTACTTCCTGCGGAAAAACCGGTACCGAACAAATCAAGCAGTGGCAAGCGCAATGAAATCAGTAACGCGGAAATTCCTCCCGCGCACAACATGACATATCTCTGCGCCTGCACCCACAGTAGGGCACGGTCAGCGGCGCTACCGGCGTACGAAAATGCCGGATATAAAGATGCGATGAGCGCGAGCGGTATAAATTGAAACGCAAACGTAATTTTATTTGCCGTGCTATACACCCCAAGGCCGGCAAATCCATTTTTTGAAACCTCTGCCAGATAAAAACTGTCAAAAAAAGAGTACGTTCGAGCAAAAATACCTGCGAGCATAAAAGGCGCCGCCTGTTTTGCCAATACGCCCAGCGCCGGCAATGGCTCCACCTCCTGCCGTGGCGTTTGTGAGGACAGCACACGCCACACCCCACGCATTGCAATTCCCCCATTAAGGACGCTCCCTACAGCAAGTACCATAATGGCAACAATTACCGGTAAATGCAAAGCAAAAATTACCACACCGCCAACCAACACAACCGCCTGTGAGGCAATAAGACCAATACTCTCAAATTTTAGCAACTGATGCGCCCGCAATACGCCATACATCGTGGTGTTAACGGTATCCATCAGCATCGTAAGGCCAGCAACTAAAATAAGCGGCCATACCATAAAAGCGCGGCCGCTGACCCACAGTACAATGCCTATCATGACAAATGACGTTGCCAGCGCTATGAGAAACTTATACTGCAATATGCGCACGAGCCACGCACGGCCTTGCTGGTTTGGTTGCGCGCAACCGCGAATCAGCACCGGCGTTAATCCCCCGTCAATTAAAATTGAAAAGAGCGCGGCAAAAGCCAGCGCATAGGAATACTGTCCGACTCCCTCGGGTCCAAATGAACGCGCGATTATCCAGTAATAGACAAACGAGAGCGCCTTCTGGATGATTGACGCTCCCGTATACAGAATCGTATTGTGCGAAACGGATTTCACATTTAACGCTTGGACCACTGCGGTGCGCGACGTGCGCGGCGCAGACCAAACTTTTTGCGTTCCTTGGCGCGCGGATCACGGCGCAGAAATCCAACGACTTTAAGGGTCTTGCGATATTCCGCATTTAAGCGAACGAGCGCGCGCGCGATACCATGACGAATCGCCTCGGCCTGTCCGGAAACGCCGTCGCCGGCAACCTTAGCAGAAAAACCAAACGTACCATCCAAACCGACCAATTTGAGCGGTTCAACAATTAAATCCTGATGCAATGCGTAACCAAAATATTGTTCAAGCGGCTTGCCATTAACGGTACGCGTCGTGTCTGTGCTCGTAATGCGAACCCGCGCCGATGCAGATTTGCGGCGACCCACGGCTCGTGTCATTGCTGAATGAGCGTCTGTCATACTGGTTTTTGAATGATGAGTCGTTTGAGACGTGCGGCACGAAACGTGTTACGTGGGAGCATTTTAGAAACGGCATGCACCAGTACGCGGTGTGGATGCTTTTCCATGACACGCTGAATAGGCGTTCGCTTAATACCACCGGGGTGCCACGTATGATGAATAATCTCCTTCTGCTCGCTCTTTTTTCCTGATAATAATACCCGTGTAACATTGGTGACACGTACGGTATCTCCCCCATCAATACGCGCAGTATAGGTTGGCTTATGCTTTCCCATAAGCAAAACTGCCACGCGAGTAGCAAGACGACCGAGCGGCTGTCCTTGTGCATCAATGGTGTGAGTGTTTCTATTCATATGAGTTAGACCAGTTCAATACGCACAAGTGGGGCGCCGTCCCCTTGACGCTGACCTAATTTTACGGTGCGCGTGCAACCTCCTGCGCGCGCCACGTAGCGGCCACCGAGCACCTCAAGAATTTTCCTTACCGGCGCTTCGGTGGTGAAGAATTTCATTAAATAACGACGAGAAGTAATGTTCACCGTTTTGCCGCGAGTAATCATGCGTTCTACCAATGGACGCACCGCCCGCGCTTTTGCCGCGGTCGTCACAACGCCTTCGTTTAAAACTATCTGTGCCGCAAGGGTACGCAACATAAGCTCACGTTGGCCCTTGACTCTGCTCAGTGTTACTTTATGTTTACGATGGCGCATATAATTCGTTAAGCACTGAGCTGATCAATAATAAGCCGATAGTGATCCATAAGTAAATTAGTGGCGCGCACCGCCGCTTCTTTCGGAGTAACGGTTCCATCTGTTTCAATATCTACGGTCAGCTTTTCGTAATCGGTAATGTCTCCGACGCGGGTGAATTCAACGGTGTAACCAACGTCCAGTACCGGAGTAAAAATCGCATCCACCGCAATAGTGCCTAATTCATGCCCCACACTGGCGCGCTCTTCTACCGGCACATAACCACGCCCTTGCTGTGCAATAAATTCTACATCAACAGGGTGTTTTGCATCGGTAACGGTAAATAACGGCAAATCCTTATTTATAATATCCATGTCAGAGCTGGGCGCAATATCACCGGCAGTCACCACGCCAACCTTTTTTACCGTTAAATGCAGACGCACCGGCTCGGCGGAAAAAACTTTAAGACGAATCTGTTTGATATTCAGCAATATCTCAACACCATCTTCTTTGACACCCGGAATGGCGCTAAACTCATGCTGAATACCTTTGATTTTTATGGCGGTGACGGCGGCGCCATCAAGGGAAGACAATAATACGCGGCGGAGCGCATTTCCGACCGTCGTGCCATAACCGTGAAACAACGGTGACACGACCAATTTGCCGCGATGCGGCGTGTCGCCTGCTTCAAAAGTGATTGATGAGGGGAGTGAAAGATTCTCCATAGAGATATGTTAGCGTGAATAGTACTCAACGATCGGACTAATGTTGAAGATGTGTTCAACATCCTTGAGCGTTGGTTGTGAGATTATGGTGGCGGTCATACTGCCGAGATCCAACTGCAACCATTGCGGCCGTTCATGCTTTTCAATTGCCTGCTGACGCTTGGCTATTTCTTTTGAAGCGGAGGCATCAAAAGAAATGACGTCGTTAAGACGAACGGCGTAGGACGGAATGTCCAATTTTTTACCGTTAATTTTAACATGACCATGACCAATTAATTGACGCGCCTGCTGGCGGCTCTCGCAGACACCCAAGCGATATACTGCGTTGTCAAACCGTGTTTCCAACAACTGTTGTAGCAGTTCTGCCGTGTTGCCCTTGCTCGCCGTTGCTTCCAATACATAATTGCGAAATTGCTTTTCCATGAGCCCGTAGATGCGCTTTGCTTTTTGTTTTTCACGCAACTGTTTGCCAAAACCGGTAATTTTGGCGCGACCGGCATTAGGACCGTGCACACCCGGTGGATATGCGCGCCGAACAATAGGACATTTTGACGTAAAACATTTAGCGCCTTTCAAAAATAATTTTGTCCCTTCGCGGCGACACATGCGGCATTTTGGTCCGGTAATACGCATAGTTCCAACAGTTACACGCGACGAGGTCGCGGAGCACGGCATCCATTATGCGGAAGCGGCGTCGTATCCTTGATTGATAATACAGAAAATCCGTTGGCATGCAATGCGCGTACGGCACCTTCTCGGCCCATACCAATTCCCTTCACAAATACATGTACGTCTTTTAAACCAAATGGCAGTAGTTTTTCTGTCGCCGTTTTAACGACAATGCCCGCCGCATACGGCGTTGCTTTTTTTGGTCCTTTAAATCCACATTGACCGGCGCTGGACCATGCCAGCACGTTACCACCTTCGTCCGTGAATGAAACAATGGTGTTATTGTAGGACGCCTGAATACAACAGTTCCCTATCGTAACTGCCCTTGCAACTTTCTTTTTTGTTTTTTTGGGTGCAGTGGTTGCCATATTTCTGAATTACTTAAGCATGCCCTTTGGCTTTTTACCCGAGCCCATAGTGACACGCTTGTTGCCCCGTAGAGTACGGCTGTTGGTCTTCGTGCGCTGGCCGCGTGATGGCAGACCGCGTGCGTGGCGAGTCCCCCGATAGGACTTAATTTCGCGCAAGCGCTTAATGTTACCGATAATATCGCGGCGTAAATCACCCTCAATTTTGAAGTTTCCCGCAATATAATTTGAAAGCGCGTCTGTCTGTTCTGGTGTTAAATCCTTGACGCGAATGTCAGGACTAATGCTCGTTGCCTTAAGAATTTTCTTGCTTTGCGTCCAGCCAATGCCAAAAATATACGGCAAGGCCGCTTCTATGCGCTTTGGGTTGGGTAAGGTTACTCCGGCGACACGTGCCATAGATTATCCTTGACGCTGTTTATGCTTCGGCGTTTTGCAAATCACAATGACGCGGCCCTTGCGGCGTCCGACTTTGCAATCCTTACAAATTGGTTTTACCGATGCGCGAACTTTCATGTTTTTAAATTAGTAGCGATACACGATGCGCCCCTTAGTAAGGTCGTAAGGCGTCATTTGAATACGAACCTCATCTCCGGTCACGAGTCTGATGCGATTCATGCGGAGTTTACCTGCCATGTGACCGATGATGATATGACCGTTTTCAAGTTTGATACGGAACCGTGCGGCTGGTAACGCTTCTTCTATAATTCCTCTTAGTTCAATGACATCTTTACTGGGCGCTTCATTCTCGGTGCTCATAATTGACGTGGCAGTAGTATAACGAAATAAAAAAAAGGTGTCAATAGCGCGATGGAATGGTCTTTTCCACACGGTCAAATCCAATAAGTTTCCA
>CAZUSU010000021.1:0-4778 GCA_964623315.1 uncultured Gammaproteobacteria bacterium | reverse complement strand
CGCGTCAACCGTTTAGCGCCGCTTCCCATTTTTTGAAAAGCGCCGCCGTTGCGTGCAGGTCGCGCGCGTTGTATTTTGCAATATCCACATACCGACCGGCCGCGTGAGCCGCCCCAACCTCTTTGCCTTCTATGCCGCCGTCTTTTGGCGTTGGGATACCAAACGCTTTGCAATAAACATCCAAATTAAACTTTCGCGTGGCACCAAAAAAAGTAAGCTGTTCTAACAGGTCGCAGTGTGAATCTGACTGAAACCGCGGCGGCATTAAATTTTTCGTGATACGCACGCCGCGCACCATGCTACGCAAAATTAAAAAAGGCGCATCAAACCCGCGGCCATTAAACGTAATAATAGCATGGAATTTTTGCACCTCTTCCCAAAATTTCTGCAAAATTTCCCGTTCAGAGCCGGTGCTAAAAATAATATTGCCTTCTTCCCACGGGGGAATGTGCGTATCATTGTCTTGAAACAGCACCTGACCGCGGCCCGTGTCCGGATTCAGCATGCCGATGGTGATAATTTCCGCGGTGACCGGCCATAAGCCCGTTAAATCTTTTTGCGCCGTCGCTTCTTCTTCTGATTTGGCGTAGTGGGTGAAATATTCCTGCGACGCCGCGTCCAGCGATTCAAAAGGAACACCGCACGTTTCAATATCAACAACAACGCGTGACATATTAGTAAACGCCGTTAGTGCGAAAGGTGCGGATAACGCCACGCACCACTCCCTGAATAATGCAGTCCTTCACAAAAATAGGTTTGAGACGTTTGTTGGCCGGCTGTAAACGGATGCGCGCCTTTTCGCGGTAAAACTTTTTGAGCGTGGCATAGGTGTTATCAAGCAGTGCCACCACCACCTCGCCATCGTGCGGTCGGTTACTGCGTTCCACCACCACATAATCGCCGTCAAAAATTCCTTCGTCTATCATGCTGTCGCCGCGCACTTTTAATGCGTAGGAATTCATGCCGTCCATCACCAAATTTGCCGGAACCACAATGGTCTCGTGATTTTCCAGCGCTTCAATAGGTTCACCTGCCGCAATAAGCCCCAACAAAGGAATGCGCACGGCAGAGCCACGTTGAAATGATTTGACCGTTAGTTCAATGGTGTTGCCGACTTTTTTTAAATAACCTTTTGTCATAAGCGCGGCCACGTGCTCGGCAATGGTTGCGGGTGAAGAAATGCCGAGCTCATCGCCGACCTCGCGATATGACGGCATGCGATCGTGCATTTTGAAAAAGTTCACGAACTGATTAATCAGCTCGGACTGTTTTTTGGTGAGCAGTTTGGAAGGGGGGTGTGACATACGCTTCCATTATATCCGAACGCATCCCGAACTGTCAAGTGGTGGCGAGTACGAACACCTGTGGATTAAATTCCCGTGCCCGCTTTTTGAACGGTTCGTTGTCTGCCGAAATTATGATGCGGGTTTTGCCCGTACCGCCGTGTCCACAACGCGCCACCACTTCTTTGGCGACCGCATCGGATGGATCAAAAATATGCACGCTCCCCATATTATATTGCCCAAAAATTTCACGAAATGCCTGCGTCGCGAGCGGATAGTGTGTACAGGCGAGCACCACCACGCGTGGCCGCATCATTTCTAAACGCGCGGCAACAGGAGAAATCAATCCGCGCGCCCGTTCGTCATCGTCAAACTCTATGGCATCCGCAAGGCCGGACACAGGGATGGCCGTCACATACACGCCACGGTCGGCAAACGCGCGCTGGTACATCCCCGATTCAATCGTTGCGGCCGTTGCCAGCACCACAATGTTCTCCTCGCCAAACGCCAGCGCGCCACGCACCGCAGGCCCCACCATTTCCGTAACGGTAGAATCTGTTGCGCCCAACAAATCCATCATGGGTCTAATAACGGATGCGGAAACGCTGTTGCAAGCGCTCACCAAATAATCCGCGCCTTCGCGACGCAATAAACTCATGGCGTCCACCGTGAGTTTTTGCAGTTCGGCTTGCGACCTGCCACCATACGGCATATGGGCGAGGTCGCCAAAATACACAATGTCCGCGAGCGGCGCGCGCGCACGCACGGCGCGCAGTACCGTGAGGCCACCACTACCGGAATCAAAAATGCCAATCATATTTTTGAGAGTTGTTGCGTTAATACACGCGGTGCGTTTCTGTAGCCATGGCTCACATAAATCGATTGGAACAAAACGCAATAAAATTTTCTTTGGTAATAAGTTGCACACGCGTATCCGGATACAAATCCAAAAATGCTTTTGGTGGGCGATATGTTTCCTGTTTCCATTTTAACTCATATCCGGACAATACTCCGTCCACGTCTTCAATATAATCAATTTCACGCTGATCATAGGTGCGCCAAAAAAATCGTTTCACGTGGTCACCCAAAGCTGTGTGCATTTTATAGCGCTCGCTTATAAGAAAATTTTCCCACAACGCACCCACGTCCGTGCGCGTTGAAAAATCACCGAATGATTGGATGAGTGCGTTTCTGACACCGGTATCAAAAAAATAAATCTTGCGCATCTTTCCGATCTCTTTGCGTGGATTGCGATGCAGTGGCGGAAGCCTAAAAATAACAAACGTTTTTTCAAGCAGTTCAATATAACGCTCAACCGTTTGTTTGTTTGACCCAATGGTAGTCGCCACCTCTGTGAACGAAACTTCTTGTCCGATTTGTAACGCAAGCGCGCGTAATATTTTATCCAATAATTCCGGATGGCGGAGTTGCTGATGCGCCAACACATCTTTGTACAAATAGCTGGTGGTAATTTCATACAATGCGTCCTTTGCTTGTGCACTGCCACCGGTAATAATTTCTGGATACATGCCAAAAATGATGCGCTGTTCAAGCGTGCGGGTAAATGAAAGTTCGTCGTGATCGGCAACAAGTTCTTGAACAGAAATGGGCGGAAGAAAAAATTCACGCTTGCGTCCGGTAAGTGGTTCGTTAATTTTGTTTGCAAGCTCAAACGATGATGAACCGGTTGCAACCACTTGGATCTCCGGAGACGTATCAAACAGCAATTTAAGTGAAACACCGATATTTTCAACTCGCTGTGCCTCATCAAGAAACACCAGTCGTTTCTTGCCGATGTATGATTTCATTGCAGAACTTGTTGCGTTGGTAAATGCGGCTCGAACATCCGGCTCGTCGCATGAAAGATAGATAGAGTCCTCGGAAAAATTTTTTTGTATCTGTTGTATGAGTGTTGTTTTTCCTGCTTGGCGCGGACCATAAATGACAATGATTTTTCCCTGAAATATGGTTTCTTCAATTTTTGGCTCTATAAAGCGCTTTATTATTTTATTCATATGAATACGGTTGGTTTAGTGTCCTAACTATACCCGAATTAGGTTGGTTTGTCAACCCAACCTAACATAATACCACTAACCGAACATCATTTTTTCAATTTCTTCCCCCACAATTTCCGGCCCGGGCAACGTATCAAAATTTATATCTTCAAAGCCGGACCGCCCGCGAAACTGCGTTTCCGCAATTTTGCCTTTCATGAGCGGCGGATGCGACACGTGCACGCGCCACGTGGGATACTGCACCGCCAGTGCGCGCGAAAATTCATCAACGCCCTGCATGGATTTCACGTAGGCAAGTTCGCCTGCGCGACGCGGGTCATCTTCGGCAAACAGCGCGGCCTGCGATGAAATATTTATGACGTGTGCGCCGTCGCGCAAGAATGATGCAAACGCTTTGGTCACCAATTCTTTACTGCGTGCATTAAGTAAATCCAAATCAATGTCGCCCAACTCTGCATCCCACTTAAAAGTGCCGGCGGAATTAACGAGCGCGTCAAGGTGGTCGGTGGTTTTTAAAAGTTCATCGCGCGCCGCGGCGATAGAAGCGGCGTCGGTGACATCAAGGGACAGCGTAGTGATGCGCGTGGCCGTGCCCAGTTTTTCTGCGGCGACTTTCAATTTTTCCAAACTGCGTGCGGCCAGCACCACGTGAAATCCGTGGCGCGCAAACATTTGTGCAATAGCAAAGCCGACACCTTCGGAACCGCCGGTAATCAAAACAAATTTTTGTGAGTCAATCATAGTTGGACTATTGTAGCACAAAAAAATCCGCACCGCGCGCCGGTTGGCACACGATGCGGGAATTGTTACGAACTGAACGCCGCGCTTGGCGTCTTGACGACGAAATTGCCGTCAAGGAACGCAAGCAGTGGATCAATCACTTCGGTCTGCACTGTCTGTCCACTGGCCGTGATCTGGTCACGAATCGCCGGCGGGAATTGGTCCATGGTGGCCGTATCCAGCATGCCGCCCGGCTCGAGGAGCAGGACGCGGCCATTGTCGCACCAATTGCCACACGCCTCTGCCGTACGGCGCACCATCTTCTGTGCTGCCGCGTAATCGTGCTGCGTGTGCATCGTACCATCAGGGAACGGAACCTGCAGAAATTCGTCGGTTTCGAAATCTGCAGCTACCGATCCGATGAACACGTGCCGGCAGTCCCACGGACCATTTCCGGCACGAACCTCCTTCCGCGTGAAAATGGCGAGGCACAGTTCGTACTTGGTGCCGTTGTTTGCCGCCATCAACTCTTCAAGCTCTGCCTGCCCGTCCCACGCGAACATGCCGGCCGCATGCACGATCACGTCAGCAGCCGTGCCTGCCGTGACTGACGCCAACCTGAACAGATCCACGAAATCAGCGACCTGCTTTGCATCCGCCAGATCAACCTCGGCTGTACCGACCACACTGCCGACGTTCGCCGCCTGCGTCGCGTATTCGTACGCGCTCTTCAGCCGATTCGTTGACCGTGATACGATCA
>CAZUSU010000020.1:0-6358 GCA_964623315.1 uncultured Gammaproteobacteria bacterium | reverse complement strand
CGTCAACGCTCGCGCTGTGGTCTATTGCAATCACCACCATCATCATGTTCATCATGATGTATGCGCCGCGCGGGCCGCTCACGCGTATCATCGCACTATGAAAAAAAATAGTTCCGCATCGGTGTGGCTGGGTGTATTGCTCTTCGGTATCATGATGTTTGCATTCGTACGTTTTGGCATGTCACTTGGTGCACCGCCGCAAGAAAAAAGAGTAAGTGGCGCCTTTGCACAACAAGACGGCACAGTGCAACGCGCGACCATCGGCTTCTCAAAGACCACATTCAATTATGAGCCGTCAGTAATACGCCTCCAGCGCGGCGTGCCCGCAGAAATTACGCTTGATCCAAACATACCGGGCTGTTTGGGTATCGTTATCAGTCCGACGCTTAATTTCCGGATTGAATCCGCGGTAGGAAAAAATGTGGCGCGCTTCATGCCACAGCATGCAGGCACATTTCCGTTTTCATGTCCTATGGGCATGGGCACGGGAAAAATAATCGTTGAATAAAAATAAAAGAATAAAATAAAAAAAATATGCAAAAAATTATATTACCCCTCAAAGGCATGCACTGCGCTTCGTGCGTCATGAAAATAGAAAAAGGTTTGCGTGAATGTGACGGCGTGACAGACGCCAACGTAAATATCGCCACGGAAAAAGCAATCGTTTCATTTGACGAAACAATTACCGACGAATCAAAAATTAAACAGGCCGTTCGGGAAACCGGCTACGATGTATATGAATAATCACCACCTGTCCGCCGCCGAACACGCGGACCATCTCAAACAACTTAAAGCCGCCGAGTATCGTGTCTTGAAAATAAAAGTCATCGTCAGTTTGGCGCTCGGCGCCGCGGTCATGCTACTTTCATTCGCCGATATGTTTGGCATCACGGTGCTTTCGCCGCAAGTAAATGGTTGGACACAATTTGTGTTCACTGCCGTAGTGCTTGCGTGGGCAGGTTCGCTTATTTTTCATTCTGCGTTGACGGCCGCGCGATACAAATCCGTGAACATGGACACGCTCATTGCCATCGGCACCTGTGCGGCATTTGCGTTTAGCGCCACCGTGTTGGTTTGGCCAGCGCCGTTTGTTTCATCGGACGGCATACTGCCCCTTTATTTTGACACGGCCGCCGTTATCATTGCATTAATTTTGCTTGGCCGCTTGCTGGAAGCGCGCGCAAAATCGCAAGCAAATGAAGCGGTACAAAAATTAATTGGCCTGCAGGCAAAAATGGCGCATCGGCTGGTTGGCGGCGACGCGCACAACATTCAGGAAATTCCGGCGGATGAAATTGCGCTCGGTGATCTGTTGCTTGTGCGGCCGGGAGAAAAAATTCCCACTGACGGCGCGGTTGTTTTTGGTTTCACTTCAGTTGACGAATCCATGATGACCGGCGAGCCCATTCCGGTGGAGAAAAAAGTGGGGGACAGCGTTATTGGCGCAACGGTCAACGGCACGGGCGTCCTGCACATTCGCGCCACAAAAATTGGCGCAGAAACCGTGCTCGCGCACATCATTCAGTTGGTGGAAGAAGCGCAAGGGTCGCGCGCGCCCATCCAGCGCATGGCAGACCTCATTGCCGGATATTTTGTGCCGGCCGTGTTAGTTATTGCCGTATTAACCGCGGCGGCGTGGTGGTTTGTGGGTCCGGAGCCACGCATCATTCATACACTGGTGCAAGCCGTTGCCGTGTTAATTATTGCCTGTCCGTGCGCGCTCGGCCTTGCAACGCCTACGGCAATTATGGTGGGCACGGGGCGCGCGGCGTCGCGCGGCATATTGATTCGCGATGCAGAAAGTTTGGAAACTGCCGGCAAGCTGGACATGATTGTGTTTGATAAAACCGGCACCGTGACCGAAGGCAAGCCGTCAATTGTTGGTGTTGAACCGGTGGGCGAAATTTCAGAAGAAGAACTGCTCCGCATTGCGGCATCAGTAGAACACAATTCAGAACATCCGTTGGCTGGCGCGGTGGTGAATGTTGCCGTGGCGCGCGGCATTTTTCTGCAACAAGCAACAGACGTAGACGTTACACCCGGCGGCGGACTTTCCGCGCGCATAAACGGCGCAAAAATACACGTCGGTTCGCCGCGTTTCATTGAATCACAAAATATTGCGTTGCCAACGCGTCGCACACAAAATTCGGCGGCCACCATTTTGGCCGTTGCACAAGATGGCGTATGCATTGGGTATTTGTATGCGGCAGACACCATCAAAGCAGATGCGCACGACGCCATCAACGAAACGCGCGCGTTGGGGATAGAACCGGTGATGCTGACCGGCGACCACGAAGGCGCGGCGCGTGCCGTTGCGGATGAATTAAAAATTACCACGTGGCGCGCGTCCCAGTTGCCCGCAGATAAATTGGAGTTCATAAAACTACAGCAAGCAAAGGGAAAAAAAGTGGGCATGGTGGGTGACGGGATGAACGACGCGCCGGCGCTCACCCAAGCGACGGTCGGATTTGCGTTGTCAACCGGAACAGACATTGCCATTGCGGCCGGCAACATCACCTTGCTCAAAGGCGACCTCAAAAAAGTGGCAGACGCCATATTAATTTCGCGTCGCACACTTACGGTCATCAAACAAAATTTGTTTTGGGCGTTCATCTACAACGCGCTCGGCATTCCGGTGGCGGCCGGCGTGTTGTTTTTGTTTGGCGGGCCACTGCTTTCACCCATCATCGCGTCTGCGGCCATGGCGTTCAGTTCAATTTCCGTGGTGATGAATTCTTTGCGGTTGAAGCGCGGATAAAAAAATGAGCCCCGATGCAAACGTGTTGTTCGCTTCGGGGCAGGTGACTGAGATTGACGGCGCAATGGTCACTACGGTCACTCAAGTTCAAACTTGACGAACGCCACGCGCAGTCCGTGCTCCGCAACCTGCGGATTCACGAACTCGTGGAGCAAGGTACGAAACTGGAGCTCCTGTTCCTTGTCCAGCGGATTGTAGAACCGCCCCAACTCCGGCGATTTCGCTTCGTTGAAATCGTAGAGGGTTTTGCGAACCCAATACTCGGCGTCGTTGTCGCGGAGCACGCGCGCAACGTCTTCTTTGCCGAAATACTTGGCCAAGTCAATGATCTTGACCGTAACGAAGTACTTGAGGTTGCGCACCTTTGGATTTTCCGTGATCGGGTGCGCAGACATCTTGAGGTCAAAGCCGTTGTTCAACCTCGGCACCTCAATCACGTTGTCCGGCTTCCATGCGCCGTCAACACAGTTGTACTCGTACTGCATGGTGCCGTCGGTGTTTACGAGGATCATGCCTTCATGATTTCCGCAGACAACGTACTTCGTCGCTGTAACGACGCTGAACGAAATCCCAAAGATTAGGCCAGCGAAACCAACGATGAAGAAGAATCCTTCCAGCTTCGGACGCTTCATTTTTTCGGCCAGGAATCCGAAAAAGAAGAGGAGGCCGATACTGACGAAAAAAATCAACACGCTAGTTGTAAGGGGATTCATGGTTTCCTCCGAATCACTCGATGGTACCGAGTGCTTCACAGCGTAGCTGAAAAAAGCAGTATTGTCAAGATCAACGCAACTCGTTATACTTCACGTCGGGTATGCCAGATCAGTACCTTCTCCACGACGTGATGTTAGACGAAGCCGCCGGCGAAGGTGAGCTTCCTGTTGATGTTTGTGAAACGCAGGATGAACTCATGGTCTATGCTCCAATTGCCGGCGTGGATCCGGACGCCGTTTCCATTGCGTATAACGGCGATGTAATCACCATTCGTGGAACGCGCACGCGCGCGCCAGACCTTCCGCACGATACGCATTTCTTTTCTGATGAATGTGCGTGGGGGTCATTTTCGCGCAGTATCGTAATTCCGGTGGATGTGCGCTTGGATGATGCACGCGCGGAAATTGCTAACGGCATGCTGACCATTCGCATTCCCAAACAACTCAAAACAAAACATATTCCTATCGTTGTCATAGATGAACCATAAACCAGCGCTCGCACAATCACATTTCAAATTATTTCTCGGCGGCGGAATATTTTTTGTGGTCGTTGCGTTTAGCGTGGGATCATATGTGGCACTTGGCGCCGTAGAAGTGCAAAAATTTCCGGAACAATTTTATATTGGTGACAGTGCGGTGGGGGGTAAAACATTTAATGCCGCGCGTGCCGAAATTGCAAAGCTCGCGGAAAGTATTCGTGCCACCACCATGACCGTTCGTCTGAACAATAACTCTTTTGCGTTTCCCCTTATGGTGCGTAATCAATTAATTATCGGCGTGGATGTAAATGAAACAATGGCGGAAGCACAGCGCGTTGCCGGTCGCGATCGCGTGGTGCGCACGGTGAAAGGAGGACTTGGCATTGCGGCCACGGTGCGCGTGCCATTGCAAACAGTAATACAGGAACGCGCCATTGAGCTTGCAGACGAAATAATACGGTCATGGAACGCACCACTTAAAAATCCGCGCTCTGCCGCGTTTGTTTTGTCGGGCGGTGGTGGCGATGAATATGTCGTGCAGGTGGTGCCGTCAGAGGCCGGCGAATATGTTGCCGTTCCGCAACTCATTAATGCGCTGGAACAGGCGGTCGTCAGAGGGAGTACAACCGTGTCCGCCGAAATTATTGCCGCGGAGCCGCGCGTCACCACACGCGACGCCGAACGCCTCACTGATCCTGCGCTTGCATACATGCGGCGCATACAGCCGCGTACGCTGGTGAGCGCAGATGGCAAAAAATTTTCCGTTTCAGCGGCGCAATTGGTTCGTGCGGTTCAGCCGACTATTGCGGACGAGCGGGTCGTAATTTCATTGGATAGCGACAAATTAAAAGTATTGTTAGGCGAAGCGGTGCGGCCGACGGAGCGCGAGGGTCGCGACGCGCAATTTGTACGTGAGGGAAATCGCGTTACAAAATTTGTGCCGCACGAAAGTTCTCTGCTGGTGGATTGGCCCGCTCTTGCAGAAGGTCTGGTGGATTCATTTAATTCATCCAGTAGTACCATTGCACTACCCTTGCGTGAGGTTGTTCCCGCGGTCACGTTGGATAAAACAAACGATATCGGCATTGCGACTGTTCTTGGTTACGGCACCTCTGATTTTAAGGGTTCGCCGGCAAAGCGGCGGCTTAATATTTCTGTCGGAATGCGTACACTCAACGGATTACTAATCGCACCCAACGAAACATTTTCTTTAATTAAAGCGCTCGGCGAAATTAGCGCGGCCACGGGATATGTGCAGGAATTGGTAATCAAAGGAGATCGTACGACGCCAGAATTTGGCGGTGGATTATGTCAAATTGGCACAACGACATTTCGCGCCGTCATGGGCGCCGGTTTTCCGGTGGTGGAGCGGCGTAACCATTCGTTTCAGGTTCCCTATTATTTTGAGAACGGATTATCGGGCACCGATGCAACCATTTATCAACCCAAGCCAGATTTCCGATTCATTAACGACACCAAACAGTTTGCGATGCTGGAGACGCGCATGCAAGGAGATAAATTAACGTTTGTTTTTTGGGGGACGCCGGATGGCCGCACGGCATCGCGCACACCGGTGAAGGTTTTGAGCACCTCGCCCGCTCCACCGAAAAAAACAATTGAAACCACAGAAATTCCTGTGGGGACCGTTAAGTGTACGGAGAAGGCACATCCG
Source organism: uncultured Gammaproteobacteria bacterium (assembly GCA_964623315.1). Classification (GTDB taxonomy): domain Bacteria; phylum Patescibacteriota; class Patescibacteriia; order Magasanikbacterales; family 2-02-FULL-50-9b; genus CAZUSU01. Next base: position 736 of record CAZUSU010000020.1, on the reverse strand, counting down.
GGGGCGTCCACCATTTTTACCTATGTCGTAACATATGCAGACGGCATCGTTAAAAAACAGGACTTCCCGAGTTACTATAAGCCATGGGGAGCCGTTTGCTTGAAAGGGGTGGTCGCAACATCAACACCGTCGGTTGGTGCGGAAGAAGCATCCGCCGCATTAAATCCGGACGCCGCAGGTTCCACGGGTAATTAGCTTAAGAAAGCCATTTTTTACGTGTATCCGATTTTTATTTGACAAAATTTTTAAAGACGCGTATAGTACGTCGTTCAAACGGACTCCTGATTAGGAACTCGCGCTCACGACAAGCATGGAGGTTTGTTACGAGGGGTATTCGGGCCTTGGCTCGAATCCATCTTTAACGAACCTTCTTGAGCGCGAATTTCTGTGCAGGAGTTTTTTTTATTTTAGACAAACACAGCCACGCACCTTTTTTAGTGCACGCGTCGTTTTGTTCCAGCGAACAAAACGCGCTCACTCTCGGCTCGCCAGTTTTTGCTGTGCAAAAACACCGTGCTGGCTCGCCTCCGAGAGTCACTAAAAAAGGTGCGTGGCTGTATTTACCAAGAAACAAAAAAACTCCTGCACAGAAATTCATCTTCAGATCAAAGTTATTGGAGAAAAAGATTGCATTCCTTTTTATTTTTTTCAACATCCGCAGGTGCGCGAGCTTGGCGTTGCACGATACATTCGTGCAACGAGCGCACCGAGGACAGAGCGAGATCTGCCGCAGGAG
>CAZUSU010000019.1:0-18247 GCA_964623315.1 uncultured Gammaproteobacteria bacterium | reverse complement strand
GTTTGGCCGCCGTTTCGTAAACAGAAACAACGTCACGATAATTATAAACAGTACGCTCACACCCAGTATAACAAAAATGGTGCGGTGGCGCGATGGGGATGGTGGAATAATTTCTGTCATACATTATGGTAATAGTTTTTTTGGCGTTTCGCTCGGATCAAATTCACCATGGTATAGCGCTTGTGCTGGTTGATAACCCGTTCCCAGAAGTGACCCGCCCGTCTCTGTTTGGTCCGGCATAAAGAAGAACGGATACCAATTAATAAATCCTTGTCCCGAAACAAATCCGGATGTTTCTGGCGTCAATACCTTAATCAACTTCCATGAACCGCTTGAATAAAAATATATTGACAGTGTCACTCCTTTATTTTTTGCACCACCGCTAATAACGACTTTCGGCTGATACACCGCGGCGTAAAACGCGTTGCTATTCGGGAATCCGCGACGCAACGTGGTCACAAACCTTCCCTGTCCATGCAATTGCGAACTCTGTACGGTGGGGTACATATATTCAAGCTGAACACGCGGGCTACTCGCAATGCACCCATCACGCCACACCAGAGTTGTTGTGTCTCCCCCTTCGCCTAATATTATGGAGTTATCTGCTTTACTCTTATACCCCGATCCAAAGCAATCTTTTGTCGGTTTATATGACCCATCCAAAACATACCCCGATGGATCGCCTGAGAATACCGAGTCACCTTCTTTCTTTGCTGTTATTGTCCAGTTAATGTATGCACCCCACAGCGATTGTGACTGTGGCGCCTTTAACACAATGCGATAGTCCCCTTCTTCGCCATACGGCTGTATGTCATACGTTTTTGGTGTAACATTTTGCGGTAGTGGTATAGAGATTGAACCATAATCCACAACTGGTGAACCGTACGAAAACGCTCCGCCCCATGGTTTAAAATTTCCGGTCTTATTCACATAATGTGGGTCCAAAGTAATCCGATACTTTGACGCGAGCGCGTAACATGCCATGCCAATTTTTTGCGCAGGTCCGTTATCTACCCATAACGGTATCATTCGGCTTGATACCACATTTGATGTGGCAACAACAGAGGTAAAATCGCCTATCGCTTTACTACTCAGTTCATCGCCGATGAAATGATTCACTCTTACTGGTGAACGAAGGGGGTAATAGCCAAGCGTTGGATCGGTAAAAGAGAACGTTGCATCTTTTGCCGTCGTCGCCGCAGTGTAACTTGGTGTGACACCTTTGAAGGTACTAAACGCAAGTGATGAATCACCACACTTCACACATCGTCCGGGGAAATACGCAACACGTTCAAGGGGCACGTCGACTTCTTTTGCGCCATCGTCATACGCGATAGAATATTTTCCACCGCTTGCCGCGGTTATGGCGCCCACGTACCACTGATCCTTATTCTGCCATTTCCCCAATATGGCCGTTCCAACGGGAAACGGCTCAATGCCATCTTTTTTTGGTACTTCGGAACCGCGCAGTGCCACGTCCCACAAAGGTACCGTTGCTGAGGTATTGTTGTTTAAAAATTCCACAGAGAGTTTATCTCCGGCGGTTTCCGGTGAAATAACTTTTGCCGCCCACCATTTATAATCTGTTGGACTGAGCGCAACAACTATCTGATCCTTCACCATTTGCGTCGCGACCTGCACGCCGGAGCAATCTTTTTTGCACGCGTATGTGCTGTATTGAAATGTCGTCGGAACACAGAACCCACTCAAATCCTTGCCATCACACACCTCGGCACCATTACGCACACCATCGCCGCACGCGCCGCCGGAAATAAACGCTTTTTTACACGCGGTAGAGCAGTATTGGCAACTATTGGTGCCATAGGTTGGTGTACACGCCACACCATTTAATCCGCCAACTTTGCACGGTTTATCATTGGTGAGCGGGGTGCAATCAAGTCCGGCGTCACATTCTTCGCCTGTTGCCGCCGTTACCACACCGTCCCCACAACCGGGCGGCGGCGCAGGCGGACCGCTCACTGCCGTTTGAATTGGCGTGCACACAGGTTGTCCGTTCGTTGCCACGCTCGCCCACGCGCACGCCGCAGTGCACGCTTTTTTACACGCTACCCCATTCTCCGTTGCCGTTTGGTCACCATCGCATTGCTCGCCAAAATCGGTACTCACAAATTTATCTCCGCAATAGGGGCCCGTTCCTTTGCAATCCCAGTTACAAGAATCTTTTTGGACGAGGGCGTAAAATGAACCAATTACTTTAAAATCGCAAACATCACCATCAATACAATCAGAATTTGATGCGCACGAGATTTCGTGACGTTTGGCACAATACCCATACGCGTTTAAGGAGCCGGAACAAAAATCCTGTACCAACTTTGATTCTTTTTGCCATGATGCTTCACCCAATTTGGCCGGCACATTCTCATAAAATGCAAGCGGTGCATTTGGTTTTGCCGTATTCACAAACGCCTGTTTTAAATCTTTTGGCGCCGCGCCTTTTACACACTGAACAAACCAAGGGCCTTCCGTGGGGTGTACGGCAAATTTATAAAATTTCCCGAAGGGCGACGCCACATCACACACCTCGTTCTTTTCTATCTTTCCATTTCCGCATGCGCCCAAATCACCAAAAGATTTATTACTTGCCACACCACAATCTTTTGCGCAATGGTTATATAACCCGTTGTATTTTGAACCTTCGTCGCATAATTCTGGCGGTTTTTGCACCACGCCGTCACCACATTGGTCTACCGGTTTTTTATCCGTCCACAAACATGAGGCACCGCACGTTGCCGTATACGCGCCATAGGGATATACGGCAAAATCCGTACTTTTAATGGTTGCGGATAAACCGGGCGGATCACACTCTTCCGTTGCGGCAACGGCACCATCACCACACACGGCGGTCGGCGTATACGGGGTGCCGGAACACATTGCCGTGTTAATTTTTTTTACTGCACCGGACAATACGGTCTGAATATCACCGCGCCACTCAGCAGTCATATTTGACGGCTGTTCAAACGTCACGCCCAATTCATACCCTGCGCCGCTGGCCACCGTTTTATAGTGATAGACCTGTGACTGTGCGGCACACCGATACAATTTTGTGGTTGCGTTCCAGCACGTCTGCGGGTCATATCCTTCGCCACAGGAACTATAGTTGTTTAGAGGATCAACGGATAAACCGATGCCCAGTTGTTGCATAAACGAATTCCATCCGGACCACTTGCTTGAAACAAGTCCGGGCACAAACGTCCCCTGTGCCACAATCGGATATTTGCCGGCAAATGCTTTCGCTTTATCCAGCGAGCGCACAAAAGTGGCTACGTGTAATACGCGCTCGGTATCGCGTAAAAATTTTGACCGATCAAATTTGCAATACGCCGGACCGTCCAACGAGGGTGGCGGCGGTGCCGGTGGTGGCGCCGGCAACTGCGTTATATCATAATCATAACATATTGTTTCGTTCCAACACTCTAAATCAAAATATTTTTTTCCCTCTATCACACACCGGTACTCATCGCAAGTGCGCGTGTCGGTTTTGGGTATTTGTTGCGTGAATGGAATGACGCAATCAGCGACGTCATTACATTCCGTACCGGTAAACGACCCGTCATAAAAACATCGTGAGGATTCACAGCTGAATTTTGCGTTGGCTTCGGGAATTTTTTTTATACATTCTTCCCTCGTGTCACATGAAATGTCCGGTGTGATGCGGTTGCCATTCTGCACACATAAACCATTGGTGCATGACAACACGTTTTTATCTGTGGAGGTGACTTTTTTTGCCGCGGCTGAGGCGACAACTTCCGCCTCTGCCTGTGCCTGCTTATTTTGTAAGAACGTTTTTAGGTCGGTCGGACATTCAAGATCGCTCGTACACGCAACGTCCGTTGTTTGTTTTCCAACGCCGCATAAACCAACATCCGTCAGATTGGTTGAAAAGGTAATCTGCTGAATGATCTGATCAAAAATAGCGGCAAGCGCCGGCGGCGCACCGGACGATAAACTTATCACGAGCATGTTGGTGTACTGATCGCCATTTGCAATTTTGTTCCCATAAGAAATATACACCGTATTCCCGACGCGCACAGCCGGCATGTCGCCGACGGTAACTTTTTGCGGAGTACCCTTAAATTCTTTCTGATAAAACCATTCTTCCGGAGAATAATGCTTAAGATTTTTTTCAATACGCATACCGATTGCTCCGCCATTAACGGTGTCCGCCAAATGAAATGCGGACAACACGGTATATTGATCGGACGCGGAAAGGTCGGCAATATTATCTTTAATCGGCGTCAGGTGCGGCAGAATCGTGGACCCATTTTTCTTGCAATACCAGAATGAAATATTCTGACTGCTCAACGCATCACTAATCACCGAGGGGGGTGAGCTTTCCCATGGCGCATCACAAAGCATTGCCGAAACCATCGTGGTACCGACAACGGTCTTACCTGTTGTTGATGGCGTAAAATATTTATCTGCGGAAATCGTTGCAACACCAGAAATAGCTGAAGTACCGTTGACGCCGCCCGTCATACTCGTTGTCATCTCGGACTTTGATGCTGATTGAAACGTAGCAACCGCTTTTTTTGTGGAATGCCAACTCCACGTCCAGTCATATTGCTGGGGGATTCCCGACAGAGGGACAAGAGCGCCGTTCACATTGCTCAAACCATACGCAAGAATGGGCTGTGTCTGCCCGAGTTTATAAAATGAAATATTTTTTGGTGAAGTTTCTACGCCGGAAAGAGCGCAAGGAGTATCAGCCGTCTTAAACTCCCATTGCGCGCCGATAATCGGCACACCGAGCGCCGTAGTAACCGAACTGTCAACCGCCGGTGTTGATTCTGGTGTAGGAAGAACTTGTACCCGCACTGCCGTTTGCGCCGGTAGCATGGCATTTAAATTAATGAATATCGTTCCGGTTCTTTTGGTAGAACTTGCCGACTCATTTATAAGTTGCGCATCAAATGGAATAGAACCGTAACAATAACCACCCTCAAGAATTGCGCCAGTTACACATCCGCCATTACTCGCCGATACGCCAATACGAACCGTTTTATTATTAACGGTTGCCGGCGCAAGTAAATCACGAACCGCCGCTTTGATGAGCGTATTACGACACACACTTTGCGCGCCATTCTTTGGGTAAACCTCGTTAACTTTTGGCGGTACATAGCAACACTTATCTGCGCCAACCGATGTACCGTTAGGACACGACGATGCCACTGCATTACACTGCAATTTCCATTCTGCCGAACCGGTTTTACTCACCGCCGCCGCAGAAATTTTTGCCGTTTGAAATCCATCCACCACAGCTCCCGTACCAACCATTTTAAACGTGGATGATGAAACAGTGGTGGGAACCGATTGCTCTGCAACGGTGCTATCGCCACTCTCCCATTGCCACACGTAAGACGATGCGGACAGTGATTGCCCTTGCGGATAACAGCTGGATGGCTCGCTACGCGGTTGCGCATTAAACAGTTGCGTCTGTCCTTGTGCTTGTGCAAACGGCGCCACCGGTTCCACCGCAATAGAACCGATGGGGCAATCAGCCGCGCCCACGGAAAAACTCCATGAAAATGCGAACGGTTTTTCTGACGGATAATTGACACCAACAAACGCTTTCCCCGCCGTTGACCGCGGCGTTCCGGTCATAAACAATCGATACGTGGTGTTTGGTTTAATGGTGCCACTGGGCGCTGTTAAAATTATTTTTTTAGAACTTCCGGCGGCAAATTCCGCTTTTAATTTTACCGTGGGCAATGTCTTGTACGCTGATTCGGAAATCACACATCCTCCCGTAGAGTCCACCACTGCGGATGGACATTCAGCCATGGTAAACGCATTCGCCAGTGTTTGCAGTGCCATCGGCGTACTAAACGAAATACTCAACTGCGCATTTTTACACACGCCGGTGTTGCACGCACTCGGTTCGTAACTTTCAACGGTAGGTTGAGGAAACGCAATTGAAATATAACCGGTGCCGGCAACATTTTGTGACACCGCCGACAGACGTAAAGGGTCAGTTGCTTTTGTTTCTTGATACGCGGCAACGGTTTGCGCGGGCGATCCATCGTTTAATTTGTTATCCGGATCAATTGCGGCGAATAATTTATGGTCCGGATCAATGTACCAACTCCACGATCCGGTATTTTTTATGATGACGCACGAATCAACGCCAAATGGTTTTGCCGTCCACAACTGATCGGCTTCGGTTGCCACACCTTCTTTATTATACGTGGTCATTTTTTGTAATCCCACATCCTTCGCCACATACGTGTTCGGGTCAATTTCAACTTTTTTTATTTCACAATTTGATTTGTCCAGCGCCGTTTTAAACGTAAAGCAGTAGGCAACGCCGGCGCGACATCCTGTTTTTTTATTTATGGGTTTGCCATACGTGCCCACGCCTTTGGTCGCGGCACCGATTTCTGCCATGTACCACGTATTTGTTTTTAATGATTCGTTTGGCAGTAGATAATACGGATACCGCGCCTCCGTAATAATCGGTTTTTGAATTTCAAGCGTGGCGGCTGAGGGAGCCGAAGATACCTGTTCACACTCTTTCCCCGCCTTGGTCCCTTCACAGGGATATAATTTAAAATCTAAGCCGGCAACCTCCTGATTAAATTCTACGGCGACCACCGCATCAGGACAGACCGGCGCCGCCCCCCATTGCACTGATGGCGTTGGCGAACGCCCACCCCCCGTGCTACAGGATTCATAAATAATGGGTGCTCCCGGATTAATTGTCAGCGTTGCTTGTGCCGATTTTTTTGACTCCACTTCTGTTACTGCCAAAGTAATGGGCTTACCGGCAGGTGTTGGTTGCTTTGCAAAGTACCATGAGGCATCGGCATCCGCCTGCATGGCGTGCGTATATTCTAACCCCACATCACCGCTTTTTGACGGGCTCCATTTCCAAACAAACATACTGGCATCAAGCACCTGACATTTATCTTGCGGGAACGGATTGGCGATCCATTGCACCGGTGTGGAATCTGCGGCGCCTCCACTCCTAATGACACCGAGTTGCTCGGCGGTGTGGCTTGATGGCGTAATTCCCACCGCATCAACGGTACACGGTTCAGTTGTTTTTTGCGTCTTAAACGTAAAACAGTAAACGGCTTTGCCCGCTGGCGTACATTTGGAAAGATTTGTTTTTGGCGAAACAAGCGGCAAACCGGAATCAGATCCGTTGATATCTGACGTTAATGATACGCGATACGTACTGTCCGGCGCCAACTGTTTTGGCGTTGCAAAAAGCGCATACGTCTTGCTGGATTCTGACGCAACGACCTTAATATCGGACAGAGTGACCAATGCGGGATCTGTCTTACCGCACACATCGCCGGCCTCACCAATACATTTTTCCATATACAGCGAGCTGTTGGTGCCATTGGTGGTTGTTATCGTTTGCGGATCAACAGATTCGGTAAATCGGACAATCACCCGCGCATTGGTGCAGGCGTTGCCGTCTCCCGTCCATGCGCTGGAAGGCGTCGGCGACGGAATATTTTTTGAAACATCTCCCGTTTTATTACATTCTTCTTTTATAGTGGGAGGCACGGTTGCATCGCATGAATCACCCGTAGAAAAACACCACGCAAATGCGGCCTGCAATTTTTTGCTTGCGGCGGTACAATCCTTTTGACACGAACCATCCGTACAACATAACACTCCCGTGCCGCAAGAATTTTGTGTCGCGCGACAATCTTTAACGATAAAATTAAGCGGGTTGCTACACACGGACGGATTCTTGGAACACTCGTCGGTGGCGAGCGTTGTGCTTGGTGTCTTTCTTGTCTGCAACTGTACATTACCGGTTGTCGCTTTTTCCGGAACCACCACGCCTGCGGCACTCGGCGTCCACTGTCCGGATAATTTTGGTGCATCGCCAAAAATCTGCGGAGAAAACATACCCCTGCCTGCCACCGTTCCTAAATTTTCTCCATAGAAAGTCACCGTTAAAGAACCGTCAGCCGGTCCATTGCTTGGCTGTATCGCACAAATTTGCGGCCCCGCTTTATCACCGGTCACCGTAAACTTTTTGTAGGTGATCGGCTTGGATACTCCGGACGGATACACGAGCACGGCATAGTCGCCAATACCGATATCCGGAATTTTACTGATAATCTGTGTGTTGTCCCAAAATGTTTGGGCGCATTGCGCCGGCAATGTCGTATCGGCGTTCACCTGTAATCCAGAAAGTGTCCCGTCCGCATTTATTTTTTCAAACAGCACTTTATTCGGCGTGTTGCCAAAACCGACACCATTAATCGTTACGAACTGTCCGGCGCCGCCTTTGACCGGCTTAACCGTGCTAATAGACAGCACGGCATTGGCAGAACTACCAGACACTGTTCCACCGCTTGTTCCGCCACCTGTTCCGCCACTTGTTCCACCGCCTGTTCCCGACGAAGTCAACCCGCTCGCTGTCGCGGCACTTGCCGCCGCCGATAATGTATCGGTCACGATAAATTCCAGCGGATTGCTGTTCATTCCTTTAATCACCGCATGCACTTCTGCATAACCGGACGGCATTGCCGGCACCGTTGCTTTAACCAGATTCGGCGCAACTTGGTTCCAATCAACTTTAGTGGCTACGTACCCGTTAAAAAATAATTTCCGATCAACCTGCTGGGACAAAAATGCGTTGTTACCCGTTACAATAACTTCTGCTTTGCCGGACAGGCCCGTTGTGGGCGTAATGGAACACAACCCCGGACGCTCCGTGGCATTAATGATAAATTGAGAAAGAAACGTACCATCCGCATCGTCGGTGATGTCAGAAGATCCTGCCGTTGTACGCACCAATAACGGACCGCTCACCGCACCCTGAGGGATGGCTACCGTCACGCGCGTGTTCTGCCATGACGATGCATCATCGCACGCCAATTGCGCAGTCACATCATCTTTAGAATTTTTTGGATCGCCTAAAAATATAACCGTGCCTGCCGCAGTGCCAAAACCCTGTCCGGAAATTGAAATTATATTCCCCGGCGCGCCATCATACGGAGTCACCGATTGAATAACGGGCGAACTGCCACACACTTTTCCTGCAGACGCACCGGCACACGTACTGCCGTTCGCACATTCGTTGTTTGCTGTGCACGCGCCGTTGGTGCATAGCCCGCACGCGCCTTTTGGTGCACTGCAATCTATGGCAATTTCGTCGCCGTCTTTGACGTTATTAAAACAGTATTGCGGCACCACGGTCACCGTAAATGTTTCCGACGTTTGATTCCCCGCGACATCGCGCGCCGTGAGCGTGATGGTGTGCACCGTGTTGAGTTTATTATTTTGTGTGTTGAACTTTTTTGATTGCAATAATAATTCTTGCGCAAGGCCTCCCTTAAATTGCGGCGCTTGCACCGTTTCCAAAATAACATTATCCACCGTTACGCGGCCAAATAACAGCGCGTTTTCGTCTCGCATGAGCGCTTCAATGGGAATAATGGCATCAACGGCGATTTTACTTTCTTTTGCCGGTTTAATATTGGACATTGTTGGCGGCTTGGTGTCCACTTTGTCGCCGGCAATAAAGGTCATTGTACAGGATGTCGCGGAACAGACGAGCGGTTTTTTGGACACTGCACCGATAACACCATCTTTACCACCGGTTACCGTCACCGTATAGGTGAGACCGGCCGTAAAGCATTTGAGAGTCGTATGAGGCGCCGGACAGGTTGCAGAAGGCGAAAACACGATGGAATCCCCCTCTGCTTTTACCTCGCCCGGAATAACTGCACCTGCCGCATCTTTTACCACAAAATTTTTGGCAACCGTAGAGCTGTCCAGCGCACCACTCGCAATAGCAACAACTTGCAAATTGGCGTACGTATTGGTGCCGCGCGGCTCTATGGATTTCATCACCAAACCACCTGACACACCGGACGACCCCGACGACGTACCGAGATCGCCGCTAAACCCACCGGCCGTCCCCACTTCGGCGCCGGTTTTTAAATTGGCGCCGGTCGCACCAATCAAAGACCGCATGGTGAATTCCGTAATGGCGTAAGCAGACAAAATAATTAACAGACCAATTCCGCCGTTTACGAGCATTTTTTTTGCTTTTTCTACCGCCTCTTCAGAACCACCTGCCGTCATCCACACAAAACCGGCGTAAATGACAAGAATAATACACATGACGCCCAACAAACTCAAAATAATACGTATTATTTTTGCGATGATGGTGACAAACCCTTGATTACCGAGACCGGACGTCTGCTGAATTTCTGAAAGTCCCACGTCACCCGCAGTGACAAATTGTCCCGCCGCACTATCTCCTGCCGGCGCCTGCGCAAAAACCACTGACGAAAACACAAACGACGCCATTACAGCGACGCACAAAAACAAACCAAAACGATTATGGAGCAATCGAACCATACTTTAACAGTGTACACTGTTCCGTGCCGCTTACGCCATTGCAACAGACAAACTGTCCGTTAGCCGGCTGAACATAAGAACAGTTAAATTGCTGGGCGCTGTTACTGCCGGACGCCAAAAAACAGTTCTGATACATATCTTGCACCGTGGAAGGAATTACCGGCGCATAGGAAGATTTTTTTGCAAACGGTGCATGGTTCAAAACCATTTTAGTGACGATTTGTTCTTTGCCGGCCGCATCTTTTACCGTAACATTTTGCGCTGACGCCCAATAGCCGGCCTGCGCTTTGATATTTTTTGCGCGCAGTTCGACCGTGGTAAAGGTGCTAGTCTTCATGAGTGTGTCAAACGTCACGCTCACCGGAGAGGTGGCGCTGGTGGGCGGTGTTGTTTTTTCTGTGGCCGCAATGGACGGTTCTATGGCAATGACGCGCGGGGCCGTTGTCTTGGTCGCATCGGTCGTTGAAAATGAAAAGTAAAAATCATCGGTCGGCGATCCCATGGGCTTGCCGTTGTTCTTTTGCCAGAGCGCTTGCCCTTCTTTACCGCCGCCATCCAATGCATTATTGGCGTTATCGGTGACACCCTGATACCCCACCTGCACTTTTATCTGCGGACTGATACCGGGCTCTTGTAACTCACCGGATCGCGCGCGCACTTCAACGGTTTCTTTTGCCGGCAAACAAAATATTTTTTGTCCGCATGAATTAGTCGCACATTCCAATAACGGGGTAAACTCAATAATATTAAATCCGCCGCCCGGCCGCCACGCGCCATGCACGACTGACTTATCCGGACGGATAATCGCGACATTGGTAAACTTTAAAAACTTTCCGTCATATTGACCCACCGCTGACGCCAAATTAATCGGCTCGGAAAAGGTAATCTGTACCGTTGCGTTGCGGTCAAAAGTGTTGTTGGCAGACGGCGCAATAGACACCACGCGCGGTGCCGTTAAATCTACCTCGGTGCCAACGGTAAATTTCCACGTATAACCACCGGAAAACCCACTAAAAATGCCGGTGCCTTTTGGTTGAAGTCGTTGTATGCCAATGCCAAGCTCTGTGGTGTACTGCATATCTGCGCCGGTTGAACCGAGCAATGGAATGGGGTCATAGGTGATGACCGACGAATCCGTTCCTTCGCCACCAATGGTGACCCACACCTGTTCGCTTTTGAGCGCACTGTTCGGCCCCTCTTTGGTAACATACAATTTAAAATTATCCACCAGCGCGGGGCCGGCCACCACGATTTTTTGTTCTTCGCCTTTTTCATTCTTTGTTACCTTAAACAGAACATTCTTCGCCGAGGTGTCAATAATGGTTTCCGGATCAACAGGAAATTTATACACAACCTGTATTAATGAATTACGCACCACCTTGGTGGCGTCACGCGCAGGATCATGTGACTGAATAACTTTGCCGAGCGCCGACGTGTTAGGATAACTTCCTAAATCACCGATGGATTCTGTTTGTTCTGTTTTTTGTTTTGCGCCACCCAGCACGGACTTCTGCCCAAATATTTTACTCATGAGGAAATCCGTAATGGCAAACGCGCTAAAAATAATAATGAGCCCGATGACACCACTGCGCAAAATACCTTTGGCACGCTCCACTTCTTTTTCTTCGCCACCCGCCATCATCCAGACATAGCCGCCATACATCACTATGACAATAGTGACAATCCCTAAAAGGGTAAAAAATATGCGGATGATGCGGCCGATAATTTCGCCGAGTGAGGCCTTACCAAAACCGGCGGATTCGTTGGTTTGATTCAGCGTCTGAAGCGCTGACTGTGCGTAGGCATGGTCTGGTGTCGCTCCCCATAAAATAAAAAAACCGACCAGCACCATGCCGACCGCGCAAAAGATGCGGCGGAAATTGGGACGGAAATTGGGGCGAGTTGGAGACAAAAGAGCGAGCATCATACGGAAACGAAAAAATTATGGGTGAGCGGAGCCATTGGTACTGCGCCACGATTCTACGGCGGCGCGCACACGAGCACCATCGGCGCGGCCGGCAAGCTGTTTCATAACGTCACCAATGAGTTTGCCCGTGGCAGTCCCCTCGGCGGCCAAGGCGCATGCGGCGTACACGGCTTTGGTTAAATCAGCATCTGACATTTCTTCCGGCAAGTACCCCTGCATCACCGCAATCTCACTGATCGCGCGGGTGATTAAATCCTGCCGGCCACCTTTTTCAAAATCAACCATCGCTTCGGTTGTTTGTTTGATATGACGTTTTAATACGGTAATGGCAATCTGTTCATCATCGGTTGGCCCCTTCAGACGCAGTTCAATTTGCGCATTTTTTATTGCGGCACGAACAAGCCGAAGCGTGGAAAGCTCAACTTCACGTTTTGCTTTCATAGCTTCGGCACTGTCTTGTTCTATGCGCAGGAGAATGGAGTCCATAGAATAACGGACTAAAAAACGTAGCGCTTTTATTTGGACGCCGTCGTTTTCCCTACTTTTTGCTGATACGTGATTAACGCTTTGCGCTTGAGCCGGATTAAGGTGCTTGCGCGTTCAATGTTTTCACTTTTCACGGGGCGACGAAATTGAACTTTTTTCGCCTGCAACGTCTTGCCGCTCATCTGCACCTGTTTACGAAATCGGCGCATGAGAGATTCAAAACTTTCATTCTTTTTTCGCTTAACTTCTAGCATGTCAATGTGGCCTCCTTCATAATTAATAATAAACCCATTGTAGCAGGTTATGAGGTGTGGCGTCAATTTACCGGCTCTAAACCCAGTTTTCGCTTCAAAATTTGTGGCGCTTTATTAAAATCCACCGTCTCCTGCACGCCGCTATCCATATCCCGAATAATGACCGTACCCTCTTGTACTTCTTTTTGGCCAATGACAAACGCGAACGGGATTTTTTTGGCGTTAGCCGCTTCCAATTGCGACTTTAATGAATTCTTTGAGAAATCCTGATCAGCAACAATTCCTTCCGTGCGCAAACGGGCAAACAAAACCATGGCCTTGCGACGCGACAGATCTCCGAGCTGTGCGACATACACTTGACGGGATGGTTCGCCAGCAACCACTACCTGCCGCTCGCGCATCTGCATAATCAGTCGTTCAATCCCCGGCGCCACACCAAATGCCGGTGTGGGCCGACCGCCCATTTCCTCTACCAGTAAATCATATCTGCCGCCGCCACAGAGCGACGCCTGTGCCACAGGATCCACGGCATCGGCAGGCAGAACCTCAAACACTGTTTTAGAATAATAATCAAGGCCCCGCACTAACGTGTGATTCAAAAAATACGGGATATTAAGTTCGTCCAAATATTCAAGCACTTTCATGAAGTGTTCTCGTGAATCATTTGATAAATAATTAACAATCTGCGGCGCCTTTTCTTTTATTGGTTGACAGGGCGCCTCTTTACAATCCAGCACGCGCAAAGGATTTTTAATAAGACGCGCTTTGCACGTTTCGCAAATAGTGGCGCGATGACTGCGATAATATTGCACCAACTCTAATTTGTATCGGCCGCGATCTTCCAACGTGCCGATGGAATTAATTTGTATATTCACCGGCACCCCAAGTTCGGTGTAAAACAGATACGCCATCTGAATAACTTGTGCATCAATAACGGGCGATGCGTCGCCAATAACTTCAAGGCCAAACTGCGTAAACTGCCGCTGACGTCCGGCTTGCGGACGATCGTGACGAAACATGGGTCCCCAATACCACAATTTAATCGGCTGGGGTTGATTCCACATGCCGTGTTGTAAGTATGCGCGCACCGTGGATGCCGTTGCCTCCGGACGCAGGGCAACGCGTTCCATTTCGCGGTCTTCAAAAACATACATTTCTTTTTCAACCACGTCCGTTTGCTTGCCGATCCCGCGCACAAACAGCGCCGCTTCTTCTAACAACGGCGTTTCAATTTTATCAAATCCAAATTCAATGGCGAGTTGTTGCGCTTTATCGTACGCCGCTTTCCAGAACCATTGATCCCGCGGTAAAACATCCTTCATGCCGCGCAATAATTGAAACTGTTTTTTTGCGGATAGTACCGGAGTGATATGAGCGTTCGTCAGTTTTGAAACGGGTTTTACCACCATTTTTTTTGGCGGCAATGATAATTTTTTTTTATTCTGCATACGGTTCTTCAATTAAATAGCCGACGCGATCAAACGGCCAGCCGCGTAGTAGTGCGCGGCCAATAATATCACGCCGTACAATGGGGCCGATTTTTCGTGAATCAAGAGACGCGCTACGGTTATCCCCCAGCACATAATATTCGTCTGGACCCAGTGTGACATCAATGGAGCCATCAGTCAATACCGAAGTACCCAAATACCGATGCTCATCAAGATAGGCACCTTGTGGCTGTGCCGTATTGAAAATACGCACCCGTCCGCCGCTTATAACCACGCGCTCCGTGGGCAAACCGATAATTCGTTTCAAAAAATATTCTCTGTCATCGCTCCGACGTCGTATCACCACGGTTTCGCCGCGCTCCGGCTTGCCGATATAATATGAAAGCTCATCAATAATTAAATATTCTTTTTCTTGATAGTTTGGCTCCATGGATGCGCCCTTCACGATAAACGGCTTAAAAATAAAATAACGAATAAACACCACGGCAAATGCGCCCAAAATTAAAACCTTAAAAAGGTCTATAAAAAAATCTTTGAGCGGGCTCGGTGTGTGGTGCGGCGCCGTTAAATCTGTGTGACGAGCGTCGGGGGGCAATAAATTATCCGGTACCAGATCATCCATAGGTGAATCTGCCAAGTATAGCGGTTGCGTGTAATCTTGTAAATGACCGGCGTGCGCCACGCGCCGGAATTATTGCGCAAGATATATTACTGCAGTCCTAACCGCGTTCGCGAGGCCTTTTTCGGCGCCGGTCTTATGGCGGTCTGAAATTTTTTAAGTGCGGCGTTAAAAGCGCTTGATTTTTTTGATTGCTTCGGTTTTTCCGGTAATGGCGATGAGAGGGTGTAGTCATCCGGAATCTCCTTTACTGCTTTTGGCGTTTTTTTGCTCCATGTTTTTATCGTCTTAATATCTTTTACCGGACACAGCACGGACGCTTCGTCAAGAACGAGATAATAACGAATCACATTTTTTGTAATGGTGCGTTTTCCTACTACTGACTTTTCTTTGGTGATGTGTCTGACAAAGTACCCGTTATCAACGGACGTGGCACTAGAGCGCTCGGGGCAAGAATACGTGGCCATGGTGTCGCTTGATGATGGCGCCGGTGTCGTTGGTTCTGTTTTTTCCGGTTTTTTTGTTTCAACGGGTGCAGGATCTTTTGGTGGAATAATGAGCGGCGTGGTGGTTGAGGTGCTAGTCTCTGCATCTTCTGCCGCAAGTGTAATCGTGTCTATCACTGCGGTTGATTGCAAACCGCTATACGCTTCAACTTTTATGTACACCGTTTTTTTGCCCGGACCGGACTTCAGTTTCCACTTTTTGTACAGATCATACGGTTCCCAAGTAGAGCCGGTAAAATTTGGATCGTTGCTGATTAATACATTCGCCACACTGCCGTTCACTGGTATGTATAACCATACATCTACTTTTTTGGTCTCCTTGTCTTCCCCGTTAATAAACAGACCGGCCGTTGGTGGGTAGGTAATTGATTTAATGGATTCACCGTCAAAAGTTGCCGTGTCGTTTGCTATATCATTGCTGGAATCCTGCATGTCCACAAATACTAGTTTTAGTGTGCCACCGGCATTAAACTGTAATATGCCGTCATTCGGGGTAAAGCTGGTGTTGGATCGGAACGGCAAACCGTACATAAATACGCCAGATGCTACGCCTGTTTCATATAATGTCACTGTTTCTGTTTCACCGATAACGCCAGCACTCGTGAGATTAACCATTATGGTTTCAATGGCGCTCGCATTAAGATTGGCATCTGCTTCTGCGACACGAATGTACACGATATCGCCGTTAGCGGAAAAATTTGCCACTTCGGTACCGCTTGAATTTGTTAATTTTACGGATTGGACGGTGTTTCTAATTCTACCCGTTCCCTCACTCACCGTGCCGCCACTGTTGGCGTAAGTACCCGTTACATGAAGCTGACTTGAACCTAATGACAAGGAACCGCTTGATTTGGTGAAATTCCCCACCACCGTGGTGCTTGCAGAAACGGTATAGGCAACGTTGGAACTAATTGCCATATCGCCGTTGTACACGCGCGCCGGAATGGTTTGCGCAAGCGAGCCAACAAATTGCCAGCCAGACGTTGACGAATCGGTAAGGGTGCCACTATTTACAAATGGCGTACTACTCGCCGTAAGAATAGTGTCGGCAGACACATCCAGCGTTGCACCTGAATTAATCACAAAACTGGTAAAACGGGTGCTGGTTGCCGTTGAAATACCGCCGGTGTTTGATATTACCACGAAACCCAAATCCTGTTTACTCCCCAACTGATTAACCGTATTGTCGGTGATAACTTTTGCCGCCGTACCGCTGATAGTTAATGTTGCAGTAGATGAAGAATATGTCGCGCCGTTAGTAATGGTTAGATCACCATTAAAAAGAGAAACCGCCACATTATTGGTACGCGGATTAAAGGTGCCTTGATCAGCTTTAAGACTACCACACCTGATTGTTGATCCGGAGGTTGGTTGAAATATTCCGCCACCGGAAAATAAGCAAGGACCCCATGAAATGATGCCGGACGCAACATCGCCAGCCTGTGAATCGATCAGTTGTATACCGGTTCCAATCCATACCATCGAGCCTGTTCCTGTATTTGAAAATGAGCCATTGGTGTCGTGCGCTGATATGTCACCCGTCACATACAATGTGGAATTATTAGTTCCGATATCAAGGAGGCCATCTGTTAATGTGAGGGTGGCAACTCTTAAATTACCGCTCGTTGACACTTCAATCGTTGATGTTGATCCGGAATTATTTATCGTAAGACCAACAAGCGTAGAAGATGCGGTGGTAAACACTTGATCACTACTGCCATCAAACGTAAGTGTTGTACCTGCCGCATGAGTAAACGTACCACCCAAATTTACATTACTCGCGGCGGTTGCATTTCCGAGTGTCACCGTGCCACCGTCAATGCGTACTGTTCCGTTAAAATCAAGTGTGCCAGAGCCAGCGCTTAATGTGCCGGCTGTCCAAACAAAATTAGCGGTATATTTAGCCGTATTGCTCCCGAGCGTCAGTGTGGTATCAGAATCGGCGTAGGTAGATGATGCAAATTCTATGCTTGAAGAACTAATCGTGATACCAGAACCGGCAAAGTTGCTGGCCACATAAAAATTAAGGCCGCTGGTTGCGAATGTTGAATTGATAACCACGGCACCGGTGCCAGAACCGCTATCAAAAATAATTGTGTCGCCTGCGGCAAAATTTGACGCATCACCAGCCCAATTAGTCACCGTGGTTGCATTGGTATCGCCGCCGCCACCGTCCCACGTAAAAGTTGCGGCATGCGCCACTGCAAATGTCCCGAGCGTAGCCGCACAAAAAAATAAAGTTGCGGCTCGTTGAAACAAACGACGCACATTTGAATTGTACATAGAGCAAAAGTGGCTAAAATTTTACCAATGAATGCATTATACCATTATTTTTTTTTAAAGTGGTGGTCTGTGCATAACTTTAAAAAGTGCTGTCTTGGTGGGCGATCGAAGATTCGAACTTCGGACCTCGTCATTATCAGTGACGCGCTCTAACCAACTGAGCTAATCGCCCGAGCGATAGCCAACATTCTAACAGCTGAACGGTTAACCGTCAAACGGTATTAGCGCACCCTCTTTCGGACAAAAGGAGGTTTCTCTTCATCATCACGCTCACGCGGATCAATAAGGCGCTCATGTGCATACGCATCTGCCGGAATGGCGCGTTCGGTTTGTTTTTCACGCGCGCGACGCATCCACTCTGTTTTGAC
>CAZUSU010000018.1:0-9858 GCA_964623315.1 uncultured Gammaproteobacteria bacterium | reverse complement strand
GTATATGCTTTACTTTCATCGCCACTTACTGTTTGCGCAACCTGCATGCAAATGTCACGAAGGTGAAATGTGACTTTCCAACCACGCGGAATCCCAAGCAGAATCTTGCTGCAGTCACCGGCATCAGCAGACACAAATTTGCCATTTTTATCAAACAAGAAGCGCATAGTGTATAAGTAATATGGATGCGTTCCGTTGACAAAATTTTTATGACAATTATAACGTCCGCCAGCACCATTGTTCAGATTGGTATTTAATATTGAAATTTCAAGCACCTTTGATTTTTCTCCATGTGAAATCAAATCACCGCGCAATCCATTATCGGAAAAAATATCAAACGTATCATTTCTATTTGGTTGTGTGGCTGTTCTCATAAACCAAATTTGCTTTACATTATATGTATGCATCTGTTTTACTTCCATTCCATCGCCAACCCCAACCCCTGAATTTCTAGCAACCCCTGTTACCGCTGTAAAAGTTCCAAGTTCCTTGGTATTTGGTAAAGTTTCATTCTGTATTGCCGGCTGTGGTGATCCAATCTCACCTGTGCTACAGCTAAAATACTTACTCACATCAGCCTTTTCGCCAGTGAAGGCCGTACATTCCGCACTATTTCCTAATCCACCTAATCCACAACGCACTTGTTTACTCAAAGAGATCAGTAGATCTTTATTTTTATTATCTTTACCAAAAAATGCATCTGGGTCAAGTAAGTCAAAGTACACATTCTCACGAACCGCCGGACATTTCAAACCAGGATTTTTTGCTTGTGATTGCAGATATTCCTTACCATCGGAACGCATATAAAAACGTGCTACACCATCATTCACTATGTGCATTTTATACCCAACCGGAAATTGAAGCGAGGAACTCTCAATACCATCAGGAGCTATTGACTCAAGCTCAATATAATCAATTTCATCTGCATAAATATCTTTTAAATTTTCTGTTTTACCTGCTTGTTTACTATACTGCAAAATGAGTCCAAAATCATCTGTAAAATCTTTAATCTGCTTACCATTGCTCAAACTATTTTTGCTCAAATCGGCAGTAGGCACATCTTTTGGCCCAAACGTCAGGTTTGTGCTTATGGCATACTTCCCATCACTCCCCGCCCGCCCCGCACTCTGCGCGCAATAGTATTTCCCCTCGCCACTTGCGTACGGCTTGAATCCGGCGCTCGTGTACTGGTTCAAAATGTCCGCGCCGCCCACGTCTATCGGCAACCACGTTTGGCAGGCGCGTTCGTCCGGACTGTTGTTCACATGCGCGCGCATGTCATACTCCAAACAATAGCCCTGCCACCCCTGCACATCCACCACTTCTTTTTGGAACTGACAGCGGCCATCTTCCGTGCCGTACTGCAGATCTGCCGTACTGGTGTCTTTGGTTTTCGTTTTTATTTTGGTGACGCGTTCGTCAATACAATCAAAATCCGAACGGCACGCTAACCCTTTTTTGGAAATCGCGCCGTTAGCGTTTGGTTCATTATTGATTAACTTTTCCCCGACGACAAACCAACCGCTATCACACATTCCTTTTGGAGGATAGTCCGTGCTCGCCACAGCGGTCTGAATATTTTGCGTTACCAAATCCCAACCAACTATAAATGTAGGAGCGCCCTTATCTGCCCAGCTCGTCCCCGGCGCTTCTATGTATTTCACTCTTACGGAATCCGGCATCGCTTCCACCACCAACGCATTAAACGCCACGATAGTATCCTTCTTTTTTACAATCACTATATCCCCCGGCTTTACATTTAATTTTTCCCCCGACGGTGACGGTATCGGAGCAAGACGTTCGCCGGTAAGTCCTGCTTCAGAATCTGGATCATCATATTTTACGTCATAACTGCCGTCTTTGGCCGCAGTGATTTCGCCGGAATACCACTGTTTATTTGCACCGAATTTATACCACCCATACACCCTATCCTTGACCTTATATGAACCGGCTGTTTGTTGCGTACCAAAATAACGCACATCGCCCGTTTGGCCGTACGTAACTTTTTTGTACGAACATTCGCATGAGCCGTTATTAATGACCGCCGGCGCATAACCGATGATTGTTTTAAAATCATCAATGGTTGCCCACGTATCTTTTTCCCGTTGTAAGGTAGTAAACGCGTACGTTGCGCACACGTTTGCGTTTTTAAAACCGGCGGCACGTTGCGTAATTTCGCCAAAAATATTGGTGCTGGCCACCCGCGTGGGGAACGGCGCGTCCTGCTCCGGATACCCGCGGCACGTTTGTTCCGTAAAATCTTTTTGAGACAACTTATTAACCGGTTTGAAACCATCCATGGAATACCAGCATTTTGATTGCGAGCACACGCCTTGGTTAATTTTTGTGCCGGGAAATTGCGCTAATACCGCCGATGAGTTATCTTTATCGGCGAATACATTGGCGGTGCATGTTATCCCCTCTTTATTTACACCATAGCAAATTCCACTATCAAATCCAGCGCCAATAACCGTGCCTCCACTCGGCAGAGTAAACCACCCCACCTGATTTGCCTGAAATTTATTCCACAGCGCATAGCCGGAATATTCCTGTCCAAACCACCCCACATTACGCGCCGCATAACGATCCGTGGAAAGCGGCAGTGCGCGCGAAAATTGTTCGGCAGGGCTCACGGACGTTGGTGTTATCCAATTACCACACCGGCCCACAGCGCTGGAATCCGACGATAACTCATTACATACGCCGAGTTGCGTGCACACCTCTTTATATTTTTGCGTGTTTTTGTCGTATGAATACACCGAACTCTGGCACGCCAACCACTCGCCGCAGGTGCGGTCGCGGCGAACTTTAACAATGGTGTTGGCATCTGCTTGCATGGCGCAGGAAGCAAAGGCCTGATTCTTTACAAAGAAGTTTAGTGTGGCAATGTCCTGAGGTATGGCACAATCAAATGCATTCAACGGTTTTTGAGAAAATTTGGCGTTTAACCCAGCATCCAGTAAAATTGCTTTTTGATCCGCACACGTCTTAAGCGGGTTGAACAAATCGTTTTGAATAATTTTATTGCAATTTAATGAATACCCTCCCGGCTGACCAATCTGGGGAGCGACCAATATGCCTTCGGCACTTATATCGCTATTAGGAATTTTACCGTAGCTTAAAATAGTACCGCAGGCCGAATTGCTCTGGACATCGCTCTTGCAATAGGTCAACAGCGTGCTATATTTCGTCTGCCCCAACAGCGATTGATCTTCCATTAACACACAACCCTCTTTCAAGGAAACTTGGCCGTTGCACGATGCTGTGTCCAACTTATTATTTTTCATGAAATAATACGGCCGACCGCTCGGGTAGTCGCGCGTTATGTCTGCGTGATCAATAAATTCCGTGCACGCATTCATTTCCTTGGGACACAAACCGACACTGCCGTTAAAATTGACGTCGCCGTTGCGCAAAATGCCGTAGGCACTGCCACCGGCCAGCAAGTCCGGATAGCACGGCGCGTCGGACCCTTTTTTAAACCAACCGGAAAACGCGGTGCCTGCTTTTTCCACTTTTTCGCGGAACTCACACTGTAAATCCGGCGTTGGCATTTTGAAATAACGCTGTTGACCGCCCTGTTCCGTGAACACCTGACACCACTGTTCTTCCTTTTTGCACAGTGTTTTGTCGTAGGTATCCGGATTATTTATGCGGTACACCGTTTCTATTTTATTAGTGCCGTCTGCTTGAGGCGCCGCCACACCAAGGGCGCTACATCCGCGTTTATCCGCCGGACAAAATGAATTTTTGTCTGCGATAATATACACAAATTCGTCTGCCGAAATCGTTTTTGTTTCTTTACCATCAGATGAAACGGCAACGGTCTTTGCCGTAATCTCGGCGGTGTTGAATGTGTTTTGGAATTTTTGACATCCGGCAGATACGGGGCGGCACAAATTCGTAAATCCGCTCAAATATATTTTTGCTTTCTTTGAGTCCGATTGCGGCTTATATTCGCGACAATTAAGGCCGGGTCCCGGTATAGCGTCGGTGGGCACGCCGTCACATGCCAACGGCGTTTGCCACGAATCTTTTATGGCAAACACCACATCGGTCTGTTCTTTCAAAATAAAATTTTCCAGATATAACACCGAATTTTTAGCCGGCAAAAAACCGATCGTGGCGTTCGGATCATCAAGCGGCACGATGGGCGATGAAACCTCAAAAAGTCGCCAGTCCGGAGATAATGAAAGCGGTGCGGTGTTGAGTTTGATGGTGGATTTGTTTTTTGGACTCAACAAGGTGGCGTCAAAAGTGCCGGCCCCTTTTGCCCAAAAAATCATCTGATACGTTTTACCGCCGGTTAAACTCACGGCACGCTGTGCGGAGCTGGCAGTAACTTTCAACACCGTATCTCCCACCAAAATACCTTCGCTGGACAAAACGCCGCCCGTCCAATCTGCGGCAGTCAAAAATGTTTCGCTCAATATAATTTTTGTATTGGCGGCCGTGGCGCCGTTATACGCGCGGCATCCCACGGATTTTTGCATACATGCTTGCGACGCATTCGGCAACACAAAATAATCGCACGTGCCGGTCGCCGCATCAAACGTGCCCCGTGAACCGACACAATTATCTTTGGTCGTTTTTTCTTTGCGATACGCCGTACACTGCGCGCTCACCGGAATGGTGCGTGACACAAACCGGTACACTGCCGTGCCGGCGTCATCAATTAATTCACGGCAATCAATGTTGAAATTCGGATTTGGTTTCCCGTCTATGTTGCGTGATTTGTAAACCGCAAGGGTACATTCGGCGAGCAATTTTGTTTTTTCTGCGGCGCCCTCCTCGGTTGTTTCTGCAACATCATAGCGCGGCGTGCCATCGGCGGAAACGGCCAAATCAAATTCATGCAACTGATAGCCGGACTGATCCGATCCTTCCCATGCGTAAAAAATTTTGTGGTCAACCTTGGCGTCTTGCAGAGGCAAACAGCGTTGCACTTTGGAAAAATACGCCGTGGCACCTGCGCCTTTTTGCGTCGTATCAACGTTCACAAATGCATCACACCCCACCTCATCGTTGGTACATTGTGTGGCTGTTTTTGGAATAAATGCCGTGGTCTGAACAGCAACCGGCTCCAACTGTGTTGGCTGTTGATAGTACGTCGCATAGCCGACACATGACGCATCACATTCGTCGTTCCATTGGCCGGCCAAAACAGCGCCCGTTGCAGAATCACGTAGCGCCGGAGTGATAATGCCGGGCACCGCCGGATCCGTACTGCCGGACGGCTGGAATAATTCGCAACCCACTTCTTCCACGGTACACGCACGCGCGTATTGCGAACATTGTGACGGGTCGCTCGCCACACCTTTACAACCCAATGACACGGGAGCCACTTTAAGGTGCCTCTTCTGACTGGTGTTCGTATCAACAACTTCGGTGCATCCGGCGTACTGCGGCGCACAGGTTGGCGCCTTTTCGTTCAAATAAATTTTTTGCGCATTTAAATCATACCCGCCTTGTGAGGTAAAATCTGTCACATACCCCAAACATCCGGCGTTTTTTTCATTGCACACGCCGGAATCAATGGTCGTTTCCAGCAAACTGATTTCACCGTTTTGTTTGTTGGTAAAGGTCGCGCATCCGGCAAAACGCGCCGGACATTGATCTGCATCAAACAACCACGTGTTGCGCTCACGCAAACAATAGCCGTAGGCGCCCAACGATTGCCCGTTCGCGTCTTCGCCCAAACTTGATTGCATGTCCGCGCATACTTCTTTGCGCGCCGGACTCAAAGAACCTTCCAGCGTTGGCCCGTATACTTTTGCGCGACACGAAACCTCCGGCATCTTGAGCACCCAGTTGGGGTCTATCAAATGACAGTACGGATTCTGTTCATCGCGAATCGCGTTGCCCGATTTGTCTTTGCCGCATTCATTAAAACCATCAATCACTTTGCCGAGCGTCACCTGTCCGTTGCCGCTTGCCAACGCGGCGGCAATTTCCCACCCCAGCGGAATAACGCGCGCGGCGCGCAACTTTACCAAATTGCTGTAGCAATAAGAACTTTTATAGCATTGCGGATCTTCGTTGCGCGCAATCTGTGAGGGCGGAACCATTTCCCAATCTCGTTGGAGAAGACCTTGAGTGAGCGCTTCCTTGACCGTCAGCGCCTTGCCGGATTGTGCGGCGCGAATGGCAGACGCAAACTTTTGATCAATCACACAATTATCCGCCTGCGCAAACTGTGTGGGACAAGCAGAAAAGAGAGTTATCAAATCCCAATCGCCCTCGGCAATGACCGTTGTTTTATTGCTTGTATATATCGCGTTTGGCCCGCCGCTTTGACTGGCGTTTTTCCCCGCACCAAACACATTTGCCAAATTAAACGCTTTTTCTTCCGGCGAACGCACCGTTCCTTTGCCTTGCGCTAACCGCCCAAGAAACTTTTTTGACAAACTGTTAAAAAGCGTTGACGCAAAAATTGCCGGAATGGATTCGGCGCCCGAGGCAATCAACCCTGCTTGCAGAACATTTTCCTGCGACTGCTGTTCGGCAACTGTTTGCGCTTCTGCTTCCCTACGCACTTGGGCGGCACTTTGGCGCGTATCTCCAGAAATGGGCGAGGTAACCGGTTTAAACGAACCGTCAACTTGGCGTTGTAATCGCGATTCTTCTTGGCTAATACTCAACACCGAAAGCGCTTGTAACTGCGCGGTGGCGAGCGCATCCAGTTCGCTTTTCCCCGATTTTATTTGATCATCAACCGCGCCTAAAAAACGTTTTTGTGCGGCGCGCGCGGCGGCAGACGGATCGCCGGCTATGGCCAACGCACTATCGCCAATAGCGGTGTAGCTGTCCCATAATTCATCAATATTTTGACACTTTGGCTGTAACGAAGTTGTTTTAAGTTTCAAATCAAAACTTATTGGTTCAATTCCGGCAAGCAAACCGCTCGGCAGGCCCAAAGCAAATGACGGCGGCGCACAAAATGCCGCGCCATAACCAAGCTGTTCACCCAAATTACCCAAAAAATCGCCCAGCGCCTGTTTGCCGGCATCACGCGCGTAAGTCGTGGGGCTTTTCAAGTACATGAGCGGCCCTTGCCCTTTATCACCATTGGTAATCCACTCGGCAACACCGTTCGCCAAGTCACGCGACATTTGCTGACCCACATTTACTACGGCAACCGTTGCCGCGTTTTGCAAAATCGGTCCAATGACCTGAAAAATTTTATCTGAAACATATTTTAATGTAGAGAGCGCATTCGCCACCGGATCGTTGACAACCGCTTGCGCCTGTACCGCAGACGGCACGAACAACGACAACACCAGCGACAGTGCTATGGCCGTTTGCTGAATGTGGTAAGGGCGCTTCTGCATAAATTACGGGGTAGATGTCGTTGCTTTCTGTTGATACTCGGCCTGCGCCTCTGCGACGATTTGCAAGAGTTGTTCATCGTTAATCGCATTGACTTTATCTGCGGGCATACCGCTGGCAATGAGCGCTTCGCGAATATCTTTTGGTGAAAGTTTTAAAATGTCTTGAAACGAATCTGTGGATGACGCCGATGAGCTCACGACGAGCGGATTAATTGAACAGTCCTTGCCTTCCGGACAGTTGGGGCTTGTGCCGCGCCGAATTTCTTCGCCGTCGCGCGTGCCGTCCGAATCTGTATCCGCGATGTACGGACTGGTGCGAAAAATGTTTAACTCATCAAAGTCAGACAAACCGTCCGCATCCGTGTCTACCGCCTTGAGCGCGGCGACCTCTTTTTTATTTCGCTCCGCGTCATTAAGCGCGGGCAGTGCGCCAGCACGCACAGCACGTTTACCGTACGAATAAATTGTGGTACGAAATTGAAATATGACGGCAACAATGAGCAGTGCCGTTATACACAAAAGTAGGGCAATCGCAATTTTTTGCCCACGATCTAATTGGAGTCGCGACATGTCTTGGTCGTTCACATTTTTGTCTTTCCCCCTCGCGCAGTTGCGCAGAACTATTATACTAGATTTATGCCGCGTTAGCCAAGATTTTAACGAGGGTTATCCACTCGGCATGCGTGAGTGTTTCGGCGCGACGCGTTGCGCTGATGGTCGCGTGGTCCGGTAACGGACCAAGGTTGTTGCAAAGTTGCTTACGCGGATGACTAAATCCGCGTTTAATGACGGAAAAAAGTTTTTTTTGTTCCTGCGGCGTCAGACCGTGGTTGCGCGCCTCTCCGGCACTCGGCGTGATGCGCATAATGCACGAATCAACGTCCGGCACGGGCATAAAATAAGTTCGGGGAACGGTGGCAATATATTCCACCGACGCAAACCACTGGGTGAACAGCGCGAGCTGGTTGGTGCGCGGTGGCGTGGCGATAAGCCGCTCGCCCACTTCTTTTTGCATGAGCAGACAAAGGGTCGTTGGTGGATACGGCGTTTCAATAAATTTTTTTATTATTTCGCCGGTAATATGATACGGTATGTTCGCAATAATTTTGTACGGTTGCAGAGCGCGCAAAAATTCCGGTTTCGCCATTTGCAATATGTCTCCCTGAATAATTTCATGCGGGTACGGAAATTTTTTGATGAGATACGCGGCGAGCCGTTGATCAAACTCAACGGCCTTCACGCGCGCACCAATTTTTATGAGCGCTGAGGTTAATATACCAAGTCCGGATCCAATTTCTAACACCGTTTCGCCGGCCGTTACGGCGCCGGCCGAAATAATTTTATTAATGGGTTCATCATTGATCAAAAAATTTTGCCCGTTGCCGCGCGACGGTTTGAGTCCGAGTTCTTTTATTTTTTTTGCAACCCATTCTGGATTCATAAAACAATTTCACCGCGCCGTAAAATTTCCCACTTATTTTTTGTATGGCGCGCAATGGTTGAAGCGGGGCGTTTTGGGATTCTCCCGCCATCAAAAAAAATATCTGCCTGTGCCGCGGTGTTTTTAAACATACGCCGTACCGCCCCTGCCGAATAGCACGCCGGTTCGCCCGTTTTATTGGCAGACGTTGCCACTATGGGCGCACCCATTTCCTTTGATAGTTCGCGCGCGAGTTGGCTGGCTGGCACCCGAATGGCAATAGTGCCGTCTGCCGCAATAACGCCGCGTGCCAGCGTTTTTTTGGCATAGGCGCTTGCAGTCAGCACCAATGTCAACGGGCCGGGCCAATACTTTTTCATCACCCGCTTTATTTCTTTGGCTCGCACGTTGGCATATTTTTCTGCCATCTTTTGTGATGCCGCAATGAGTGGCATTGTTTTTGTTTGTGTGCGGCCTTTTATGTTAAAAATTTTTGTGACCATCGCGGGGTCGCGCGCATCACACCCAATGCCGTATGATGTTTCGGTGGGAAAAATAAAAATCACAACTTTTCAATTAATAATTCAATGGAAATTTTTGCATCCTCCATAATACCTTTTAGTGTACCCAGCTTCACGCACCATTTGCTTTGCGGTAATTCTAGGAATTTTAGGCATACACCCGTTTGCCCTTTTTGGGGGCACCCACCTGAACGGTTTCAAAAACTTCAATGCCTTGATCTTGAGGAATTTTTTCTCCATCCTCCAATAACACTGAAATATAAAGCTCCATTGCCTCTTGCATTTTTTTCCGCGTATCAGAAATCGTGCGTCCCCACGTGTGGCACCCCTTTAATGCCGGAACATAGCCGTGGAAACCCTTTTGATCTGGTTCAATAATGACGCGATAAGTGACGTGCATATGATTCCATCATAACAGGGATTCAAAAATAAATCAACAGTGTGGCCACCCATTATTCATCTTCAAAATCCGGCTCGGCGCTGACGGCGCGTGCTGAGTTTTCTTTAATTTTTATCCAGCGTAAATATGCTTCCACAAAAAGGTCAAGGTCGCCGTCCAAAACGCCGACAGTGTCCGACGTTTCAT
>CAZUSU010000017.1:0-31131 GCA_964623315.1 uncultured Gammaproteobacteria bacterium | reverse complement strand
AACTTCTTCAATGATTTGAACAGCGATATGTTTCCGGTGAGGCCGGAACACAACCCTGTCTCGGTACTTGGCGTGTACGCTTTTGAGCAGGGCTATCCAGATCTTCACACTGCAAAGCAGGCCATTGATCAATGGGTTCGTGAAAATAAAGAGCCCTTCAACGGCCATGCCGATCTATTCGATTTCATCGGGTGGATTTCAGGTGGTTTTGCATCTGCTCATTCGAGCCAAGATGAGGGCCGCATGGTCGCGCTCGGCAGTGAAGGTTGGTTCCAGTTGGGGAGCAAGCGCTTCAATGCCTTCCCGTCGTATCGGGTTACTGTGGGCAGTCTGCCGCGTGTTGGGTGTCAACCCACCCATCTCGAGGTGGAACCTGGACAGCGCGTGCTTCTGCGGATGGTACCTCCAAACAAGAAGTAATCATGCTCCGGCTCTTCGCATCCGTCCTCCCCTCGCTTGCCACAACGGCGGCACAAAGGGAGGGCGGTAATTTTTTATGGTATACTTTACAAAGTATGCCTCAACCAAATCAACCACAACCTCCGCAACTTGACCCGCTTACCAAATTTCAGATGAAATTTTCAAGTATGCGCATGATGATCGGGAGCATCGTCGGTGCTATCGCATTTATAATAATTTGTGTGCAGGTGTATCGCACACAAGGGTTTGGCGCGCTCGGACAAACCATCGCGTCATGGTTTGGTATTCGGATTTTTTGATCGGCGCGACGAGCGGTCTCTTGAAAATTTATTTCACTGATCCGACATCCCCCCAATCAATCGGCAATAATTGCGCCACGCGCCGCACGCGCACGCGTGCCGCCGTGACAATCACAAAAATTTCTTCCACGCCCAGCAGTAATCCCACAGAAATATACACCACGAGTCCTCCGCCGGCCGCGCTAACCGCTTTTACAAACACGCCAAAAAAAGTTTGCATGTCAACAAACGAGGCGACCGGTTCTTTGAGCAATTGTGTGGTGACGCCAAGCGCCAGCGCGGCGGCGCAGATTTTATATAATAAACGCAACGTCAATTCGTCATCCAGTGTTCCCAGTCGTTTGCGAAGTAATATATAAAGCGCTGTAGAATTTATCGTCCCTTCAATTCCCACGGCAAGCGCCAACGCGTACACGCCCAAATAGGGCGCCGCCACCAGTGCAAAAATGACGGTTATGCTCACACTGCACAGTGCCACCAGCGCCGGCGTGCGCGAATCGCGGAGCGCATAAAACGCGCGCGCCAGTACGTGCACCAACGCTTGCGCCACCAAGCCGAGCGCAAAAAACCCAAGCGTGTTTGCCGTTAACACCGTATCTGACCAATCAAATTTGCCGGAGCCAAACAGGATACGCACCCATTCGGCGCGCAATACGACAAATAAAACCGACACCGGCAAAAGCCACACCATAATCATGCGCAATGATTCGCCCACCGTGCGCGCCAATGCGTCCGGATTTTCTTCTGCCGCATAGTGCGCAAAGAGGGGAAAAGCCGCAACGGCATATGAAACGGCAATGACGCCGATCGGCAATGATTGGATGTTCATGGCCAAAGTAAACACAGCAACGGAACCTGCCGATAATCCACTCGCGATCATCAATAAAATAGTTGCGCTGATTTGTGACGCGGCCAAGGCAACGGTGCGGGGAGCCATCAATTTCACGAGCGCGCGCACATCAGAGTCGCGGGGCGCCCATAAAATTTTTGGTCTAAAGCCGCTCGCAAGGAGCGACGGGACTTGAATTAATAAATGGAAGAGTGCGCCTATCACGACGCCCCACGCCAGACCTATCGGTCCCATTGATGGCACAAAAGCAACAACGCCAAAAATTATTCCGATGTTATACACCACGGGCGCGCACGCGTACCATAAAAATTTTTTTAATGATTGCAGTACGCCGCCGACCAGCGCAGAAAGCCCGAGCAGGACGGGCGAGATCATCATGATGCGCGTGAGTTGCGTTGCAAGCGCCGCCGTTGATTCGTCAAAACCCGGCGCAACGATGCGCGTAATGAGTGGCGCCATCAGTACACCAATGGCGCCCGCCACCGTGAGCGCCACAAAAAAAACGGTAAATGTCACGTGGCAAAAACGCCACGCGCGTTGCGGACGTTCGGCCCACCAGTGTGAAAATAACGGAATAAATGCCGCGGACAGCGCACCCACGATAATAAAACTGTACACGAGATCAGGTAAACGGAACGCGGCGTAATACGCGTCCAATGTGGGGCCGGCGCCAAAGGTGTGAGTGAGCAACCGATCGCGTATCAATCCGAGTGCGCGAGATGCCAACGACGCCAATGCCAAAATCGCGGCGGCCGCCGTGAGGGAAGGGGATATATGATTAATCAAGCGTCGGAGCACAGTTTTTGCGGGCCTAATAATTCACCATCAGTTCCATGAATTCTATACCGGGTTGGTCAGGATGTAAATCCAGCGCACGCACGACGCCGCTGGTGGCGCCCCGCGAAAAAGTTATTCCGGCATTTTTTTCGCCGACGTCTTTTAGCGGGGTGATGGTGTAGCCGGCGCGTTCCAGTTGCTTTTCAAACGCGTCAACGGCAATGGACGGATACGTTTTGATATTATTCCATGTGGCGACAACGGTTTTGGTACCTGCCGCGCCCGTAGGCAAAGACAGATAGCGAATATAATCCTCACGTCCAATAGTGCGCGTAAAAGCGACGCGCCCCAGCGAATCCTTTTGTTCCGTAATGCGTGCCTCTGGGTCAATTTCGGATAAAACGGGTGACAGTAATAAGCGCGGGATGACCGTGGCTACCCACAGCGCGCGCGTTTTTGATGTGGCACTGACTTCAACGACCGTAATTAATTTTTCCGAATTACTTTGCGGAATGTCTCGCGGAAAATCTGCAGGAAAATTGGTGAGCACGGTGGGTCCGCTCCCCACAATTAATTTAAATGCCACATACAGCACCAGAAAAAAAAGTCCGATGCACCCGCAACCGGTGAGACAACTGCCGCGTAGCCAGCCATGATGTTTTTTAATTTCTTTTAACGTGGGTTCCTGAATTTGAATGGTGTTGGACGACTGGTTTTGACGCATAATTTTGTCCTTTTTATTGTAGCAAAAAAATGTTATAATTACCAGCATACTATGAAAGTATTTTTTTTTGGCGCGGCGGGCGAAGTGACCGGTTCCTGTTTTTTAATTGAATCGCATCGCACGCGTGTGCTGGTTGATTGCGGATTATTTCAAGGGTCACACGATGTTGATGCGCGCAATCATGCGCCATTTTTGTTTGACCCTACTGCGTTGGACGCCGTGGTGGTGACGCATACGCATCTGGATCATTGCGGGCGCGTGCCTTTGCTTGTGGCGCGTGGCTATCGCGGACCGATTTTTGCCACGGAACCGGGAGCGGCACTCATGGCACTGCAGTGGGATGACACCGTCGGTATTATGCAAAACGAAGCGGCGCGCAGTGGGCGCGATCCGCTGTTTGACGAGGCGGACGTGGCGCGGGCGCGCCAGCAGGTGCAGGCGCTAAAGTACGGCACGCGTCAGGCCATAGGCGGCGACGTTTTTTTTATGCTCCACGATGCCGGCCATATTTTGGGTTCTGCTTTTGTGGAAATGCGCGGCGGCGCGCACACGGTGGTATTTTCCGGCGACATCGGTAACGACGACGTGCCTATTATTCGCAACACGGCTCCGTTGCCGGCGTGCGATTTGTTAGTGATTGAAGCAACCTACGGCGACCGCACGCATACTCCGGCCACGGCGCGGCGTGATGATTTGCGACGTCTTATTTTAAACGCCGTTGCACGCGGTGGCGCGTTGATGATTCCGGCCTTTTCATTGGAACGCACGCAAGAAATTTTATTTGAAATGGATCAGCTCATTGAGCACGAACATGCATTGCCCCGCGTGCCAATTTATTTGGACAGTCCGCTGGCCATTGCGGCCAACGAGGTTTTCCGTTCGTTTCCGCAATATTACGATGAATCCGCGGCCGCCGAAGTGCGTCGGGGTAATGATTTTTTGGATTTTCCCGGATTGCACGTCACGCGTTCGGTGGGCGAATCAAAAAAAATAAACGACGCGCCTAACCCCAAAATAATTATTGCCGGTTCTGGCATGATGAACGGCGGGCGCATCATTCACCATCTAATGCGCTACTTGCCGGATCCAAATTCCACGTTACTGTTTGTTTCGTATCAGGCAGAAGGAACGTTGGGAAGGAAAATAATGGACCATAGCCGCGTGGTGACCATACAGGGCGAACGCATTCCGGTGCGCTGTCATATGGAGCGCATAGATTCATATTCGGCGCACGGCGATCAGGAAAAATTGTTGCGCTGGATGAAAAGTGGACCGCGCTTGCCGGCGCAAGTGGTCGTGGTGCATGCGGATCCGCCGAGCGCGCTGGCATTGGTGCAATTGACGGAACGCATACATCATGTGCGCGCACACGCGGCGCGGGCAGGGGAGGTGGTGGAATTGTAAAACTGATATTTGTGTGACATTGTTACCCTTCACACCCTGTTGATAAACATGATAGAATGAAACACATGCACTGGCCGTTATTTTTATTTTTGAAACCGTCATCGCGTCGTCTGCGCATGGGTTTGGCCGTAGTGGCAACGGCGCTGGCCGCACTATTGGCGCTCGCGCTCCTTGCGGGTCTTTCGGTACGTACAAAATTTGCCTCGCAGATATTTGAAATTAACGACGCACCAACGGCGGCGTATGGCGTGGTGCTGGGCGCATCGGTAGATCCGAAAACCGGCGCGCCGAGTCAATTATTACTTGATCGTCTGGATACGGCGCTTGATTTATTAAAACAGCAGAGGATCATGGGCATCATTATTAGTGGCGATGATGGCCGGTGGCAATCGGACGAACGCACCGCCATGCTGAATTATTTGCACCAACGCAACGTGCCGGATGACGTTATTTTTATAGACGACGGCGCGTATCGCACCTTTGATAGTTGCAAAAATTTAGCTGATCACGGATTTCGCTCGGTGATTTTGGTATCTCAACAATTTCATCTACCGCGCGCGCTGTATCTGTGCAACGAAATTGGCGTACGGGCGGTGGGCGTGTCAGCCGATAAGCGTTGGTATCCGAAATTATTTTACTATTGGGTGCGTGATTTAGTTGCGTCGCCGTTTGCGTATCTGGATGTGCGCGGCTTTGAAATAATTAAGAAAGGGCCGAATTAAAATGAATTCCACAGACGCACCGCAGTTAGGCGATGCATCTGTGGAAATGGTTACGGTCCGCTCTGCTCTGTGCTACATCCGGTGGGCGGCGTTTCATCTTCGGCAGTGCAGTACGGCTCGCCGGAATACGCGTCGCACGCCCAAATGCCGGAGCGCGTGCAGACGCCGATGCCAACGTCACACGACGAATCCATTTGCGGCCATCCGGGACCGTTGTCCACCAGTCCGTCGCAGTTGTCGTCTTCATCGTTGCACTTTTCCGTGTGCGGCACAGCCGGTCCGGCCGAACAAACCAGCCGCTGTCCCGAAGCATCACACACCCAAATACCGCTACTGGCGCAATATACGCCGGTATCGGTTACGGTGTATGCAATGCAGGGCTTGCGGTAAAATTCCGCGTCCGGCTTCATGAGCGACCACGGTTCATCCGTGAGCCCGTTGCAGTTGTTGTCCTTGAAGTCGCACGTTTCCGGAGCGTTCGGATGCGTGTACGGGTCGTGGTCGTTGCAGTCCACCTCGGTGACGAAGTGGTCGTTGTCTTGATCCGGCGGTTGCTCGTCCTCGCGCAGGAGCGCACTGGTTTGCCGTGCCGGTTCGTGCGAATCGCCCGTTGCCACTGCGTCTGCACTGATCGTCGGTGTCGGATGATCTGCACAGGAAATGAAAATGCACACCGTCAGAAGCGCACAGGCGCTCATGAAAGCATTCATGAATTACCTCACACACGTACGCGAGAAGTTGTTTGCGTACGTAATCATAGGCCGCACAAATAATCATTCTTGTCAATGAGGATAAGATGTGCAAAACTGTACCAATGAATCGCACCAAGCGCGAAAAACTTTCCGTCATAGATGAACTTTCGGCAGGCCTTCATAAAGTTAAGGCGCGGTGCCGCTATTTTGGCGAATGTGGCGGTTGTCTTATGCAAAACATCGCGTATCCGGACCAGTTGGAATTAAAACGCCAATTGGTGAATCGTGCGTTTGAAAAAAACGGCGTTGACGTGCGTTTGAAAAAAACGTCAATCACCGCCAGTCCTCACCAGTGGTTTTATAGAAATCGCATGGATTATCCGGTCGGAGAGAATGGCGAAATCGGGTTGAAGCCGTTTGGCAAGTGGCGCGACGTGCTAGATTTGAAAGAATGTTTTTTGCTCTCTAAAGAAACGCCGGAAATTTTACAACTCGTGCGCGATTGGATGTCCGCACATAACTTAAAGGGATGGAACAACGTTCGTTATCATGGGTTTGTGCGGTACGTAGTGATCCGCGAAGGGAAACGAACCAGTGAGCGCATGATTATGGTCGTCACCAGTGGCGACATGCATACTGCCGCCATCTGGCCAGATCTCGTGCGTCGTTTGAAATCGTTATGCACCACAATCTATCATGGCGTGAACCCAACAATCACGGACATTTCAATTCCACATGATTTGCATCTGTTACACGGCCCTGAATTTTTGACAGAAAAAATCAACACGTATACCTATAAAATTTTTCCGTCATCTTTTTTCCAAACCAATTCTGATGGCGCAGAATTGCTTCAACAACACGTGCGCGCACACGTGCGCGGCACACGCGTGTTGGATTTATATTGCGGCCTCGGATTTTTTTCTATTGACTTGGCGGCGCACGGAAAAAAAGTTTTTGGTGTTGAATTGGACGCGGACGCCATCAAATTGGCGCGTGAAAATGCTGCTGCCAATAATGTCAAAGCAGAATTCGCCGCCGCCTCAATGGAAGAGTGGGTCGGTGGTGACGGTCCGTCCGTCATAAAAAAATTCAAACCGGATTCAATTATTATTGATCCGCCGCGCATGGGACTGCATCCCCAAGTGGTTGCATGGCTCCAACAACAGCGCTCACCGGAACTCATTTATGTTTCTTGCAACTATGAGCAGTTGGCGCGCGAAATGTTGGAGTTGCAAAAAGTGTACACACTCACGGCGCTGGAGGCCGTTGATATGTTTCCGCACACGCCGCATATAGAAACGATTGCGCGATTTGAATGCAAAAATTAATCAGGGACACTCAAGGCGAATAAAAATTTTTGCGCGCGCAAAGACGCAAAGAATCCACGCCACCTGCGGATGCCATTTTTAAATTCATGGATGTGTGTGGTATCATATTTTTATATGGAACCACTACACGAAGCAGGTAAGGAATCGCCATCTATTCAGCCGCATATATATCCACCGGATCCGTCGCAAGAACCACCACCCGGATGGCGGCAACCGACGACAGACAAAAAAGATGAACCTATTGGAGATGAACAGAGCGGCCATGAAACACCGCGCGGATCTATTGTGATTGATCGGCGGGGCAGTGATGATGGTGACGACGACGATGACGTCAAAAACAAATTCGTGATTAATAATTGGTAATTTTTTTTAAAATTTAAAAAGACAACGTGCAAAAAAATGTTTTTTGCATTTTTTTTGTTATCCACAGATACTTGTTGACACTGCCAAAGTGGTATATAATGGTGATAAGTGGGGAAGAGTGGGGAGCTCCCGCATGAGACGGCCACTCACGTCTATCCCCGCACCGGCGCGAACGGTTTGACTCAATTTACCTCACGGCCATGTTTATCGGGGAATTTCGACATACGATTGATGATAAAGGCCGGCTCGCAATTCCGGTGATGTTTCGGCGTTCTTTAAAAAAATGTGTGGTGACGCGCGGGCTTGACGCCTGCTTGTTTGTGTATCCGCACCATGAATGGGAAATCATTGCGCGTAAACTTGCCGCACTGCCTTTGGCGCAGGCGTCTGCTCGTGCCTTCGCCCGGCTCATGCTTGCGGGTGCGATGGAACTGGTAGCCGATGGTCAAGGGCGCGTGGTGGTGCCGGATTATTTGCGCACTCACGCGCATCTGGAAAAAAGTGTCGTGGTGGCTGGTTTATATAATCGCGTAGAGGTGTGGCGTGAAGATCGTTGGAACCGTTACACGGCTCATGCCGTTAAAACGAGCACGGAGATTGCCGAGCAACTGGCCGCACTGGGCGTTTAGCGTATGCCATCGGACACCTTTCAAGCACTCCATGTGCCCGTACTCATGGACGAAGTGCGGCGTGAACTTGCCGTTGAAAACGACATGGTTGTGGTTGATGCGACGCTCGGTGACGGCGGCCACAGCGCTCTTTTGTGCGAGCACGTTGGTGCGGGTGGTTTGGTCATCGGTATTGATCGCGACACCGAAGCCGTCGCACTTGCGCAAGAACGACTCGTCCCCTATGGCAATCGGTTCCGCGCCATACACGGAAATTATGCCGACCTTCCCGAACTGGTGAGCGCCATAACGGATCGCCCCGTTGATCGCGTATTGCTGGATCTCGGATGGTCAACGACGCAATTTCTCACGCGTCATCGCGGATTTAGCTTTATGACCAATGAACCGCTGGACATGCGCTATGACACGAGTGAACACACCCCAACGGCCGCAGAACTCATCAACACACTGTCTGAATCAGACCTTGCCGGATTGTTTCGGCGATTGGGGGAGGAGCCGCGCGCGGTTGAAATCGCACACGCATTAGTTGAGGCGCGGTACAAAAATCCCATAGCGACCACGCAACAATTAGCGCATCTCGTGATGAGCGTTGCGCCGCGCACCGGCAAAACGCATCCGGCGACGCAAGTATTTCAAGCTTTGCGCATTGCGGTGAATCATGAGTTAGACCTATTGCTTGTGGCGCTACCGCGCATCACCGATTGGCTGACTTCGGGCGCGCGTGTTGCCATTATCACCTTTCATTCGTTAGAGGACCGCTTCGTTAAACAATATATCGCGCAACGCTCCGACGTACGAGCGCTTACCAAAAAACCCCTTGTGCCCACTCATGATGAACGCAAGTTAAATCCACGAGCTCGTAGCAGTAAATTGCGCGTGTTTGAAAAAATATGACGCGTCGTCACCCACGCCTTGCCGCCACCACCGTACATCGTCCGCAACGGTGGGCAATGGTGGTGCTTGTCACGTGCGCTATTGCGTATTTTATTTTAATTACAATGTCATCGGCGCGCGGATCGCAGTTGCGAAAATTATCCCAGCAGGAGCACCTGCTTCTGCGCGAAACACAAGATATTGATGTGGATATTGCCGCAGAATCGTCCGTACAGCAATTAAAAAAGCGCGTTGAAGCGCTAGGGCTCAAGCCGGTGCGTCGCGTTGAATATGCGACGGCATCATTTACTTCATCGCAACCGCTTGTGGCCAGTAAGTGACGGTATCTGATATACTAAAAGAAGTATGAGTACCTCGTTTTTTTTAGTTGCGCGTTATGGCAAAGATTTATTTTTTGAGACATTGAGCGCGCCACTGTGGTGGTTTACTGCCGGCATTTTATTGGTGGCAAGAAATGCGCTTCAGCACATTGCGCGTGCGGCCGGTAACGCGCAGATCAGTGTGTGGATAAAAAACTTGCTTGTGCCGATGTACGGTC
The DNA here is from genome assembly GCA_964623315.1 of uncultured Gammaproteobacteria bacterium. Classification (GTDB taxonomy): domain Bacteria; phylum Patescibacteriota; class Patescibacteriia; order Magasanikbacterales; family 2-02-FULL-50-9b; genus CAZUSU01. Next base: position 21,491 of record CAZUSU010000017.1, on the reverse strand, counting down.
AACACGATGCGTGGGGGCGCATTATTAGTTTTATCATACGTTTGGCAAATGTGATTGGGCGTACTTTGTGGGCTGGTTTCTGGTCGGTCGGTGTGGTCATCATACATCTGGTTGTGGTCATGTTGCCGCTTTTTGCTTTTTACGTTTTAATGAGCGCCATCATGCGGATTGCGGCGTAGTATATGCAGACCCCCTTGGTTGTTTGTCAACAATGTGCCGGCATCGGACGTATACACGGTCATACCTGTTCTTTTTGTTTTGGCAAAACGCTTGGCGTGTACGCGCATAACCGTTTTTTATATTGGGATTTGCCGCTGAGCGCCGATGAAATTGCGTATCGCGCATTGCGGGAACGTCTTGATAAACTTGTCGCCGGTTTTTACTTTTTAGTCGCGATGGTTGGAAGTATCATGCTGGGCGCACTGGCGGTAAAATTGCGCGAACAAATGCCGATGTGGTCCGGCGAATTTTGGTTACAGCCGCACGCCGCCTTTGTTTGGTTTGGCGTTGGTCTTGGTGCGTTGTGGCTCGGGTATACACATCTCATGCGCCGTCGACATATTTCGTCCACGGTTGCCCCGCACGGTTTTGGTCCGATAATAGAAGAAGAAAAACAGTTGTCTTGGGCAGAAGTACGTCGTTTGCCGCATGCGCGTCTCCAAAATATTGCAACCTGTTTTTCATTAGAAGCGGTGCGCGCCGTTCAGCACGCGTACCTGATTGCGGCCGCACAACGCGCGCCACAGGTGACACCGGCGTTTTTGATTCGTGCGCTATTCCAACAAAACAGATTGGAACAGTTGCTCATTCGTTTGCTCCTTGACCCCCGTACGACCCGTGAAAAATATGAAAAATTTTTGGAAAAAACGGATCAACCGATCATTCCGGTGATGAGCTCAGCGGCGTGGGCCGTGCTGTTTGGCGCGTATGAACAGGCGTGGCAAGAGCGTGCGTCGGTGGTGGAGGCGACGCATCTTTTTATGGTTGCGCTTGCGCATCATCCGGCGACAAACGATTTCTTTTTTGAACTCGGCGTGACTAAAGAGATGCTGGCGAATGTTATTGCGTGGGCGCGCGTAAACGATTCGTTGCGGCGTGCGCGCCGTAATAGATTATCCGGTGGTCGGGGGCGCCGTACGGGGGACACGAATCGTGCCATGACCGCGCTGGCAACTCCGTATTTGAATTCTATCAGCGATGATCTGACGCGTCGCTCACTGTTTGGTCATTTAGAACCAATGGTTGGACGCGCGCAAGAAGTTGAACAAGTGTTTCGATCACTGCAAAGTGGTGCGGCGGCTGTGGTTTTGGTGGGCCATACTGGTGTGGGCAAACAAACCATCATTCATGGTATTGCCGATTTGATGGTAGCGGAATCGGTTCCGGAAATTTTACGCGATAAGCGTCTCATTGAGTTGGACGTATCGCGTTTGATGGCCGGAGCAAACCCGTCCTCAGCGCAGGAGCGGTTGCTCACCGCGCTTGACGAAGCATCCCATTCCGGTAATATCATTTTGGTTATTCCTTCAATAGAAAAAATGATTATCGGAGACATTGCAAATCTTTTGTTGCATGAATTACAGCGGCATGCGTTTGTGACCATTGCCACCACCACGCCGGATGCATTTAACAAACTTATTGCCAATCAGGCGCTCGGTGGGGTGTTTCAAAAAGTGTTAGTAGAAGAAATGGATACCAATAGCGCCATTCAAGTGCTGGAGGCAAAAGCAGGCGTCATTGAATATGAACAGGAGGTGTGGTTTTCCTATGCCGCGATTGAGCGCGCGGTGACGCTATCCCAGCGTTATTTAGTTGATGATTTTTTGCCGCGCAAAGCCATTGGGTTGGCGCGCGAGGCGGCATTAAGCGTACACAACACCAAAGGCAAAGATACCCTAGTGATGGCCGAAGATGTGGCGCGCTTGGTGGCAGAAAAAACAAAAATTCCCGTAACGGCCGTTACCGAAGTTGAATCAGAAAAATTGATGCGCTTGGAAACGGCGATGCACGAACGCGTGGTGGGTCAAAATGAAGCGGTGACTGCTGTGGCAAATGCGCTCCGGCGCGCGCGCGCGGAAATTCGCACGGGCAAGCGGCCGATTGCTAACTTTTTATTTGTCGGGCCCACCGGTGTGGGTAAAACAGAGCTGGCAAAAACCATTGCCGAAGTTTATTTTGGCAGTGAGCAGAAGATGATTCGTTTGGACATGTCCGAATATCAGGACACCACTTCTTTATATCGGCTCATTGGTCGGCCGGGCGAGCAGGGGACCGGCATGCTCACGGAGGCGGTGCGACAAAAACCATTTTCATTATTACTGCTGGACGAATTGGAAAAAGCAGACCCCGCGATTCTCAACATTTTTTTACAAGTGATGGATGATGGTCGTTTAACCGATTCCGTCGGCCGTGTTATTGATTTTACCAACGTAATTTTATTGGCAACCAGTAATGCCGGCACGGCATTTGTACAAGAACAGGTTACCGCTGGCACGCCCATTGAGGAAATTAAAAAGCAACTGATTCATCGCGAATTAAAACAGTATTTTCGTCCGGAATTTGTAAATCGTTTTGATGCCGTTGTTATGTTTCAGCCGTTATCGGAGGGGCAGATGGTGGAAGTGGCGCGACGCATGGTGCGTGGCATTGCAAAAAAATTGGAAGAGCGCGGCATTGTGCTTGAAGTTACCGACGGCGCACTCCTGAAACTTGCCGCTGATGGGTATGATCCGGAATTTGGAGTGCGTCCCTTGCGCCGCATCATGCAGGATCAGGTGGAAAATGCCGTTGCCGGTTTATTGTTGCAAAATCAGGTACAGCGACGCGACACGATTGTGATTGATGAAAGCGGCGCACATGTTCGTGCCGCCGCGCCAAGTGCGTAGGGTCTATGGGGTATATGTGGGTCATTTTTTTTGCGGTTACGGCGGTAGCCGCTTTTGCGACACGAGGGCTTATGCCATTGGCACACCGCTTAAAATTAATTGATACGCCCCACACCGCGTCGCGTAAAAAACATGAACGGCCGATGCCATTGGTTGGTGGCATGGCAATTACCGTTGCCACGGTGTGTGGATTTTTATTTATCAGCATATTTTCGCCACAGCTTTTGCCGCAACTTTCTACAGAGCAATGGTACGCGCTCGTCTGGGCAATCGGACTGCTGGTCTTGGGAGGCTATTTTGACGATAGATTTCAATTACATCCGGCGATACAAATATTTTTTCCCCTTATTGCGGCCGTCATATTGCTCGCAAGCGATTTTACTATTCACGCGATTACGAATCCTGCGGGTGGTGTTTTTTTGATTCCCACCGCCGGTGCTTCTCTGCTTCTCACGTTTGGCTGGCTCATGGGAATGATGTACAGTACAAAACTGCTTGACGGTCTTGATGGCATCGCGTCCGGCATGACCGTTATTGGCGCCCTGACCATTTTTGGATTAACGCAAACGGATAAATTTTGGGAGCCGTCAGTTGGCGCGGCGGCGCTTATTGTTGCCGCGGCATATCTGGGATTTTTATTTTTTAATGTGCCGCCGGCGCGCGCATTTTTAGGCGAAAGCGGATCCCTGCTTGCCGGTTTTTTGCTGGGACTATTGGCAATTTTAAGCGGCAGTAAAATTGCAACGACGCTCATCGTTATGGCAATTCCGGTTTTTGATCTGGTGCGGGTCATGGTCACGCGCGTGTGGCGGGGGCGTTCGCCGTTTGTCGGTGACCGTCTGCATTTACACCATTTGCTCCAGCGTGCAAGCGTGCCAACGCCGGTAATTGTCGGTGGTTATTGGTTGGTTGGCGCCATGAGTGGAGTGCTTGCGCTTATTCTGCCAACGGCGGGCAAAATGGTTTTATTAGTGGTATTATGTGTGAGCGTGTGGTTGGTCGGCGCACTACTTTCGGCGCGCCACCCGTTAGAGTAATATGAAATTATTTCATAAACGATCGGTGTCCGGTAGCGTTGCACTGCTCATCATTATTATCATTGGCGTTTCGTGGGCCGGTTTATTAATTGGCCATCGTTCGTACGAGCGCGTGATGGTGTCCATGGGCGGCGATCTGTTTGTGGCGCGCGTCGCTGATACGGAATATAAACGCAATCGCGGACTTTCAGGGACAAAAACATTGGCGCCAGACGAGGCGATGATTTTTTTATTTTCTGAACCTTCGCGCACGGCATTTTGGATGGTCGGTATGAAATATCCGATTGATATTGTGTGGATTCGCGATGGTCGCATTATTGATATTGCCGCGCGCGTGCCGCCAATCGTGGAAAAAGACGAATCAAAAATCCCGCGTTATTATCCGCGGGATCGTGCTGATTGGGTGGTGGAAGTTTCTGCCGGAACCGTTGACCGGCTCGGCATCAAATTGGGCGACGTCGTAAAAATTACTGAATCGCGTTGACCGTGAGATAGGTGTGATGCTGGCGGTGGCCGGCTGTGCGCCGATAGCGCACCTTGCTTTTGAATTTGCGCACCATAATTTTGCGGTCGCGCTTCTGTGCCGTGATGGTAGCAACGGCAACTTTTTGTGGCACCGTGGGCGCGCCAATCGTTACGCTGGTGCCGTCTTCTTCGGCCACCAGCAGGACGCGGTCAAAACTGAATGAATCGTTTTCTGCACCGGCCAATTTTTCCACTTTAATTTTTTGTTCCGGACTGACGAGATATTGCTTCCCGCCCGTTTCAATAATGGCGATCATAGTGGGAATATACTATCAACTATGGTTGTGCCTGTCAAATATCACCGAGGCCATGCAGTTCTGGCTATCAAAGTTTTTGCCGCGCTTTTAGTGCGCTACCGAGCGTCACTTCATCTGCATACTCCACTAGAGCGCCGGCGGGCAAGCCGGTGGCAAGGCGGGTGATGGTCAGGTGTGGGCGGGCTAATCGGTCGGCAATATACCTCATCGTGGTTTCACCCTCAATGGTAGGTGAAAGGGCAAAAATAATTTCCGCTAGTGCGGTGTCATTTTTGACGCGGGTCACCAGTTCGTCAATTTTTAAATGCGTCGGCTGTTCATCACGCACCGGATCTATGAGACCGCGCAGGACGTGATACCGTCCTTTAAAAATACCGGTCGCCTCAATCGGTTCAATGTCCGTCGGTTCGGCAACCACGCATAACAATTTTTGGTCGCGCCGCAGATCCGTGCAACGTTCGCACGGGGACGCCACGGTAAAGTTGTGGCACACACTGCATGACGTGACGGTGCGCAAAAGCTCGTCCAGCGCGCGCGTGAGGCGCGTCGTTTCTCCGCGACCGCTTTTTAATAAGTACATTGCAAATCGTTCGGCTGTTTTAGGGCCAACACCGGGGAGCCGTTCAAACGCGGCGATGAGTTGTGCAATCGGCGGCGTAATCATTTAAAATTTCGGCAGATCCAAACCATTTTCACCGCGCATTTTTTCTGCCATGGCGCGATGGCACTTTTTGACCGTGTCGTTGACGGCTTCCACGACCAACCCTTCCAATTTGCGTCCGCCACCCGCCTCCATAAGGCCGTCATCTATGGTACACGACAGCACGGTTTGCGCGCCGTTCATTTTAATTTTCACCTTGCCAAATCCGGCCGACCCCTCCACCACTTCTTTCGCCAGTTTGTCGTGGAGTGTTTTGGCTTTATCGCGCATGTCCTTGAACTGTTTGAGTTTTTGAAACATAGGGTGTTTGTTGCAGGCATTGTAGAACGTACGGCAGGCGCTGACAAGTGCGCACCGCGGTGCCAGTTTTTATCGCTCTTGCGACGATAAAAAAAGACGATCAGCAACAGTGCAAAATAGGTGACTCTCGGAGGCGTTGCACGCTTGGTATTTTTTGCGAAGCAAAAAATGTGCAACGCCGAGAGTGAGTGCGTCGCGTCGCAGGAACGCGACGACACGTGCACCTATTTTGCACTGTTGCTATTGCGCCCGTGAGGTGTCCAAATTCCTAAAATTCGCCGTCGCCTCATTAAAGAACAGTTTGATTTCGCCCGTGGGGCCGTTGCGATGTTTGGCAATGTGAATTTCCGCGATGTTGCGTTCGTCCGGCGGAATTTCATCTTTGCGATAGTTGCGATCCGCCGCTTTGCGATAAATAAACATCACGATGTCCGCGTCCTGTTCAATACTGCCGCTTTCGCGCAGATGCGCCAATTTGGGGATCGCCGGTTTGCTCATTTCCACTGCGCGCGAAAGTTGCGACAATGCAACGACGGGCACATTTAATTCACGCGCAAGCGCTTTTAATCCGCGGGTAATTTCTGCCACCTCTTGCACACGATTATCCGAATTGCCGCCGGCTTTGGATTCCATCAGTTGCAAATAATCCACGATCACCAGCCCCAACCCTTTTTCCATTTGTAGGCGGCGCGCTTTGGTGCGAATTTGCGTGATGTTTAAACTGGCCGAATCATCAATGTATAAATTCGCTTCGGCAAGCACGCCCATGGCGTGTCCGATGCGCGCAAAATCGTCCGACCCCTCGCGCTCGGCAAGGTGTCCGGTGCGCAAACGCCACAAATCAATGTTCGCTTCGGCGCACAACAGGCGATCCACTAGTTGCTCTTTGGACATTTCTAAAGAAAAAATTCCGACCGGCACATTGTGTTTGGTGGCGGCAATACGCGCAATATCCAACACAAAACTGGTTTTACCCACAGACGGACGCGCGGCCACCACTATGAGATCTGATTTTTGCAGACCGGCAAGCAGATTATCCAGTTGTGTAAATCCGGTGGGAATGCCGCGCAATTTTCCCCGTTCACGATGGAGTTCATCAATGCGGTCAAACGCTGCGTCAAGTACGTTGCGGATGGGGGTGAATTGCGCGGACGCAAATGACGTGGACACGCCAAACACCTCCTGCTGGGCCTTGTCCAAAATTTCTTCCAGCTCATCTGCTTCGTCAAATGCAATTTTGGAGATGTGCTCTGACGCTTTTAATAACCGGCGCAGTACACCTTTACGATGCACAATTTGCGCATAGTTGAATACGTGCGCCGCGGTGGGCACGGTGTGAGTGAGTGTCGCCAGAAACGATTGACCACCAATTAATTCCAGCTGTTGTTTGTCTTTCAAGCGGTTTGCCATGGACAACAGATCAATCGGTTCATGCTTGGCACACAGTTCGGAGCATGCTTCATAAATGAGCCGATGCGCTTCGCGATAAAAATCGTCCGGCTGTAAAATGTCGCTCACTTTAAAGATGGCCTCTTTGTCAATTAAAATGGCGCCGAGGAGCGACTGCTCGGCCTCGTCGTTGTGCGGAGGGATTTTGCCAATCAGGTCAGACATACAGGTAAATGTCCGGGGAGTGCAGACATGTTACCGCGCTACGCAAATTACCGAAAGCATTTCATGCACAGTTAATTCACAGGGTGATATACTGTACGGCATGCGTATCATGATTATGACAACTTTGTTTGCACCCTACGCGCGCGGCGGCGCCGAACGCGTGGTGGAACAGTTGGCGTACGGTTTGGCACGGCGGGGCCATGACGTTCATGTGGTAACAACGGCGCCGTGGCGTGACGTGCAGTGGGGAAGTATGCGGCGCAGTGAAGGCGGCATTACCGTGCATCGGCTGTTTCACTGGGCCGGATATTTTTCTGGTGATGTTTGCGGGCGAAGCACGGTGTCGCGCGCCGCGCATTTTTTGTGGTGCCTTAAAAATATTTTTTATGCCGTTTCGGTGTGGCGGGTGGTTCAGCGCATACGGCCGGCGGTGGTGCACACACACAATTTATTTGGGAGCAGTTTTTTAATTCCACTGGTACTGCGCGCCATGGGTGTTCGCCACGTGCACACCCTTCATGACATTCAACTAATTATTCCGTCCGGTCGTTTGCTGGTGGGGGAAGAACATGATTTTATCAACGCCGGATTTTTGACGCGGTGGTACGGGGTGGTACAGCGCGTGCTATGGGGAAGTCCGGCAGTGGTTACGGCGCCATCGGAATGGTTATTAAAATATCATCGCACGCGAAATTATTTTCGTCAAAGTCGGCTGTCCGTGGTTCGTCATATCATGCCACTGGTGGCCACGCCGTCGGCGGCGCATAAAAAACGTGAGGCGTTCACTTTGTTATTCGTCGGTCAAATTGAGCGCGCCAAAGGCGTGCTGATGCTCATTCGTTTGTTCAGCGAATGGCGCGCCGGACATCCGCGCGATAACGTTGAACTGTTGATCGTTGGTTCTGGTGCGGATCTGCCGTTGGCAGAGACGCTTTCTGCCGTGACGCCGGCAATACATCTGTTGGGAGCTCTGCCGCATGGGCGTATCAGCACACTTATGCGCGTCGCCGATATTGTAGTGGTGCCATCGCTCTTGTATGAAAACGCGCCGCACGTTATTGTGGAAGCGCTTGCGGTTGGCAGACCGGTGTCGGTGTCAGACGTGGGCGGTGCGGCGGAATTTGTTCGTCACGCCTCTGCCGGTTATGTGGTTGCTCCCCATGAGCAGGCGTGGAGACAGCATCTGACATGGCTCATGGCACAGCGAGCAGAAGTAACGGCGCGCAAAACGCAACTTCCATCGGAAAACATGATCACCACATTTGAAAATTTGTATGAACACCCTATTAGCCATCACAAGGACATCAACTGATTACGAATTGCTGGACAGCGGCGACGGTCTCAAACTTGAACGGTTTGGAACGGTTATTGCTTCGCGTCCGGATCCGCAAGCGTTGTGGAATAAACGCGAACCAAGCATGTGGACGCGCGCGCAGGCCGTGTATGTGCGTTCCAGTCGTGATGGTGAATGGCGTCTGCCGCCAAAAATGCCATTGCGTTGGCAGATACATTTCGGCGGATTAAAATTATGGATCAAACCAACGGCGTTTAAGCACGTGGGATTATTTCCCGAACAACAAGAAAATTGGGAATGGATACGCGCAGTTATTGCGCGTGCGGTGCAGGGTGGCGCACAGCCAAAAGTGTTGAATCTGTTTGGATACACCGGTGCGGCATCGCTGGTTTCAGCGGCGGCCGGCGCCGCCGTTTGTCATGTGGACAGTTCAAAAGTAGCCGTCACGTGGGCGCGCGAAAACGCCGCGTTGTCCGGACTGGCAAAAAAACCGATCCGCTGGATCGTGGAAGACGCGCGCGCGTTAGTGACACGCGAGTTACGGCGCGGCAGTCGTTATGACGCCATTATGTTGGACCCGCCGGCGTTTGGCCACGGCGCAAAAAGTGAATTGTGGAAAATTGAACAACATTTGCTCCCGCTCCTTCATCTGTGCAAACAGTTGCTCACTCCGCACCCGCTATTTTTTTTGATCAACGGGTACGCTGCCGGCTACTCGCCGCTCGCGTATCTGAACAATGTCAACGCACTACTGCCGTCATACGGCGTTTCTGAATGTGGTGAGCTGGCGGTTCAGCATGCGCACGATGACCGGCTGTTGCCCTGCGGCATTTTTGCGCGGTGGCGGGCGTCGTGAGTATGTCGGTGTTAACGGTGTTATACGAAGACAACCATCTGATCGCTGTTTATAAGCCGGCAGAGGTGTTGGTACAGGGAGACGCAACGGGCGACGCGTGCCTCATGGATGAGGTAAAAAATTTTTTAAAAGCGCGGGACAAAAAAACGGGTAATATTTTTTTAGGACTACTGCATCGTTTGGATCGGCCGGTACAGGGGATTGTGCTGTTTGCAAAAACAAGCAAAGGCGCGGCGCGACTGTCCGAACAGTTTCGCAATCACACGATTGAAAAAATATATCACGCAATGGTTGCTGGCGTGCCCCACCCGCGTGCGGCAACACTGGTGCATTGGATTCGTAAGGACGCGATAAAAAATAAAGTGACTGTTTTTGATCGCGAAACGCGCGGGGCTCTGCGCGCAGAACTTATGTATGAAGTGACAGCAAAACACGGCGCACGCGCGCTCATAAAAATTAAACTCAAAACCGGTAGACCGCATCAGATTCGCGCACAACTTGCGCACATCGGGCATCCGCTGGTGGGCGATACCAAATACGGTGGCGAGCCAAACAAGATGTTGTTACTTGCCGCAACAGAACTATCGTTTAACACCGCCACCACCAACGAGCGCAAAACAATCAGCGTGCAAATTCCTTTCTAAGTGATGCGGTGATTTCGTGTTTATATTGTGCGTCGCGTTTATCCACGTAATCTTTTATGCGATATTCGGTAGCGGCAAGATCTTGTTTGGTAACCATATCTTTGAGCCGCACGTCAAACTCTGCCTTGAGTTCATCCTTTGTTACCATGCGATCAGCAATGAAACGAACGGACTCGCATAGATCAGCGATGGAATGGTGAACGGATTTGAATTCAGCGTCAATACTAAGGAATTTTTCATCCACACCATCAAACCTTCTGTCCACAGCATCGAACCTGCTATCCACAGCATCAAATCTGCTATCCACACCATCAAACCTGCTGTCCACACCATCAAACCTGCTATCTATCTCTTTAAATTTTCCGACAAACAATTGCAACGTACCGATAACAAATTCTTCAAACGGACTGTTGGGAAACGGAGCGACGAGCGCGTTGTTTTGTAACATACCCTCCATAGGAAAATGATGAAAATGAATTATGAACGGATTATATCATCTGGTTTTTTGTTGTCAAGAAAATAAAAAATGAGCGGCCGCGCGTGTTGCACAGCCGCCTTGGTCACTACCCGTTCACCACCTTTTCCGAACAGGGAGTTTCATGTCGCTACCGAAAACCGCCATGTTGTAGCGTTCGTCCTCTGCGCTGTAGTACGGCATGCCCGCGTGTTTGGCACAGCACACCGTGCAGTCACGGTCGCGCGAGTTTACGGTGAACGATGCCGACACCCGCTCCTCGTGCCGTTTGATTTCTATCGCGAGCACATTGAGCATGTCAAAGCCTTTATCCGTCTCAATATCGTCATCCCGAAAAGCGTAGTATCCGACATCGTGCAGTTTGTCATGCACCACGCGCCGCCGTTCCGACATGTTCATGATACAGCACGGTCCACGACCTGCGCTCAAGTGAAAGTGGATGTGGCGCATCTTTTTCATCACATCAGCATACTGCCCGAGATGCTCAAACAGCGCAGAAATAACACTGCCCATCCCGCACAGCCGATCCGGCGTTGCGCGCAGTGCGCCAAACCCGAGTACGCGATTTTGGTCATCAACAAGTTGCACGCCAATGACGGGGTGGTCGCACACCGGCATACAGATGGTGCGCACATCGTTTGCGTCCATGAAATGAGCTTCAACGAAGACGCCACAGCTCGGTTCCCGCAGGCAGTAGGCGTAATAATGCGGCGGCTTCAGCGTCAGCATCAGTGCGTGCCGCTCCTGTTGCGAGAAACCGAGTACACGCACGGGCTCATGTTCTGCGGCGATGACCACCATGCTGGATCCGGTGAACTTATGTACGATTTTTACCGTTTCCTTGAGAGAAGGCCGACGATTCGGCAGGAATGGATTGTGATCAGGTGCATGAGTTGCACCGAGCAGACCCATCGTCGCTCCGAGATCGTAGAACCGCTGGATAGAGCTCATCGTTACCTCCTTGGTGTTGTTGATAGCACAGTAGTGTGTAAATATGCTTTTGTCAAAGAAAGGCCATTGACAAATTCGCCTGTTTCTGATATCTTATGAGGTTCCTCACCCATTATTAAGGAGGGACGCCACATAATTATCTCTTATTTAAGCCAAAATATGACCATTATCCAACGTCCGAATACGCGCATTGTTGCGCTTGCTCTCGTCGCCGTGGCGGTGATTGGGGGTTCTTGGGGTATGGTACAGCGTGCGGCCCAGCCGGAAACGGCAGTGGCCGGTGCGGTGTACACGTATGCGTCAGAGGCCAAATGGTATAACGGTCCGGTTGCAAAACCGGTACTGTCCAACGATTTTATGGCGTTTATTTCTCTTTGGGAAAACGCCGGCCAGTCAAAATATCTTTATGTGACTGACCTCGCGACGGGAAAAGACGCAAAGATTACGATTAATTCGTCACTTTCGTCCATTGCCGAACCGGCGATCTCCAATAATTATGTGGCGTGGAATGACACGCAAAAAAATAAGTGGACCATTAGCTTGTTTGAACGCTATTCGTACCAAACGTTTATTGTGCAAGACACCATGAACGAAGTGACGCGTCCGTCTGTAGACGGTACGCGTGTGGTATGGGCAGAAGCCAACAGCGATCAAGGTGGCGCCCAAATTAAATTTTACGACCACAGCGCGCCAAATGTGCAGACGCTTGCCGCGGGCAAAGTGATGTCAGCGCCGGTTATTGCCGGTAACTATGTGGCGTGGTTTGAAAGTTCTGCTCAATGTAGCTCTCAAGCGTACCGCTTGTGTATGAACGGCGGTCCGTGGAATTTGGTTGCGTATAATTTGACCACGCAAGGGGTTACGACCGTTGCAAAAAATATTAATGTGAAGGTTACGAACGGCTCGCTTGCCATTTCACCGACGCAACTCGTGTGGAGCGCAAAAACGTTGCACGCAAACGGCACCGGCCAATACGATCTGTGGCGTTATTCGTTTACTGCAGGCAACGCCGAGCAAATCACGTCCAACGCACTTATAGAAACACAGCTCGCCATGAGCGAAGGCCGCGTTGCGTACATCGGCTCTGCCGTAAGCGGCTCGCCGGCTGTGGTGCACATATTGAATTTGGCAACGTTGGAAGATATCGCCATGCCGTTCAAGAAATCAAACCAGTCGCACGTCACCATTTCCGGTACGCGCGTGGCGTGGGATGAAGTGCGCACGGACAGCCGCATCTATATTTACGATTTCAACTTGAACGCCGCAAAGCAAGACACGGATTCTGACTCAATTCCTGCAGAAGCAGAAAAGAAATTGGGTACCGATGACTTGATGAAAGATACGGACGGCGATGGCTTGAGTGACACGGATGAAGTGGTGCTGTTCATGACCAATCCGACGACCGTGGATTCAGACGGCGATGGCATCTCGGACTATCGCGAGTTGTATCTGTACAAAACGAATCCGACGATGTTTGATACGGATGGCGACGGCTACCATGATGGGCTTGAAATCAAAAATAATTACAGCCCGACCAATCCCCAGCCGGTTAAAGTAAACAAAAATAGGTACGAATGGACCGCGCCGGCAAAGCCGTAATCACGTCTGCGACGGAGTGTCAAAGCGACCAACCAAAACACCTTCCACTTCAAAAGAGCGGGAGGTGTTTTGCTTTAAGGTGTTTTTTTGCGTGGCCGTGGTGATCCAATACGGTTTTAAAATAATATACACTCGTTTTACGCCGGCAAAAGCGGCCGCACCGACAAGCCGTTCACGCGTTATGCCGTTGTACATGCTCGGTAGAAAAAAATCGGTATATAATGTGCCACCGGTGGGAATGGGATAAAAAAATTCCGGTCGCGCCTGCAAGCGCCTTTTGGTAAATCCAAATTCATGGAGCGCGGCCGCAGAGGATATCTGATCAGCGAGAACGATGTAGGGTATACCACCAGCATCCGCATCAATGGCGCGAACAATGTTAAAATCAGTTGGCGTAACCACACGCCCGCTGGTGCGGGCCGCCGTGTTCCATGGCTCATGCGCATTGTACCAGCTCGCCATAATCAGCACGACGCAACTGATGAACCACCCTACGCCGGTGGTGCGCAACTGTTTTGTCCTTTCCCACAGCGCAGTAATACCGCGCGCAGTAATTGGCGTCGCAATAAGCGCACCGGCCAAAAAAAGGCGCAGGGCAAAGGCGTTTTGTTCGTATGCAATGACATCGCGCGTTGTTATGAATAATAGGGGAACGCCGCTCGCAACCACGGCAAGAGCGCTGATCATGCGCTCGCGTACCGCGTTGTTATTTTTAAATGTCCACCAGCCAAATAATGTGGCAGAAATAAAAATAATCATCGCAAGGACGATCCAGTATTGCAGTAATTGATGGATGATGAACGGATTAAAAAAAACTTTGTCGGATAGAAAAATTTGCGGTAACGCAAAAAAAGTTTTTGTGGGAGAAAATAGCAACAGCAATGTGGCGGGCACAAGCACGATGCCTAGCCGATGCGTCAGTGTGCCTAAAGAGAGCGCCAAGGCCGGTATTCCGCTTAACGGATGAATAATAGAAATGCCGGCGACAATGAGCACCTGCGTATACCACGGTAGGGTTCTCTGCCACGTGAGCATTGCGTACCCCAAGAGAAGTAGATGGCCCAATGCTTGTGGTGTTGCGGTGGTAAAAAGCGCCGGAAATAGTATGCCAACAGCCACGAGCGTTGGCCACGATTTTTTTTCCTGTCGCACGGATGCGGCAATTATTAAAGCGCCCATTATTGGAACGAACCAACTCATTACCACGATGGGCCGCAAGGATAGCAATGGCGCCAGCGCAGAAATAATCGCGTAATAGCCGGCATATAAAAAAGAACGTGGCGCAATGGCACCGTATTCAATCCATGCGCGTACGGTAGCGTCGTGCACAAAAATATCATAACCGTAGCCCAGCGGAAACACCCGCGCATTGAGGGACAAGAGCCAACCAATCGCCACCGCGAGCACGACAGAGCCCCCGCGAGCGCGCGTTACTTGGGCGATACCCGCCGCAGTAACCAGCGCGGTTGCGATAATAATTTCACGCCAGCCGACGATATGCCATGGGCTACCGACCCCCACAGTACCACCGGCCGCGGCAAACGGTTCCCAAAGGGGAAACGTAAAGACGGGCCAACCAAATACAAAATACCACACCGCGCCCGCACCAGCGGCAATACACGCAGTAACTATCAAAAAAGCAAGCTGGTTGCGATTAAGTTCGGACATCATTATACTGATACTCTAACACATATGAACGCACCACGCACCCATTACATGCACGCCGAAGAAATTTATTTGCACGACAAACTGCTGGACAAGCTCATTTTGTGGATGATACCACATTGGGTAAAGCCAAATTTTTTTACCCTACTGCGTCTTGTTTTGGTGCCGTTGGTGGTGTACGTAAATTATTTGCACTGGTATCGCATCGGCATTCCGCTTTTTTTGTTTGCGGCGTTTACCGACGCCATTGATGGCTCGCTCGCGCGCACCAGAAATCAGATTACGGATTTCGGAAAAATGATGGATCCGGTCGCTGATAAATTACTGATTGGTTCCATGGTGGTGTTATTGGTGATGCGCTATATTAATTACTATGTCGGTCTCATGGTTATTGCGCTGGAAATTATTTTTATGATTACCGCAACCGTGGTGCGCGCGCTCGGCAAAGTGCCGCAAGCAAATTTATGGGGAAAAATTAAAATGCTTCTGCAGTGCGTCGCCGTATGTGTGGTATTGCTTGGCTTATCTTTGGAGAGCGTGTGGCTGTTCGCCGCCGCTTCGTGGATTTTTGGCGCGGCAATTATTTTTGCCATAATCAGTTTATTTTTTCATGGGATATGATAGCCCCTAAACAAATTTTATGGGGAGGGGGAATTTTTTTTATTGTATGCAGTGCCTTTATTTTTACTTTTTATCGTGGGGTGAATTCACCGGATGAATCGGCCAATAAATTATTTGCGCAGACATGGAGCAAGAGCGCAGAACTATTTGTGCCCGTCGCCACTCCGCATCCCGACGCATATCCGTTATTTGCGCGCAGTACCGTTCCAACGGCCCGCGGCGTTGCGCCGAGCGGATTTATTGGCATCCCCATTATATACGGAACTATTTCTGGCCTCCTCGGTGATTGGTCGCTTATGTATCTCACCGTTTTTTTTACTGCGGTGGCGTCGCTCGCTTGGTGGTACGTTTGCCGGCATATTTTTGGCGAATCGATTGCCGCGATTTCCTTCTGGCTTTTTTTATTTCAGCCGGCTGTTTTGTATTACTCCGTGCGGGGATTGTTTCCAAATATGGTCGTGCTTGATTTTACTATCATTGCGGTGGCGGCGGCGTGGCATTGGTGGTTGCACCGAACGGGCGCCATGGCGGCACTCGCTGTTGTTGGCGCTCTCGCGGCCATTGCCATACGTCCACCGGAAGCGATGGTATTATTCGGGCTGTGTGCGCTATCGGCGGCGGTGTGGGGCGATCTCGCCCTTCGTCGCGCGGCGTGCAAAGTGGGCGGAGCAGTGGTGCTGGGTGCAATTATATTTTTTTTGGTTAGATTTTTTGGCGCGGTACCGGGCGGCTATCAATTTTTGCAGGGTAATTTATTTTTTCCGTTCGGCATACATCTTGCGGTAACATTTTTAAACGTATCAAAATTTATTGTGTGGCTATTTGCGCCGTGGGTGATTGTTTCAACGACCGGACTTATCTGGTGGGTGTATCAGGCGATTCGCCACAAAAAAATTGATCGCCTCGTTTTGGCGTATCTCACCGTGGTGGTACCGGCAAGTATGTGGCTGTTCGTATTGTATGGAAGCTGGCAATTTTCGGATAATCCGGCTGACCCGAGCGCCATCACGCTCGGCGCATCGTATGTGCGGTATTGGTTGCCACATCTGGTGTTTCGTCTGCCATTTGCGGCAGTGCTATTATTGGCGGCAACATCGTATTTTCATTGGAACGAGCGCCGTGCCGTGCGAATATTTTTAGTGTGCGTCGTGGTTGCGGGAATCCTTCGTGCTGTTGTGGGTGCTGATGGACTCTGGCAGGTAGGGCGCGAAGTGCGTACTGCGCGTCTGACAGTTGCCGCGGTGCTACAAAAAGTTCCGCCAAACGCCGTTCTTGCGGTGCGCGCGTGGGACAAACATTTTTTTGCGCAACGCGCCGTTTTACAACCGTTTCCCCGTGAGGTGCGTGCGGTATCAGCGGCGCGTGAGCTGAAGGAACGCGATGTGCCGGTGTGGGCCTTTATTGAGTCGCTCAATAAAAATGACGAGAGATGGCTCGCCTATCACAAGGTGCGCGCCGTGCCACGCGAGCTGTTTGGTCCTCATACGCTTTATGAAATTTTTATTACGCAATAAATTATTCGTGGGCATGTGTGCAGTGTTATGCGGTAGCGCCCCGCTATTCATTGCGCTGGTATTGCATACCGTGACCACGGATACATTTTATCCGAACGGCCCCACAAAGACCTTTAATGATTTTACTCCATCGGACAGAACGGGAGCACCAGAAAAATATGCTGGCAAGGTGGTGCGTCCCATAACGGCGTCGCCGGTATATCTGTTATTTGTGCCGCGGCACATAAATAAAAAAATTGAAATTACGCTGGTAGCGCGACCGGAAAAAAAATTATCAGTTTTTACCGCAATACAGATGGGCTATAGAACGGGGAGGGGGCCGGAAACAAATATAACCACCGCGGTGACTCCCGCACCGTTCAGAAATGACGGGTGGATGGAGTGGACACAATCATTTGATATGGCCAAGTTTTTTGTTGAGGAGCGTGGCGCCCGTCGCATCGTTTTTGTATTTCCCCCCTCTGCAGACACGCGCTGGTTGGTGCGCGAAGTGCGTTTGCGTTATTATTAATAGGCAAGTATGCAAAACTTTTTTTTCTCGGTTATGAGCTGGAGTGCCGGATTTTCTTTTGCAGGGGCAATGGCATTGGAATGGTGGCGCCCGCAGTTTGTTGACGGCTTGGTGCCTCTTTGGGTATTGTTAATGGTGTGGGGATCATCGGCCGTTGGGGCCTTACTGACCAAACCCCACCGATAAAAACTTATGGAATGCATTTTTTGTAAAATAATCGCAAATGAAATTCCATCCACGCGGGTGTGGGAGGATGATACTGCCGTGGTGTTTTTGGATATCCATCCCATCAGTCGCGGGCATCTGCTTATTGTGCCAAAAAAACATGTGCACGATATTATAGACAGTGATGATGATACGCTTGCGCACATTATGCAATTGGCGCCGCGCATGGGAGTTGCGCTCATGGCGGCGCTTGAGGCTGACGGTTTTAATATCGGTATTAATACCGGTCCGGCGGCAGGGCAAATCATCATGCACGCTCATGTGCATGTCATTCCGCGCTGGAGCGGCGACGGATTAGTACATTGGTCAAGCCAGACAACAACGGCAGAGCAATTACTAGAAACCGCCTCACTTATCAAATTAGCGCTGTGAGTTGGAAGCGCAGTAACGAAGAGGTGATTCTAAAAACGCCGTGGCACGAATATAAAAAATTTGATTTTGAAACAGAAACGGGAGCTCGCGGCAAATATTATTATTTGGAAACACCCGGTTCCGTGTATATTCTACCCCGTCATGCCGACGGCTCGCTGACCATGGTCCATTCATATCGCTGTTTGCCGAATACCTTTAGTTATGAATTTCCCGGTGGCGCCATAAAAAAAGGACAGACACCGGCAGAAGCGGCCATTGCAGAGTTAGCAGAGGAGGCCGGTTTTAAAGCCGGACGCCTGATTCCCCTCGGGACGCTTAATCCGTGCAGTGGTGTAATTCACGAAGTATGCCACGTGTTTTTGGCGGAACATTTAACGCCGGTGCCGCGTGATTTGGAGCCGACAGAGCACATGTCATTAGTGCAAAAAACAGCACAAGAAATTGATGAAATGATTGCGCGCGGAGAAATTTTTGACGGTCAAACGCTGGCCGCGTGGGCACTATACGCGCGTCATCGGTAAATTTTTAATTAGATCAAATTGTTCCTGCCACGTGCGTCCACGCGTGCGATGCCACATCGGATAAAATGCCACCGCCGGCGCCACCGGTTCAAAAACGCCGGCCGCCAGATCGTTACGCACAAAAAACGCATTGACACCACACGAATCACAGCCAACGAACGTGTATCCTTTTTCCGTGCCTAACTTTGCGGCCGCGGCCAGTGACATGCCGTGATAAAATCCATGCGACTCATGCGCGAATCGCTGGAACGCTCTATCGTAGGGAATGGTGACGGATTCGTGAGGCCCAAAAGACGTGTTTACCTCTACCACGGCTACGCGGGGATTCGCCGCAGTGATCGCACGCCACACCCAGTAGTCGTTGCTATCAATGTCAACGGATAACAGATCAATTTCGCCGGTGTAATTGCCTTTTTTTAGCAGTTCGTTTATGTTGTCCGGAGTAACCATGTCGTTCATGAGTGTTACATTGCGCAGGGTGGGGCCAAGCAAATGCAATTTATAAAATTGTTTAGCGCGTTCATGACTTTTTTTATCGCCCTCAATAAATAATCCGCGCCACCCAAAATGTAGCGCAAAATTTGCGCTGTTGCATTCACGGCCATCACTCCCGCCAAATTCCACAAACGTAAAATGTTTCACTCCGATTTTAGAAAAAATATACATCAAAATTCCGTCCTCGCCGTTTTGGGAATAAATTTTTGCTTCATGAGCGTTGATGGGTGCGTGGTGTTCTGCCGGTGCGATCAAGAGGGGATACGCCGCGCGCGCCACCATGCCGCCGATGCCGTGGATATTTAATTCGTCATACCCGAGCCGGCGGTCGGCGAACATTTGGTCGGTTCGCCACAGATTACGCACGTTGCACACTAAAGTTTTGACGCCGATTTTTAATTCGTCCATTTTCATGGAAATTAGTATAGATCAAAAAGGGGAGTTGATCAAGGGAAGATAAATTGCTACAGTGTGTTCATTATGCGTACGTTATTGGTCTGTGGCGGCGCCGGATTTATTGGGTCAAATTTTGTGCGATGGATGCTTGCAAAGTATCCGGATTTGAAAATCGTGAACGTGGACAAATTAACGTACGCCGGAAATTTGGATAATGTGTCGGACTTGCCAGCCGCGCGGCATATTTTCCAGCAGGCCGATATTGCGTCTGCGGCGCAAATGTCTGAAATTATTGAACAGTGGCGGCCGGACGCGATGGTCAATTTTGCCGCCGAAACGCACGTGGACCGTTCCATACATGAGGGTCTGCGCGATTTTGTATTTGCAAATGTGATGGGGCCGCAGGTTTTGGCAGAGGCGACGAAGAAATTTAATGTTCCATTATATATCCAAATTTCGACCGATGAAGTTTTTGGCGCGTTGGGGTTAGATGAAGACCGATTGTTTCACGAAGAAACAGCGTTCGCGCCCAACATGCCGTATGCGGCGTGCAAAGCCGGCGGCGATTTAATTTGTCGTTCTTATTTTCAGACGTTTGGCACGCCCATTATTGTGACGCATTGCAGTAACAACTACGGCCCGTATCAATTTCCGGAAAAATTTATTCCGCAGGCGATTTCAAAGGCCTTGCGCAACGAAAAAATTCCCATTTACGGCGACGGATTATATGTGCGCGATTGGATTCAGGTGAATGACCATTGCAGTGCCATTGATTTGCTCTTGCAAAAAGGTGTGGCCGGTGAAGTATATAACATTGGCGCAGATAATGAACGGTCAAATGTGGAAGTGGTGAAAATTCTGCTGGAAATTTTGGACAAGCCGGCGGATTTGACCGTGACGGTGCAGGACAGGCCGGGGCACGACCGCCGCTACGGCATTGATGCAACCAAGATGAAGAGTCTCGGATGGGAACCAAAATATCCACGCGAAAAATTTGAAGAAGGTTTGCGCGCAAAAATTCAGTGGTATGCGGATAATGTTGCGTGGGTTGAGAAGTTAAAATCAAAAGGGGCGGAGTTTAATAGACACATTAAACTTTAATAGGCCAAACCACAATCCATTTCATTTGTCGCACTCAAGGACGAGACGCACGGCTAAGTCCCCACCCGCAGAACCACGCCAAGGGTAGTAGACGTCCGAAGGCCCGCCAGAGGAAACACCACCGCCGAACAAACCGTAGACGTCATCGTCCACGACAGAGTGCCCATCAAAATTGGTGAAGAGTTGTTTGGTCCCCCAGTTGTTTACTTTCGCAAGGCGCGCGTATTCTGATTGAGTGATGCAACGGAAGGTGCAGTGAGCAGGGTCAAGGCCGAGTTTTTGGATGAGGTCGTGGTGTTTTTGAGTTTTCTGTTTGCTCGAAGGGTCTACACCAATCCAGAGGGCTGAATCAAGGTCCTCACGTTTGATCTTAACAACAGAGCCATCGGTGCCCAGAAGGGTTTTAAGAAGTTCTGATTTTGTTTGTTGAAATTGTGTGTTATCGGAATCACCTTCTTGCCAATCATCCACAAGGAGTGTTTTAGAGGTTTTCCAGTCAGGGATGAGATGTAGAGGTTTATCCTTGTCAAGATTTGAGATGAGTTCTTTGTTGTAAAGTTTAATGAGGTACCAGAAATCACTTTTAGAAAAGTCAACGTTTGCTAAACTTTTTTGATTTGGAAGGATTGTCCCTTGCTTATCCTTTAAAACACACGGAGGCGGTAGAGTGGGACACTCTCGCAGCCATGTTTTTACAAATGTTTTACGTCCTGCAGGATTGGTGATGTCAATTGCCCCATCAATAACATCATCAATCAAAATCTGCGCTTCCGGAGACCCGATGACTTCCATCTGTCGTAAGTTAAGCCTATTCATTTCAACAGCGTTGACATGTGAAAACGGGTCGCCGGAACTAGGGGTACGGGGAGCTTCTGCAGGTGAAGGAGCCGGAGCAACTGGTTTTAAAAATTCATCCATCTTATCAGGAGGGACAAAGGTAAATTTGCCGATTTTTCTAAATGGGGACATACA
>CAZUSU010000016.1:0-14545 GCA_964623315.1 uncultured Gammaproteobacteria bacterium | reverse complement strand
CAACGCGCTTGTCAGCAATCGCGCGCTCGCCATAATTGGCGAACAGCTCCAGATCGAAAAATACATGCTCTTTTCGCGCGGCGAACAGAACGGCAAGAAGCAGCCATTGGATCGGACGCTCGCGCATCAACGTGCATGCGCTGTTGAGGCGATCATCGGTGCGCTGCGCGTGGATCGGGGGATGGGTGTGGCAGAACTGTTCATTCATCGGTTCATACTTCCGCGGCTTGAGGAGATCAAAACCAGCGAAATGCGCGATCCGAGGTCGCTGTTGCAGGAGATGGTGCAGGCTGATGTGGGGGTAACCCCAGAGTATCGGAAGCTTCAGTCACGGGGACCTGAACACGACAAGGTGCACACGGTCAGTTGTTGCATCGGCGCGGTGCAGGTGGCGACGGGGTCCGGACCATCCATTCAAGAAGCGTCCGTGGATGCCGCCACCAAGGTGCTGAAGGAGCGTTACGGCATGGAGGCGAGGCGGAACTGAACGTACGATCAAAAAGAACAACGGCGCGGCTGGTGTGGCAAACTGCTTAACACCAACCGCGCCTTTTTTTTGTATTGATGCGGAATTTTTATGGTGGTTCCCTTATCGCGCCAGCACCCCAAAAATTTTAAATCTCGCCACGCCATCCGGCCCCCGAATTATTTTCATTGGCGCTCTTCGTGATTCAAAAAACGCAACGGTCTGTTCGGCTAACTCGCCGAGCGCGGGCGGCGCAGAGGCGGGGGGTTGCAATGCCAGCACAAAAGAGTATTCGTCTAAATCAAATCCGTGTGCGCCAAAAAAATTTGGTTCGCGCTGTTCGTATGCGCCGTAGTCGGCGGTGGAGAGCAAGGTGAATCCGCCATATAAATTCCATCGTTCAAAATACCACAAAGAAGAAAACCACGAAATGCGCGCGTCAAAAATTATGACACCGCGGTACGGTTTTGCGGCGCGCGCGGGCGGTGCAGAGACGCGTTTATATTCGGCGGCTACGGCGCTTTTTTGATTTTGAAATCCCCACAAGTCAGCGGTGGCAAAGGGTTGTTGCGCGCGTAGATATTTTGCAATGACAGCGTCTAGCTCGTTAAAACCGCCGTTTGCCTCTCGGCCGGTGATGCGCCACACGCCACGCGGTTCTTCATATGCGTATAAATTTTGCGCGGTGGCTGTCCATCCGCCGAGCACACATAACATTAAAACGGCCGCGCCGCCATAACGGGTGCGTGCCGACGCAGGAATTTTTATAAACGCGCACGTATACGCCGCCGCCATTGCACACACCACTAAAAATCCGGCAGAGAATCGTTGGTCTGCGCCTAAAAACATCATTTGAACAATCGTTGCGCCCAGCGACGCCGTCAGCGCAACCGTTATTCGGTCATATTTTTTTATTCCGCGCCGAACGACAAAAAAAATAACAGCCGCGACAATAATCCACACGCTCGGAAAAAATAAATGCGTCGCCGCGCGTAAATTTTCTAGCGATAGTGGTGACGCGGCACGCTGAATGCTCGTCCAATGTTTTGAAATATTTATTCCGAGCGCTTGCGACACTTGCAAATCAGGATGACCCGCCGCGCTGAACATCATGACGTTGTACACAAACGGAATAATTAAAAATGCGCCAAAAATAATTCCCGCCTTTTGTACAACACGTTCGCGCATTACCCGACGATTCATCATTAACCACACCACCGGCCCCACCAGCACAAAGAGTGCCGTATATTTTGTGAGCACTGCCGCGCCAAAAAATCCGGCCACCGCATACCACGCGCGCGGCTGTTTTTCTGTATAAAAAAATGCCAGCAAACCGGCGCCGAGCCACAACACCATGTACGATTCTAACAGCGTAGTGCGACCGAGCGTCAGTAATGAAGTGAACGAAATAAAAATCGCGACCCACGCCGCCGCGCGAAGGTGGCCGGCGCGCAGAGCAATCAACCGCCAGTGCAGTGCGGCAAAAATAACCATCATGAGCGCGGCAGGGGCACGCGCGGCAGGGGCACGCGCGGCAGGGGCCGCCCCCCCACTAAGCGCAAGCGCCGCGTGCATAATCCAAAACGCCAACGGCGGCGCATCGTGAAATTGTAAACGCACCCACCACGGCACTTCCGAAAACCATTGGAGCGGCGTGGTCTGTAATTTACTGCTCAAAAAGTCAACCAATCCCACGGCACGATATAAATACGTTGCGTTGTCACCGACAACATCGGCGCGACCGATTCTAAAAAACAACACACCGGCGACCACCAAACAAACGGCCAAGGCAAAAACGCCGGAACTCAGCGAAATGTTTCTCATAATTATTGACCGAACCAGCATACCATAGTATCCTTTAATGAGCCCAATTCATACGATTGTGAAACGGCACGTACTCAAATATTTACTTGTTGCGGTGCGCGCACTGGTGCTCGCAAAACGATTTTTAGTGTGGCTCGCCGGAATGGTTGGGCATTTTTTTGTGTGGGCGGGACGGCCACTTTTACCGCACATTATTGTTCCGGCATATCGGCGTGTCCGTCTGCTTGCGCGCCAGTTTAATGAATTGTCTCCCGATCCCCACCAGCGCTGGGCACATGTGGCGACCAGCCGCAGTGCCGTTTTGTCTGTGCTGTTTGTGTGTGTGGGCATTTTTTCCGTCGTCGCGGCCGGTGCCCCACTGCGAGCCGGAATAATTCCGGGTGCGCACACGATTTTATTTAACTCAATTTTAGGTAAGGGCGAAGCGGATTGGCAAGAAGATGATATTTTTGCCACCTCTGATGATAGCCCCGGTGAAGGGCAACAAGGGGTGGTGTATCGCGCCGGTGGATCAGTGGCGTTGGTGTTTCCGTATGGTGGCCGTGTGGGAACGCCGCCTGCGGTGGAGGCGCCGTTAAAATTGTCACCACCGGTTCCGGAAAAAATAAAACCATTCCAACGCTATGCCGTACAGCGCGGGGATACGATTGTAAAAATAGCAAAAAAATTCGGCATCAAAAATGAAACAGTGCTGGGCGCGAATAATTTAAAAATACGCGGCGAGGTGCGCGCCGGCGATACCCTGCTCATTCCGCGGGAAGACGGCACGGTGTACCTCATAAAAACCGGCGGAACCGCGCGCGACGTGGCGCGTAAATTTGGCGTGACGGCTACACGCATCGCACGGGCTAACGGCGTTGGCGAAGACGACCTGTTTGTTAAGGGTGAAATGGTTTTGGTACCGGGTCTTGCACCCATAATTTCTGTGCCAGTTACTGTTGCGCCAACGGAGCCAAAGCCAAAGCCAAAACCAAATCAAAAACCGCAACCAGTTCCCGACTCAACACCAGAACCTGTTCCGACGCCAGAGCCCTCCACTCTGCCGTCTGGCGAGGCGCCACCACCACCTGATGTGGTAAAACGTCCGCCCGCGGCGGCTGGCGAAAAATTATTTTGGCCGAGCACGCGTCGCGTCGTCAACCAATACTTTAGCGCATACCACCCCGGTCTTGATATTGACGGCGATTATTCTGATTCCGTGTACGCCACGGACGATGGTACGGTTATTTATTCCGGTTGGATTAATAACGGATACGGCAATATGGTGTTGATTGATCACGGTAATGGCATGCAGTCGCGTTATGCGCACAACAGTCGCGTGTTTGTGTCTGTCGGACAGTTTGTGAACCGCGGGGACACTGTTGCGCGTGTTGGCACAACCGGTCGTTCCACCGGTTCGCACCTGCATTTTGAAATAATAGTGAACGGCAAGCGCGTGAACCCGTTTAAATATTTGCGCTAAGAGCCTGTTTCCAGAAGAGGGGGAAGATTGTAAACAGGCTCTAAGCGAGGGAAGGCGCGCGAAATTGAAGCGCCTCGGCAACATGACACTCGGTTACCGACATCTCAAAAGAGAGGTCGGCAACGGTGCGCGCCACCCGTGCGGTGCGCAGGAGTGCGCGCGGTGACAGTGCAAGACGCGTCGCGGCTGTTGTTAACAATTGTTGTGCGGCGCCAGTAAGATGTTCCGGTACGTGGTATATATGCGTGAGCGGTGCGTGTGTTGTGGCAAACTTTTGCGCTTGTACAACACGTTGTTGTACCTGCTCCGAATTTTCCGGCGCCCCCCTTTTAATCATCAGTTCCTGTCGCGGTACGGTGACAAAAAGATCAACGCGATCCAGCAGAGGGCCGGAAATTTTTTTTTCATAGCGCAGAACGTCAGCGGCCGTACAACGGCAGTGATGCACCGGATCGCCGGCATAGCCGCACGGGCACGGATTATACGCGGCAACCAACTGGAACTGCGCCGGAAATTGATACGTCTCGCCGGCGCGTGCAACAGAAATCCTGCCCGTTTCAAGCGGCTGGCGCAACAACTCGCGCACGTGGCGGTTAAATTCGGGCAGTTCATCCAAAAATAAAACGCCGTGATGCGCCAGAGTAATTTCTCCCGGCCGCACCGGTGTACCGCCGCCAATCAGCGCGTGCGACGTACTGCTGTGGTGTGGCGCGCGCAAGGGTGGTTCATCGGACAGTGCGCGCGGTATATTGGTCGCGGAATACATTTGCATCGTGGCAATTTGTTGCGACACGTTGAGTCGCGGCAAAATGCCGGTGAGTGCTTGCGCGAGCATTGTTTTTCCCGTTCCTGGTGGGCCGCACATCAAGAGATGGTGGTGTCCGGCCGCCGCAATTTCAAGCGCTCGTTTGGGTGATTCATTGCCGAAAATATTTTTGAGATCAACGAGGGGTGCGGTGCGTTGACTGTTAGGTATAGAGGTGATTTGCGGCAATTTTTGCAGTCCGCGAACAAACGCAATAATTTCTGCCAAATTTTTTGCCGTGTAAACAGGAAGCAATGATGCCGCGCACTCTGCTTCGGCCGTATTTTCTGCAGGAATAATTATTGCCGCATCGTTCTGTTCGTGCGCCATCTTAATTGCCGCGACCACACCACGTACCGGCCGCACCGATCCATCGAGCCCTAGTTCGCCGACAAACAAAATGTGTGGCGGCAGAGCAAGTTTAGTGACGGCCGCAACGAGCGTCATAGCAATAGCAACATCAAACCCCGTTCCTTCTTTGCGTACGTTGGCTGGTGCCAAGTTGCAGGTGATGCGCTGATTGTACGGAAACGCCACGCCGCTGTGTTTGATAGCGCACCTAATGCGCTCGCGCGCTTCCTGCACACGGGTGTCGGGGAACCCAACAATGGTAAAGGCGGACATGCCGGCGGCGACGGACGTTTCAATGGTAACGCGTTGTGCTTCAATACCGTGCAGTGCCGCACTTCTGCAAGAATAGATCATACCTCCTTTAAAATAGTTAGTCCGATTTTTGGCGCGAGACAAGCAAAAAAATGCCGGCAAGCACGAGTAAATCGGCGATATTAATAATACTGTTAATGAGGCGAATATAGTCCACCGTGTATCCGTACCAGATGCGATCAAACAGATTTGAAATGGCGCCAAGAATTACGGCGCTTGCCCCAAGTTGGGCAAAAAAATCGTGCGGGTGGCGGCGTATCCACAGGACAAGACCGATTATAATTAAAAAAGTCAGCGGAATTACCACGTATAAAGGAATCGGCACATTAAATGCCACGCCAAAATTATGATGCCGCTCAAGTGCGAGCCACTGCCATCCGATAATTTTTGTATCAAAAAAATTTTGCTCTATTAATTGCTTAAAAAATCGATCAATGGCCACAAGGGCACACAGCGCGCCTAAAATTTTTAGTTTATTTCCCTCCGTTTTCATATTATACCTCTTGCGTGAGCGCTTTTTTGCACGCGACGCATGAAGATGAGGTGGGCCGTGCGCGCAGACGCTGTTCGTCTATGGGGTTACTGCAGTATTTGCAAGTGCCATAGGTGCCGTTGGCCATGCGTTTGAGCGCCTCTTTGGCGTCCCGCATTTCTGATTGAATGGAATCAATTAATTGTAAATTGGTGTCATAGGTTGCCACTTCTTCGGCGCTTTCGTCTTCACCTTCGCCATAGTTAGGAAAGGCCGTGCCATTTTGTTTGAGTTCCGAAAGCTGTTTTTCTATTTTGGTGATCTGCTGTTCAAGCTGATTTTTTGTTTCGTCTAGAAATTGAGGTGCGAATGTTGACATATGCTTATAAAATAACACGCTGTTCCTTAAAAAGCAAACAGGGGCGTCCTTACGCCCATTTCGTTATTGAACGGCGAGGTCGCCCCTTTGCAAGAGAGTGTACCTGAAGGCATCAGGTTGACGCCTCTCGGGATTACTGTCTTGCGGGCTAATGTTCATATAATCCCTTCGCGTGGTGCTTTGTTCTCAATGTTATTGCGAGAACACACCGGTTTGAGCGGGAGCGACTTACAAGTAAGTGCTCAACCTTTCTCATCCCTTTTTTCGTAAGAGAAGATGAACGTTTGTAAAAAGAACTATTTCGGGCAAAAGAGCGATGGTTGCTACTGGGCGGAACTCGTTATGGTCTCTCGTCACAACGAACTCAACGCGTACAGTGAACAACATATACACTATAACAGTTTTTTGCGTGGATGTCAACAGTAGCTTATACTTTTCTGTGTTGAGCCAAAAAATTGTTTTTATCTGTGTATAAGTCGAAAGTTTTCCCCATAGTTATCCACAGTGTGTAGGATAGTTTATACTTTTGATGCGTTGACACAGGGAATTAGACAATGATAACATCATCATATACAAAATCCGTTGCTTTCAGGTGTGCCTGCGGGAGGGGTACACCCGAAATTAGCGGATTATTTGTTTAGGCACGATTCCTCATTTTTTAGGAACCCGCTCGGAATAAACACATTCCTCGCTACTCCACGCGCCGAGAATCAATTCCATTCTGCGCATGAAAAATTCTCGTCGCTGTGGCCGTTCCCAAAAAATGATGAATCTGGCCTTTCAATCGGAAGTAATTAGACGCACAAGTACTCGTCCGGTACGCTGATCAGGGCGAAAATAGCGGATGGTGGGGTGGTCGGGGAGGAGAGGATCAATTTTTAGGCCGGTTTTTTCTAAAATTTTATCAAGTGGAAGGTCTTCGTCGCCATTTTTTTGGCGGAAAAACGGTAGGGCAAGCACAATGCGGCCGTTCAAAGACAGTTTTGGCGCCAATTGCCGAAGTGCGACTGCGTATAAATTCACGAGGTCGTGTTTTTCGTCCGTGGTCAATTCTTCGCCGCGAGAAAGCGGCCGCCCCAAAAACGGTTCGGCAACAACCGCGTCAACAGAGCCGTTTTTTATTTGTGTTGCCGGTTTGGTGGCGTCGTGCGTGAATAAATTTGCTTCACGTTTGAGCCACGAAACCATTTTTTTGGTGTCCTGTACAGCGGCGGGTGAAATATCCGAGCCAAAAACAGTGCGGGCGCCGAGCAAAAGCGCTTCAGACACCACGGCGCCGGATCCGCAAAAGGGGTCGTACACAACGGCGGCAGACGTGTCGCGCTCGCCGAGCGCTAAATTCACCATCATGCGCGCCAGTTTTGGCGGAAGCATGCCGCGCCGCGCGTTGCGCCCCGGCCGGCCAAAGTCGCGCAAGGACCAGTCGCTAAATTGCTGTGCCGCAACGGTGCGCGCCACGACAGTGCGGTGGCCACCTTTAATAATTTGCAGTTCAACGCCATCGGGCGGCAATAAATGTTCCAAAATTGTCGTTGCCGAAGAAAATTCTGTGGTGCGGCTCGTCACGAGACGAACGGGTTGTTCGGTTAATTCGCGCAGAACGCGTTTAATTTCAAAACCAATTTTTGTTGTGGTTGCTGATGAAATGCCAAAAATAATTTTTTTTGATTCAGGCGTGTATTTCAGAACAACGGCCGCCAGCGCCTCTGGCACCGCTTCTTCTTCTAGAATTTCGGCAATTTTAACGACGCCGCCGAGATTTTCAATGGCCCACGCCGGTGAAAGAGGCGCGTCGGTCAGAAAAAATCGGCCGGCTATAAGGTGGCCATTCGCGCATGCGGGCACGCGCGCACAAAGTTCGGCACGCGACAAATCCGGAAAAGCGCCGAATTGAATGAGGAGTGGCATGTGCAAATGATACGCGAGTCGTGATAAAAAAAAAAGATCCCCGCACGCCGGATGGGCATGCGGGGGGTGGTCATTCGGTGGCTGTTGGTCCTTTCGGGACCAGCTGGAACGGCGGCACCAGCTCCTTGTTGTGCACCATCTTGTCTGGGCACAACTCGGTTGCCGAACTGGTGAGCTCGTAGTGGCCGGACATTGGGTCCGACGCCACGTAGTAGGCGTACCGTGGATTGTCCGTGAGGTCGGTGCTGGCGACCCAGAGTTTCCTCCATTTGTTGACACCGTTGTCAACGATGATCAGCGTCTTACCGCCCACCTCCCCCACCACAGGCACGATTTCATACGGGTAACGGGTCACCAACCCAATCACCCTCGTGCCAATCGCACCAGCACGGTGCACGCCGGTGGCGTCGTACCACAGCGGGACGCGCTTGTGCTGTACGTACGCACAGCGCACTTGCTTGAACAAGCGCAGTGACGCGATGTCCGGCACTTCTGCCGCCGCGCGCGCCGCCGTCTCGCTTGGGTCTGCGGGAAGCGACTCTGCCGGCGTGGCCATGTCGCTGTGGCCGCCGCTACTCGGCGCCGTCTCGCGGCTACAGCCACTGCTGGCCGCCGCCGCCATCACGATCATGAACACTGCCGCGCAGGCCGCGGCCGCCGTTTTGTTTGCGTTTTTTTTCACGGAACGTTCCTTGGGCGCGGTGCGCCCTAGTGTTTGCCCCAGCCATCTGCACCACAGCGGCGCGCATGGTTTGGAACGGAATAGTATCACATAACGTCAGGATTTTGTCAATAAAGGGTATTTGACAAACCCCCAGCCTCCTGCTACACTTCCTTTCACTTATTCCTCCGAGCCATGCGCTCGGCCGTAGCCGCTGACACTCGCGTTGGCACGCCGCGGAAACTATTATGCGAGGCATATGCTCGAAAAAGACAAAAAGTCCAAAATCATTGCCAAATTCCGCACGCACGCCGGCGACACCGGTTCGCCAGAAGTGCAGATCGCCATTTTATCTGCGGAGATTGATGAACTGTCCGGCCATTTAAAGACACACCGCAAGGATCATTCCTCGCGACGCGGACTTTTGCGCAAAGTGGGGGAACGCCGCCGTTTATTGCGTTACATTCAGCGCGAAAATCCAGCCAGTTTTGAAAAATTGGTCAAACAGCTTAATTTGAAAGCGGCAAAACAGTTCGCTGATCTTGATAAGTTAGAAGCGGCGGTTGATGAACCGGAAACCGCGGCATAATTTTTATTTAACCAACAATCACATGTCACGTATCAAAAAATCGTCCAACGAGGAATCGTCTTTGGTGTCTCTGCCAGCGTCCGCGCCACAGCAACAACCACAACAACCACTCATTCAATATTCCGCACAGCGTATCGGTATTTTTATTGATGTGCAAAATATGTATTACAGCGCCAAAAATTTATTTGGCGCCAAAGTTAATTTTATTCAGGTCGTGCAAAGCGCCATCAAGGGGCGCCAGTTGGTGCGCGCCATCGCATACGTCGTGGAAACTCCACAACAGCATGAAGTGCGTTTCTTTGACGCGTTGCGTTTGCAAGGAATTGAATTAAAAGAACGCGACTTGCAAGTTTTTTCCAGCGGTTTAAAAAAAGCGGATTGGGATGTGGGAATTACGGTGGACGCCATTGCCATCTCTGATTTATTGGACACGGTAATTTTGGTTTCCGGTGACGGCGATTATTTGCCGCTCGTTGAATATTTGCAAAATAAAGGACGCAAAGTAGAAGTGATGGCATTTCGCAATACGGCATCAACAAAACTCGTTGAAATTGCAGACCTCTTTGTTGACCTCGGCGATCCTAACGCGCATTTTATGATTTATGGTTCGCAAACACCGGCGGCGACTTTGGCGCATCACGAAAATCACGGCGAACAACAACGTCGCACTCCGCCCGCAGGCGGCCGCAGTAAGCGCACCATCTTATAATTTTATGAAACAATTTTCTACTGAATGGGGCGGGCACACACTCACTATTGAAGTGGGCAAATACGCGCCTCAAGCCGGCGGCGCGTGCACCGTTCGTTACGGCGACACCGTGGTCATGGCAACCGCAACGATGAGCGACAAAACGCGCGACGGCATTGATTATTTTCCTTTGACCGTTGATTTTGACGAAAAATTATATGCGGCCGGCATTATTAAAGGGTCGCGTTTTATAAAGCGCGAAGGCCGTCCGTCGGATGAAGCAATTTTAACCGGTCGCATGGTTGATCGCGGTATTCGTCCGTTGTTTAACGATGCAATGCGCAATGAAGTGCAGGTCGTGACCACGGTGTTATCTTACGACAACGAAAATGATCACGAAGCGTTGTGCGTCATTGCCGCGTCGTGCGCACTTACCATTTCCGACGTGCCGTGGAACGGGCCGGTTGCCGGTATTCGCGTGGGTCAAGTAGAAGGCGAGTGGGTAATTAATCCCACGGTGGAGGCGCAGACAAAATCTGTTTTGGATTTGCTGGTCACCGGCACCACAGAAAAAATAACTCAAATTGAGGCGGGCGCACAGCAAGTTTCGGAAGAAGTTTTTATTGATGCCATGGATTTTGCGCGCAAACATTTGAAGGAACCGATGAAATTAATTCAAGAAGTGCATGCGGCGGTTGGAAAAGAAAAACGCGCCGCCATCGTTTCCGCAGAAATGCCAGAAGGCGAAATGACCGATATGGCAATTGTGGAACTGGCACACGCGTTTATTGCCAAGCACGCAGTAGAAGTTTTTTATGATACGCCCAAGCGTTCCAAAGCAGAACGCATGGCGTCTTTTACCAAAATAAAAGATTTATTGGACGCGTATTTTACGCGCGAAAATATTTCCAAGGATCGTCGTAAAATTGCGTTCAACAAACTAAAACAGATCGTGGAAGAATTTATTACGGAAGAAGTTGTGGAGCGTGGACGGCGCGTGGACGGTCGCGGTTTAAAAGAAATTCGTACGCTTGAAGCAGAGGTGGCGGCACTGCCGCGCACGCATGGCACCGGATTTTTTAAGCGCGGTGAAACGCACGTTCTGTCGGTGGTTACGCTGGGATCGCCGGGTGACGAACAAATTTTGCAGGGCATAGAAGGCGAAAGCAAAAAACGGTTCATGCATCATTACAATTTTCCGGCATATTCCGTTGGCGAGACGGGTCCGAACCGCGGCCCTGGCCGTCGCGAAATTGGCCACGGCGCGCTGGCAGAAAAGGCGCTCGTGCCGGTACTGCCTCCCAAAGAAACATTCCCCTACACCATTCGCGTGGTGTCAGAAGTCATGTCGTCAAACGGCTCTTCTTCTATGGGCTCTACCTGCGGTTCCACGTTGGCTTTAATGGATGCCGGTGTGCCAATCGCGGCGCCCGTTGCCGGTATTGCCATGGGTTTGGCTTCTAATAAATCCGGCAAATATGTGGTGCTGACTGATTTGCAGGATTTGGAAGATGGTCCGGGTGGCATGGACTTTAAAATTGCCGGCACCAGCGCGGGTATTACGGCCATTCAGATGGATACTAAGACCGACGGTTTAACCGCAGACATTATTCGTGACACCTTTATGCAAGCTCGCGAGGCGCGCATGGAAATTCTCGGCGTGATTACCAAATGTTTGCCCGCGCCGCGCGCGGATCTCTCGCCGTATGCGCCAAAGATTGTGACGTTTATGATTCCGGTAGATAAAATCCGCGAAGTGATTGGTCCGGGCGGAAAAGTAATTAATGAAATTATTGACAAGTGCGGCGTAAAAATTGATATTGAGCAGACCGGCCAAGTGTCCGTGACCGCGCCGCCGGGCGCCGATCTTGACAAGGCCGTTGATTGGATAAAAAATATCGTGCGCGTGGTTGCGGCTGGTGAAATTTTTGAGGACGGCATCGTGACGCGCGTGGAGGATTACGGCATGTTTGTAGAAGTACTCCCCAAGCAGGAAGGGTTGGTGCATGTGTCGGAAATTTCGTGGCAACGCGTTGAATCGCCGCACGATTTATACAAAATTGGCGATCACGTGAAAGTTGTGGTAAAAGAAATTGACGAACAAAACCGCATTTCATTGTCTATGAAACGGCTGACACCACCGCCGGCAGATTTTGTGGAACGCCCGCCGCGCGATGACCGTTCGGGTCATGGCGGAGGTAATGGTGGTGGAGGTTTTCGGGGGCGTGGCGGCCGGCCATCCGGAGGCGATCGCGGGCCACGAAGGCCACGGTTTTAAGAAAGTAATTTTTTATTTGCCACCAAGTATAACTTAAGTTATACTTGGTTTAAGTTTTATATCGTATGAAAAATATCATCGGCCTTAAGGAGTTGCGTAAAAACGCGGAAAAATATATCACCGCGGTAGGAAAGGGGAAGCGTTTTTTAGTCATGCGTAAATCGCAGGCGTTGTTTACCATTACATCACCAGATGATCATGAAGATGCGTGGGAAACAGTTATAGATTTTACAAAAATTAAGCGCGGCGGCGTGCGGCTTGACGAAATTTTAAAACGATTGTGATGTGACGAGCAGAATTGATAAGGCGCTACTGAAATTGTCTGATAGCGAATGCGCGAAGATAAAAATTTTGCTCACGTCCATTAAGAATCATGAGACCAAACAATTGGATATGAAAAAACTAAAAGGGCTGGACAGAATTTTTCGTGTGCGCGCGGGGAAATTGCGCATTATTTTTCGTATTGACGAACAGGAGGATGTGCATCTGATTACCATTGAACGACGAAGTGATACGACGTATAATTTTTAATGTATGAATTCGCTCATCAAATTTTTCTCTCCCCTTAAAACGTTCGGTCTCGTGAGCGCCGTGGTGCTGTGCGCCGCAATTACCGGCGCCGCGCTCACACCGCGGGATCAACCCGTTGCATTTGTTGAGGCCGCTCTTCCGACGATTATGCAGGAGAGTGAGATGTCATCATCGTCTTTTCCGATTACGGCTCCCCTGTTTTTTATTCCGGTATCAGAACCGGACAAGTCGCAATCACTCCGTATCATCATTGTCGGCGACATAATGCTGGACCGCAATGTGTATAACGCCACCAAACGCGCAGGAGAAAATTTTGAGTATCCTTTTTTGCTCATAGCAGATGAATTAAAAAAATATGATTTGCGTGTGGCGAATTTGGAAGGGCCCTTCACCACCACGCCATTTAACATGAAGCGCGCACAGGCGATGTCATTTACATTTGATCCGCAGTTTGCACAGCCGCTCGCAAAATATTTTGATGTTGTTTCGCTGGCAAATAATCACACACTGAATCAAGGAGAAAAGGGTCTGCGCGCCACGCGTGATTATTTGCAACAGGCGGGTGTTGAATATTTTGGCGATCCGCTCAATCGTGCCACGGACGTCGGACGCATCATTGAACGCAATGGATTTAAAATTGGTTTGATCGGCTACCACGCATTTGGCCGTTCGGAGAGCAAAACAATTCCGGTTATTGAACGGGAAATTAAAGAAATGCGACCACGCGCGGACTATATTGTTGTCATGCCGCATTGGGGTGCCGAATACAAACCGCGCGCTTCTGCGGCGCAGGTGGTGGTGGGCCATCGATTTATTGATGCCGGCGCCGACGCGGTGATTGGCGGGCATCCGCACGTCGTACAAAATGTGGAGGAATATAAGGGGCGGAAAATTTTTTACTCGCTCGGCAACTTTATTTTTGACCAGTATTTTTCAAAAGAAACGATGGAGGGAATAATGGTTGCCGTTGAATTGACGCGCGTAGACGGCGGTGTGAACGCAGAATTCACCACAGTGCCGTACCAAATTAATAAGGAGAGTCAGCCGTTTATACCGCAATAAAAATCCCCCCACACGAGGGGGGAGGATTTTTATTGCGGGGGCCGGATTTGCCTTCCTCGCGAACCATAGTCGCTCGTCAGGACCTGCCAACTCGCTATGCATCCTGCGCTCGCTCGGATGCGCGAGTTGGCTTCAAATCCTCTGTTCACCAACAATAAAAATCCCCCCACACGAGGGAGGATTTTTATTGCGGGGGCCGGATTTGAACCGGCGACCTCCAGGTTATGGGCCTGGCGAGCTGCCTGGCTGCTCTACCCCGCGTGCATAGGATACGAGATTTTGCGCGTGGTGTCAAGGTGTGCGCACCCACGTTTGCGGCGCACTTTGCGTACTGCCCGCACTGCCACCTGTGAGCGTTACGACTTCAAGCGTGTTTCCGTCTTTGACGGTCAAAAAAGTAATAACATTGAGCCCTGCTTCGGTGAACGAATATTTTCCGGACGGTTGTTTCGTCAGCTTGAATTCATCACCAGAATTTTTGCCGCCCACAACCAATTCAACGGTGCCTTTGCTAAACGAAATTTTGTGACAAATTTTTGGTGCTTTGTCCCAACAATACGTTCCGTCGGTAGGGCCGGTTGCGGCAGGCGCCGGCGCGGGGGCAGGGGCCGTCGGTTTGGCCTCAATCTGTTTTGTTTGAGCAATGAGCGCATCGCGTTTGGCCTGTTCGGCGGACGTTTCCGAAGATGAGGCGCAACCGGCGCCGAGGAGCAGAAGCGCGGCGGCAGAAGCGGCCAGAAAAAGTTTTTTGTTCATA
>CAZUSU010000015.1:0-8242 GCA_964623315.1 uncultured Gammaproteobacteria bacterium | reverse complement strand
TTTTATTTTTCTATTACTTTATCCGCCAATCCGTACGCCACCGCCTCATGCGCGGTCAGAAAATAATCACGGTCCGTGTCATGTTCAATTTTATCAAAGGGTTGACCCGTATGCGTTGCTAAAAGTCTGTTCAACTGGTCTTTCATTTTAACGATGCGTTCGGCACGAATTTTTACGTCCGACGCTTGGCCTTCAGCGCCACCGAGCACTTGATGGATCATCACTTCGGCATTGGGCAACACGAAGCGCTTACCTTTGGCGCCAGCGGCGAGCAGTACGGCACTCATGCTCGCCGACACGCCAATGCAAATAGTGGAAACGTCCGCGCTAATATATTGCATCGTGTCATAAATCGCCAAGCCGGACGTTACCGAACCACCCGGTGAATTAATATACAATTTGATATCCTTGGTTTTATCTTGGCTCTCCAAAAAAAGTAGCTGTGCAATCACCGAGTTTGCCACGTCATCATCTATGGGTGTTCCCAAAAAAACGATGCGGTCTTTTAACAGACGCGAATAAATATCATACGCTCGTTCGCCGAGCGATGTTTTTTCTATCACGGTGGGAATAAGAAAAGTTGAGTTACGAGTGTTCATACGAAAACAGTATAGCGCAAACATTATGACGCAACAATAACCCACTGTCCGTCGCGCTGTTCCAAACGTCCGCGCACAGAAAATCCGGCGGCCTTGCGATGTCCGCCGCCGCCAAACGCGCCGGCCAGTGCCGACACATCAATGTCATCGCGTGTGGTGCGCAAACTTCCTTTAACGAGGCCATCGCTGGTTTCTTGCAAGACCAAGGCGATCGGCACTTCGCCGAGACCATTTAAAAAATTTGCGACACCCTCTAATTCACTCGGCAAGCCGCCGAGTTCTATGACATCGGCGTGCGTTAACACCGTGTAAGCAAGTTGGAGTTCGCGATTCACCACGAGCCGTTCCAGTGCGCGCCCCCACAACCGCAACGCGCGTGGTGTTTTATTGCGATAGGTGTACGCCAGAATCGCCTGATAATTTCCGCCGGCACGCATTAACAGAGCGCCGGCTGTCAGCGCACGCTCGCTGGTGGCCGGATTGGAAAAATTGCCGGTGTCGGTCATGAGGCCGGTTAACAAAGAGGTGGCACACGCGGCAGGAATGGGTTCACCGAGTTCGCGCAAATAATTATATACAATTTCGGTTGTTGACGCCGCGTCAAGATCAATCACATTTATGTTGCCAAATCGCGTATTCGTATAATGATGGTCAAAATTAATAACAAACGGCGTGCGAGCGAGCGCCGTTATCCTATCGGCAACGCCACAAAAAGTCAGATCACTTGCATCAAATACGCACACGGTGTCAAATTGTTCGCGCTCCCACAGCGTCGGGTCGCACCGCAATTCATCCGTATGCGGCAAAAAATTAAGCGCGCTACTCGTACCCGTTTTGCACCACAAAGTCGCCGCCACGCCGTGCGACTTCAAATAATGTAAAAACGCCGTTGCCGCGCCCAACGTATCGCCGTCCGGATTTTTATGCGGCACCACCACAATCCGCTTGGCGCGAACGGTCAGATGTTCGTGAATTGCGCGGGCAGGAATAATCATAGAATAGCGCAGTGTAGCTGAAAAAGATTTTTGTAGCAAGTGTTGTTTGCTTGTGTTCATCTCGGAAGCACTCGCGTCGCTCCTGCGGCGACGCTCGTTCTGTCCTCGCCGCGCGAGTCGCACGAAGATGACGTGCGACACCCTGCTCGCGCGGCTGTGGATGTTCCTCGTTGAACACAAGCAAACAACACGTTCTCATTTGACAAAAAGCCCGATACAAACTATTATTATGGCACTAAAACCCTTCCATGAATGTTTCCGAACTCGCCCGTCAACTCCGCACGTCTACCAAAGATTTATACGAAGTTCTGCCGAACTATGGTTTTGATATTGGTCGCAAGGCGGTCAAGGTTGATGACAAAATTGCACAGGTAATTATTCGCGATTGGCGGCGCATGTTTAACGACTGGAAGGATCGTCAGCGCCGCGCCGTGGAACAGGAGCGTCAAAAAGAAAAAGACGCGCGACGTGCAGAAGGAAAATCTGTTATTTTGCCGGCCGTTATTACGGTGCGCGAATTTGCCGCCGCGTTACAGTTGCCGGTGACCAACGTCATTGCCGAGTTAATGAAAAATGGGATCCTCGCGTCACTCAATGAACGTATAGACCGCGATACGGCGGCCGTGCTCGCGGAAGATCTCGGATTTACCGTAACGCAGTCAGCCGCGGTCGCTCTTGAAACAGAAGTAACTTCAACCCAAGCATTAGAAATGAAAGCTCAACTTGATGCCGAGACAAACGAAACACTCGTTGCGCGCGCGCCCGTGGTTGTGGTCATGGGCCACGTGGACCACGGCAAGACAAAACTTTTGGACACCATTCGCACTACCAACATTATTGCCACAGAGTCCGGTGGCATCACCCAGCACATTGGCGCCTATCAGGTGGAAAAAAACGGACGCGCGCTTACCTTTATTGATACGCCCGGTCACGAAGCGTTTACCGTTATGCGTTCACGCGGCGCGCGCATCGCTGACATCGCCATCTTGGTGGTGGCGGCCGACGATGGCGTCATGCCGCAAACAATAGAAGCCATCAAAATTATTCAGGCGGCAAAATTGCCGCTCGTGGTGGCGCTAAATAAAATGGATAAGGAGGGCGTCAATACAGACAAAGTAAAAACAGAACTGTCGCAGAAGGGCATTCAGATAGAAGAGTGGGGTGGCTCGGTGCCGCTCGTCCCCCTTTCTGCCAAGACCGGCCTCGGTGTGGATAAACTTTTGGAAACTCTCATTTTAATCGCTGACGTAGAAGCGGATAAAATTCGTGCCAATCCAGCACGCGCCGCCATCGGCACGATCATTGAATCGCACGTGGATAAAGGTGAGGGGCCGGTTGCAACTCTGTTGGTACAAGGCGGCACGCTCCATCGCGCCGACCCTCTGGTGGTAAATGGCCAGCTCTATGGCACCGTGCGCGCCATGAAAAATTATCGCGGCGATTTTGTTGATGAGGCGGCACCTTCCATGCCGGTAAAAATTTTGGGTTTTAAATTTGCACCAGAAGTCGGTGACATTTTAGATGTGTCAAAAGCGGCAGGCGCGCAAAAAGTTAAAAAGTCGCATCAAGGGAGTGTCGGGCCGACCATTTCGCAAAAAGCAATCGCCGCGCCCGCCACCGCAGGAGAAGAATCGGCGGAAGAAGCGGACAAAAAAATCTGGCTCAATGTTATTGTTAAGGCAGACGTGCTTGGTTCCTTGGAAGCAATTTTGCAATCGTTGGAAAAATATCAGACCGAAGAAGTGGGTGTGCGCGTAGCCGGCAAGGGGCTGGGCAATTTTACAGAAGCGGAAGTTTTGCGCGCCGAATCACAGCACGCCCTGTTGTTTGGTTTTCACGTCACGCCTATCTCGGGCGCACAGGAATTAGCGCGTACCAAAGGAGTCCAAATCCATCTGTTTAAAGTTATTTACGATCTGCTCAATTTTGTGGAAACGCGTCTTAACGAATTGGTTCCGTCCGAAACAATTCTCACCGAGCACGGCACACTCAAGATTTTGGCTATTTTTCGCGCGGATAAAAAAGTGCAAATTGTCGGCGGGCGAGTTGACCAAGGAAAAATTCCTAACGGCGCGCAGGTGCGCGTGTATCGCAACCGTGAATATATTTCTGACGGAAAAATTGCCGGTACACAGCTCGGCAAGATTGATGCTAAAGAAGTGCCGGCCGGCCATGAATGTGGTATAAAGTATGAAGGCAAAGAGCCGCTACAAGAAGGCGATGTACTGGAAGCGTACACTAAAGAGGAGCGTAAGCGGACCGTTGCTTTCACCAAATAAGGGCGTTGTGCTATTATAATAAAAAACTATGGCCATTGAATTCACTGACGCAAATTTTACCGAAGAAGTTCTCGGCTCACCGGAGCCGGTATTTGTTGATTTTTGGGCGCCGTGGTGCGGTCCGTGCCGCATGATGGGGCCGGTTATAGAAAATTTTGCGCACGAAATGGAAGGTAAAAACGTGAAAATCGGCAAAATGAATGTGGACGAAAATCCGGAAACCGCACAAAAATTTAACGTCATGTCCATACCCACCTTTATTGTTTTTAAGGAGGGCAAACCGGTGGCGCAGTCGTCCGGAGTTCAAACTTTGGAGGAACTAAAAAATTTAATCAATCAATCGTGAGCTCCGTGAACGCGTTCAAGATCTTTCATTAATTCGCGCATATACATTAACATCCACGGGCCGGAAAAAACAAATCCCACAAACAAGGCGAGGAAGGAAACAATCATCATAAAGACGCCAAGACCAACTGACACCTGTAAGACATTCGTTGATACGATAACGGATCCAAATAATACGGCGAAATACGTCATCATAACGAGAGAGCCGCAGATTAAGC
The DNA here is from genome assembly GCA_964623315.1 of uncultured Gammaproteobacteria bacterium. Taxonomy (GTDB): domain Bacteria; phylum Patescibacteriota; class Patescibacteriia; order Magasanikbacterales; family 2-02-FULL-50-9b; genus CAZUSU01. Next base: position 3,806 of record CAZUSU010000015.1, on the reverse strand, counting down.
GACCCAACACCTGCCACCAATGGCCTTTTACTAATCCGTAACTTTTTTTCAGTGCCTGAATAGGTCCACTGCCTTGCGCCGCGGCTAGCAGGGTGAATAACAAAAATACGTAGGCAATAATACCCGGTATAACAAACAACACAAAACCAATGGCGTGAATAATTTCAGCGAGAATTGCCGCACCAAGGACTGGAAATGTTCTTCCTGCGCCTTCGCGTAGTAATTGGCGAACCGTCACGCTTGGTTCATTAAGAGCGATGCGCAAATAAGACACCATGATCACAAGCCACAGTATAATGAGTGCGATTAATGCAACCACGCCAACTATGCTAGAACCGGCACGCGCCGCTTGCGCCAGTGAAATAGTAAGCGCAGATGGTTGTGCGCCGGTCACGCTAATTATAAAATTCACCACCGCAGTGCCGGCCATACTAAGGAATATTGCAAACGCACCTGCGAGCAGAACTAAAAATGCACACAAACCGAATTTTATAAACGTACCGATGCGGGCTGTGAATTGCTTCCACGCATGGGAGAACAATTCACCAACGGACAAGAGTGGGGTAATCATAGTGAGTTTAGTATACCACAACACAAAAGATCATTTGACTTTATGTCCCAGCTCTTTTACTCTGTGCACACGCTGTGCCAAGAAGGTGCGGCTAAGGAGGTGCCATGTTTCGCGTCGTTGATAGAATGAGGGAGTCACTGTCCGTGATCAAAGCGCGTGCGCGCCGTGAATGGGGCGATGACGAGCCGCCGTCCGTCATCGTTGAGCTGGGTTCTGGCATGGATGGTTTTCTTGGTTCAGTCGTGCAAACGAATAGCGGTGGATTGAGCTACTCTCTCCTGCCGCATTTCCCGTGGCTTACCGGCAATCCAACGGCGGTGAAGCCGAATTTTCTGCTCGGCACCGTTGCCGGCAAGCGGATCGCGGTGCTTACCGGACGGTTTCACACGTTTGACGGGCTGTCCGTTCACGAAGTTGTCCATCCGGTGCGCACCTTGGTGAGCTGGAACAAGGACGCGACACTCATCCTTGCGAGTTCCTGCGGGTCGCTGTTCACAGATGTGCCGGTTGGTACGTGCGTGCTGGTGCGCGATCATGTCGCTGGTAATATGCATACGGACCATCCGTTGTGGGGCCTCGACGACTCACTTGGACATCGTAAGATTTCGGTGAGGAACATGTACGATAAGAGCCTGCGTACGTCCGCGCGGATGGCTTACGATGAGTTGTCGCTTGAGCATCGCCAAGCGATGTTACTCAAGGACGGGGTTTTCGTGTGGCGTGCCGATCCGACATTTGAAACCGAAGCGGAACGCGCCCTGTTGCGGCAAAACGGCGACATCGTGGGTCCCAGCATTGTTCCCACCGCCATTGCCGCGTGGCATCTCGGATGTCGGAATATTCTGGGAATCGCCCATGTGAGCAGTGAATCTGGCGCCAATGGCCAGAATATCGCCGAAATTGAAAAGCGGACGCGTCAAGCGCATCCGGCATTCTCCGCTCTGCTCATCAACCTTATTGAGCAGTTGTAGAAGAAGCCCCCACGTTTGGAGGCCGCCGTCGTGTATCCCATGGCTATACGACGGTTTTTTTATATCTGCCAGCGCTTGTGCACCAGAAACTCCTGTGCTAGAGTAAAGAAATTGAAACCATTTTTTATGACACAAAAAATAAAAATTGTTGCGTTTGCGGTTGGCGCTGTTTTGTTTCCTGTGTCATTGGTCTATGCGTTAAGTTTTGAAACGTTGTTTCCGATATCGGACATCACGACCCAGTGGAACGCTTCTCATGATGTTGCACATTGGACTCTTGTTGATGACGGTGGCTCGTGCGATGAATATACCTACGTATATACGAGAGCAAATGGTGCAATGGAAAAATATGGATATGATTTATCCGGTATCCCCAACGGTTCAGTCATTACCGCCGTTGATGTGTATCCGTGCACGGGTGCATGGGGTGGCGGTCGCTCGTCAACCTCTACGTTGTACGTGCAACCCGTTTTAAATGGAGTAGCTGAGGGTGCAGAGTATGTAAGCTTTTCTTCCGGATCCCATCCGCTACAAGAGCTGGGGCCATATACATGGAATGTAAACGTAGAAAAAAATGATCAAACAACGCTGTCAATGCAGTATTGGTACGGCGGGTGGGACTCGGATCCACAAACGATTGTTTTGAGTCGCGCACGTGTGGTGATAACTTACGTACCGTAAGTTCGCTCTGACGGTGTTATGTATAACCATGAAGGAATAGACAAAAAATGGCAGGATCGATGGCTGGCGGCCGGCGCGTTTCGCGCCGAAGATTTTTCTGACCGGCCGAAAAAATATTTTTTGGTTGAGTTTCCATATCCGTCCGGCGCCGGATTGCATGTAGGACATCCGCGTTCGTACGTGGCGCTGGATGTTTTGGCGCGCCGCTCGCGCATGCAGGGCAACAACGTGTTGTATCCGATGGGTTGGGATGCGTTTGGTTTGCCCACGGAAAATTATGCAATCAAAACCGGTCGCCCGCCCGCGGACGTGACGGCGGAAAATATTGCCATGTTCAAACGGCAGATTCAGTCATTGGGTTTGTCATTTGATTGGTCGCGCGAAATAAATTCCACGGACCCTGCGTATTACAAATGGACACAGTGGCAGTTTTTGCAATTTTTTAAGGCCGGCCTTGCGTACAAAGCAAAGACATTAATTAATTGGTGCCCGAAATGCTTGATTGGTTTGGCAAATGAAGAAGTTGTTTCCGGCGCATGCGAGCGGTGCGGCACGGTGGCGGAAAAACGCGAAAAGGATCAATGGATGATTGGCATCACGAAATATGCGGATCGGTTGTTGGCTGATTTGGGCACGGTTAATTATTTGCCGAAAATTCGTAAACAGCAGGAAGAGTGGATTGGCCGGAGTGAAGGCGCGGAACTTATTTTTTCGCTTGTCGGAATTCCGGGTCAACCAGACGGCAGACATTCAGTCACGGTTTTCACCACGCGTCCCGATACCTTATTCGGCGCAACGTATCTTGCAATTTCTGCCGAGCTTGCACAGAAGTGGCAGGCGGTTGGATGGCAGGCATCAGAAGAAGTTAAAAAATTTGTTACGGAAACGTTGGCCGAAGAACGCGCCCGCGAAGCAACGCGTGAAGACGTTGCGGAAAAAAAAGGCGTGGCAACGGGAATTTTTGCCATCAATCCGGCGAATGGCGAAAAAATTCCGGTGTGGGTTGCCAATTATGTTTTGTCCGGCTATGGCACCGGCGCCATCATGGCCGTGCCCGCGCATGACATTCGAGATTTTCAGTTTGCGATTGATTTCAAACTTAAAATTAAACCGGTAATCCTACCGGATGAAAAAAATTATCACCAGAATCCAAATTTATTATATCGTATTGCAGGAACTGAAACACTGATTATTCGAAAACCATCAGATAACCGTGACACCAGCATTCGAGAGAAAGATATCAACTACATACGCTCGGGGAAAGCATGTTGGACGGGAGATGGCATGTTAATAAATTCTCAGGAGTTTGATGGAATGGATAATAATTTAGCAAAATTAAAAATAACAGAAAAAGCAGTGGGAATAAAAAAAATAAATTACAAACTCCGCGACTGGGTTTTTTCTCGTCAGCGCTATTGGGGTGAACCGATTCCATTGGTGTATTGCGATGCGTGTGCAATAAAAAAACAAAAAGTTTTGTTGATTCATGGATTTGAAGGCAGTGCGGAATCAAATTTCTTTCCTTATCTGAAGCGTGAGCTTGAAGCGCACGGGTTTGAAGTATTTGCGCCAACCATGACCAC
>CAZUSU010000014.1:0-6440 GCA_964623315.1 uncultured Gammaproteobacteria bacterium | reverse complement strand
GCGGTCCGTGATTACACGAACCGTCCCAGGGCAGTCGGAATTGCCACCGGCAATTCCTTCATGCCCTTCGAATCCCTTTGTCATCACGCGTACCTCCTTTACTTCCCATAATTGGGAAGTAAAGGAGGTACGGAGAGGGCGGGATTCGAACCCGCGAGGGCGGTTTAGACCCTGCCACGTTAGCAGTGTGGTGCCTTCGACCAACTCGGCCACCTCTCCCGATTCATTGCGACATGAGTATAGTTTTATTGAGCATATATGTCAAAGCGTGCTATAATTATTTCAACGTATGCCACAGCACATTACCACCGAATACGGCCAAACGATTCATCATGTTTGGGACGTCGCCGAGTACAGTAAATTTCCTCATTCGCGCAGGTGGTACATTGGCGCGGGAATATTTTTGGTGGCGTGCCTTGCGTATGCGTTGTGGGATGAGAACTATTTATTTGCGTTTATTTTATTGCTCATCACCGTGATTTTTGCATTTCATGAAATGCGCGAACCGGCAGTCACGCAATTTGGCATCACGGATCGTGGCGTGGTGTGGCGTGGATTTTTATACCCGTATAAAGAAATTCAAAATTTTTCTATTTTGTTTGATCCGCCAGAATTGAAGCATCTGTATATTACGTTCAAAAAGATGACGTCGCCGCGGTTGACCATCGCGCTCGGCGATCAAAATCCGTCAGAAATTCGCGAAACACTCCTGCGCTACTGTGACGAAGATCTGACGCAAGATGAGGAGCCGCTCATGGACGTTATCGGCAAGGTGTTGAAATTGTAGCGCCGGTGTGATACGCTAGTGCGGCCACGCGTGCGCCCTTAGCTCAGCTGGATAGAGCGTCAGCTTGCGGAGCTGAAGGCCAGACGTTCGAATCGTCTAGGGCGCAAATAAAAACCCCTTTTACACGAAGGGATTTTTATTTTGTGGTAGGATGGTGTCATGTCAGATGAATCAATTTTATTGACCCAATCCGTGCGTTCGTTGCCGGGTTGTGGCGAAACGCTGGCAAAATATCTGGCGCACCTCAACATCAAAACGGTGCAAGATTTATTTTTGCATCTGCCGTTTCGGTACGAAGACCGTCGCGCCATCACGCCGGTAAAAAATCTTGCCTCTGGCGTCAGCACAACCGTGCGCGTGCGCGTACAGCAGTTGCGTTCGCGCCGCGCCGCGCGCCGCGCCGGTATGACATTGGTGGAAGGTTTGGTGGGGGACGCCTCCGGCTCCATTCGCGTTATCTGGTTTCGTCAGCCATATTTAATGAAAACGCTCGCCGTGGGAGAAGAAATTTTTTTAACCGGCGAAGTAAAAGAAGATCGTTTTGGGTTGCAATTGGTGAGTCCACAATTTGAAAAAATTACGGCGCGGCCGCCGCTCCATAGCGGACGAATTATTCCGCTTTATGCGTTGACCGAAGGGCTGTCGCACAAACAGTTGCGTACATTAGTTGCCGTGGCATTTGAAAAATACGGCGGCGCGGTGACGGAATGGCTGTCGCGAGAAATTATTGCAGTAGGGAAGTGCGAACCATACGCGGCCGCACTCTACGCCATACATTTCCCGAAAGATTTTCAACAGTTGGCGCGTGCCGCCGCGCGCTTTCAATTTGAACGCGCGCTCATGCAAGAATTGCAAGCCGGTTTGATTACTCGGTTTCATGCGGCGGCGCAGGCGCGAGCGTTTGCGTTTTCCGTGGACGATTTGAAAGTTGCCGTGACCGCACTGCCGTTTACGCTAACCGATGATCAGAAAAAAGCGGTGTGGGCCGTGGTAAAAGATGTTGCGGCCACACGGCCAATGAACCGTTTATTGCAAGGCGACGTTGGCTCGGGTAAAACCGTAGTGGCCGCGCTTGCCATGCATCCGGTTCTTTTTGGCGGCGCAAAAGTGTTATTCATGGCACCAACGCAATTATTGGCAGAGCAACACGCACACACGTTTGACACACTTTTCAAAAATTCTCCGTGGCCCGTCGTAACGATGATAAGCGGCAAACGCATCGCGGTTCCGGCCGGCTCCGCAATTATTATCGGCACGCACGCGCTCATTCAAGATGCCGTGCATTTTGATGAAGTGGGCTTAGTCATTGTGGACGAACAGCAGAGGTTTGGTGTGGCACAGCGAAAAAAAATAAAAGACAAACACGCGGCCGGTTATACGCCGCATTTTTTATCCATGACCGCCACGCCGATTCCGCGTTCATTGGCACTGCTTGCGCAAGGCGCGCTGGCCGTTTCAAATATTTTTGAAATGCCGGTTGGCCGCAAAAAAATTATCACGCGCGTGGTGACGCCGCGCGCGCGCGCCAAAGCAGAACTGTTTGTGCGTCAGCATATTGCGGCCGGTGAACAGGTGTTTGTGGTGGCGCCGCTCATAGATCCGTCGGATGTGCTCGGCGTCATTTCTGCCACGGAAGTTTTTGAAAAATTACGCGGCGAAACATTTAAAGATTTGCGCGTGGGGTTGGTGCATGGACGTCTAAAACCAAAAGAGCGGACAGCGGTGATGGATTTATTTCGCGCCGGCGAGCTGGATATTTTAGTTGCCACGGCCGTCATTGAAGTTGGTGTGGACATTCCGGCCGCCACGATTATGTGGATTGAGGGCGCCGAGCGTTTTGGTTTGGCGCAATTGCATCAGTTTCGTGGGCGCGTGGGTCGCAATAATAAACAGGCGTACTGTTTTTTGGCTCCGCACGCACTGCCGACGCCACAGTCAACTGCACAGCAACGGCTAAATTTATTGGTTGAACACGCGGACGGTTTTATGTTGGCGGAAAAAGATTTAGAGTTGCGCGGGAGCGGAGATGTATGGGGCACTCTGCAGTCCGGTTTTTCTGATTATGAAATGCTACTACAAATACCGCCGGATATTTGGGATCGTGCCAAACAGGCGGCACAGCTGATTTTTGACCGGCCAGAAATTTTACAAAAAAATGCCGAATTGCGCGGCCGCGTGCAGAAGTTTGAAGAAATAATGCATCGGGAATAAGGGCTTGAAAAAAAGCAGTGTGTCGGCGCTTTTTTATTTCTCAATTTTTTCCAGCACCGCTTTTATATCGTTGATTACGGCAACTTTTAAATTTTTCATCGCCGGTAAATTTTTTGCCGAGGGCACCAGCGCAAATAAAAATCCTTGGCGCTCCGCTTCTTTTAACCGTTTCTCCATATTTTTGACGCGGCGGATTTCGCCGCTTAAACCAACTTCGCCAAAAGAAATCACATTTTGCGGAATAGTTTTGTCCACCAACGCCGACGCAATCGCCATGCAAATGGCTAAATCAGCCGCCGGCTCTTGCGCCTGCAACCCGCCCACCACATTTACAAACACATCATATTGGTCAACGGGCAGACCACAGCGGCGTCCTAACACGGCCAGCAAAATTTGTAAGCGTACGCTGTCAATACCGGACGAGCGGCGCTGGGGAAATCCAAACGTGGTGCGCGTGGTGAGCGCTTGAATTTCAACTAAAAGCGGGCGGTTACCGTCCATGAGACAAGTTACCACCGAACCGGGCACGGGCAAAGAGCGTTCCTCCAATAACAAACCGGAAGGGTCGGCAACGGCAAGCAATCCGCGCTCCGTCATTTCCAACACGGCCACCTCGTCCGTGGGGCCAAAACGATTTTTAAAACAGCGCAAAAAACGCAAGCGGTCAGAACGTTCGCCTTCCAGCGACAACACCACATCCACCAAATGTTCCAATGTTTTGGGGCCGGCAACGGTGCCGTCTTTGGTAACGTGGCCGATTAATAAAATCGGCACGCCGGTTTGATTTGCCAGTTCCATTAACGCATTAGCAACGGCACGAATTTGTGCCACGCCGCCCGGTTCGCCGGCAACATCAGGATGGCGCACTGTTTGAATGGAATCCACAATTGCAAGCGTCGGATTCGCGGCGCGAATAGCCGCATCAATGTCAGAAAAATCCGTGGTGCTCAAAAAATTTAAATCATCGCGCGCCGTGCCTAAACGCTTCATGCGCATGCCCACTTGCGCGGCCGATTCTTCGCCAGAAACATACAGCGTGTTGCCGAGTACTGCAGAGGCAATTTGTCCCACTAACGTGGACTTGCCAATACCCGGCTCACCGGCGAGCAGTACCAACGCGCCCGCAACAACGCCGCCGCCCATGACTTCATCCACGGACGGCGTGCCGGTTGCTAAACGCGCGCCAGAGGATGCTATTGCGGCCGTTATCGCAATCGGTACTCGTGTGGGAGCCGGCCGTGAACGGTTTTTTGGCGCATCAACAATTTGCTCAAGCGTTTGCCACGAGCCGCAACCGGTGCATTTGCCGGACCATTTATGAAATTGTACGTGACAGTCACGGCAAGCAAACATAGTACGCACACCATCTCATAACTTTTGGTAGCGTGCAAGCTTGGTGTCGGGAGTGGTCACCAAAATTGCCGCATTATTTTTTCTCTATCGTGTACGTATTCACCACGCGTCCCTCGCTAAACTCGTTTGCCAAAATAGACACCATTTCTTTGTCAGGATTTCGTGAGCCACTGTCAAGGACGGTAAATTGTGTGCCACTGCTATCAACGCCGGAGAGTACCATATAATGTGCTTTATACGTCCGGTCGGCGCCTGACTTTGTTTTGCCCGTGCAACCGTGGCAGGAAAAAATAACGGGTTTTCCGGTGCGGAGCACGGCGGCCACAGCATTGGGGTCGGTTGAAGATTTGCCGCTTAACCATTTGCACGAGAGGCCCGGATAATTTTTTTCAATTGATTTGCACATGATACTGCCATTTGTACCACTTTTGCATGACACATGCGCGCCATTTTTTGATGCCGTGAGCGCTACATCAACGGGTGAAACTTTTACCCCGTGAAAATTGAGCACCGACGTAAGCGCCATCACGCCGCACCCGCTGGATTTGAGCGTATCAACCGAGCCGTTTGCACAGGTAAATTCTTCGCCGTTACTGCCAAGATATTTTACGTTGGCCCACGGCTCCGCTCCTTGTTTGTAACGGGGAAGTTGTCCGGGAGTAATAGAAACGGCAGGGCCGATAAATGTTTCGCCATCACTCACTTCATCAAATCCCGTTTGCTCCACAAAAAAAACTTCCTGATGCGGCGCTAAAATTTTAATCGCCTTCATTTTTGTCAGCTCCGGATTAATGACGTACAGTATCGTGTACACGGACAAGAGGAGGAGAAGCCCGAGCGTTGCATTCGTCGCCATTTCTTTGGCGTCCGAGATTATTTTTGCATTACCGAATGAGGTCATGAACGTAAAACCGGCATAGATAATCATCACCGTGGCAAACAGCGCGCCAAACCCAATGCCATATTTGTAAATGCCATTGATGTAAATGGCTAAATAGGGAACGGCATAGATCGTGTCTTCACCGGACTCTTGTCCAAAAATTTTATCCGTAAAATTTATCGTCGGAATGTCAATTTCTAGTTTGGGCGCGTAGCGTTCTTGGCGCTCGGCGGCGTAATTAGGTTTTTCTATAATTTCGCTTGCGGTGCCGGCACCGGTGCCGAGCGCCGACCCCTTGCCCACATTATAAATGCAAATTAGTGTAGATGGTTTTTCCACGTATGGCGTGCAAATGGATTCATTGCCGCTCGGGTCACAGTCCGTTAATTTTTTCTTGGCAACCAACTCTTCATTGGTGCAACACGGTTTGCCTCCACAGGACATGGCGTCCGGATTTTTCATGTCCGTCAAAATGGTGTTCTGCGAAAAGCATTGATTTTTTTTGGTCACCGGATTGACCAGACAATATTTGTACCCCTCCTGCGCCTTACAGTCACTATTTTTTGCGCACGTTTGCATTGAACCGGAAAACGGACCGTAAGGAATGTATAGTGAATCAACACAGCGCGGTGTCTGTTTTCCGCCAATCAAAACGTTCATACAGTGACCTTTTTTGCCGCCGGTTATGTCGCAGGGAGCGGCGATATTGGTGCATGAGTCCTGCGAAACATATTGTGATGCATAACAGACGTAGCTTTTCAGCGCCGTTGGTTCAAAAACATTTTCAACACATGATTGCGTCGTGGCACACACCGCGTTCTGGCTACAACTGCCCGTGCCTTCATCAAGCACGGCGGCCGGTAATTTTTGCACCGGAATGCAACGCTTGACCGCCACAAATTCATCAAAACCGGTATATTCGTAAGCGATAATGCGCACGCATTGGGAATTGGCGTCGCATTTTTTGCTGTCGGTACATTTATCAATGGCGGTGTCGGTTTGTGGCGCTTCATCTATTGTTAAACAGGTAAGACCAATTTTATTATTGCTTAACGACTGAACCGTTACGCACTCGGTACTTCCGTTGGGGTCGTTTGCGCAGTTGCTTTTTGTGCCGCAGGGGGTGTGCTCCGGTTCGGGTAAACATAAACCATATTCATATGTTGAAAAGTTTTCTGGTTTTTGGGTGGGGAGTGTTTTTCCGGCTTT
>CAZUSU010000013.1:0-32551 GCA_964623315.1 uncultured Gammaproteobacteria bacterium | reverse complement strand
GCACTCGGTACTTCCGTTGGGGTCGTTTGCGCAGTTGCTTTTTGTGCCGCAGGGGGTGTGCTCCGGTTCGGGTAAACATAAACCATATTCATATGTTGAAAAGTTTTCTGGTTTTTGGGTGGGGAGTGTTTTTCCGGCTTTATATATAGAATCACCGCTGTATGCAAAGAGGCACTTTAGGTTTTTTTCTCCGTCGCAGTTAGCAAAATTTGCGCTTGATCCGTCTGCCGTATACATTCCACAAATATCTAATATTTTGCCGGGCGGAAGCAATGCGGCGTATGAAAAAATCGGCAGTAATACCGCAAACAACCCTGCGCTGACGATGAGGACAAAACTACTTTTTATTCGTAAGGTCAAATTCATATTGCGCAATCATATTGCGAAATCCGCCGGCAAGCATCGGGTAATTTTGGATCCCCTCAAATTTTTTGTCCCCCACAATAAACGTCGGTGTTGCGGTGACGCCGGCGGCGCGCGCTTCATCGTAGGACTGTTTAATGAGCGCGGCAACGGCTGGAGAATCAATGCATGCTTGTACATCGGCAGGAGTAAGACGCGCGGTCGTTAATATTTTTTTTAATGCCGGCTGGCGGGCGCGGATGTCAAAAATATTTTCATACGCGGCCGCTTGAAATTCCCAAAATTTTCCGCGCGCAAGCGCACAACGTCCCGCCGCATGCAATGCCACGCTTTCGGGAAATACGTTGCGATGCGCCGGATAATCTTTCCACACAAAACGAATTTTGCCGGCAACGCCGGATTCGCGTTCCAGTGATTGGATCGTTGGCCACGTGGTGGCGCAACTATCACACCCAAAGTCGTTGTAAACAAAAACGGTGAGCGGCGCGTTAGGAGGGCCGCGTTGCGGATCCGTTGCGTGTATGACCGGCGCTACCGGACCGGAATTATTTTTTGATTTTTCCTCTTTCACTTCATTGCGTGCGCGAAACCCCATCACTGCCGCAATGACAATGAGTGTAACGGCAACACCGCCAACGACCCATTTTTGTTGTGAAAGCGTGGTCATACACCTGATGCAAAATTATTTGAGGCGCATTTTTAAAATTTCACCACTCTTTTTTTCTTTCATAAACAGCGTGCCACCATCTTTTGATACCGAGAGCTGGTCAATCGTCAAATTGCCGTTTGGTTTGGCGACAATTGTTTGCAGTCCGGTTTTGATGTTGATTTTATAAATCGTGTCATCGGTATCCGTTGCCAAGTTGGGTGCAAAGCCAATGCCGGGCAAAAGTTTGTCCGGATTAGGCACGGCACAGATCGCTTCGTCATTGTCCACGAAGGTGCATTTGTGCGCCCACGTGTTGATACTCAAATAATTTTTTGCCGCGCCAATGGTTTCGTTACTGCCGCCATCAACCCACAGCGACGGGCCCAAATTAGACGAACGGTTAAAAACGCTGTACAGCACGCGATCACCGGACGGCGACCATTGGGGTTCAAAACCCAACCCTTCAGCCATGATTTGTTTAAAATTTTCGCCATTTTTTCCGATCAATAAAATGCCTTGACGGTCTGCGGCGCCGCCGGTGGGGGCGGCTGTTTTTGAAAACGCCACCACCTGATTGTTGGGCGACCAATTGGTAATCACTTTATCGCCATTGTCGCCAAGCGGCAAAATGGCGGTAGAGCCGGTGCCGTCGGTGCGCGCAGAAAATAAATAGCGCAGTTGCGGATCCGGTGATTCTGTTTTTCCCACCATTTGCGCGCTATCCGGCGAAAATTCTAAATCATTCCAGTGCGACGGAATGGAATGCTGTTTCTGCGCATTAAAATCGTAAATCACTTTATTGCCATCCGGAAATTCAAGCGCGGCCAATGATTTATTGGGTGCCCACGTTACCTTTTGTACGGCCGGAAAAATTTCGTTGGAGAGCGCCACCTGATTGCCTTCTTCATCGGCGCGATAAAATTTGCCGTCCAGTTTATTGTAAAATTGCACGCCATCGCCGTCGGCGGACAAGGTAGATCCGGTGTTGGGGACGGTAACGAGCGATGTTACCGCAACCACTTTACTGCCGTCGGCAATGGGCGAAACATCTGCGGCGCTGGGGAATACAACGTCTGGTGAAATTTCATCTGTCGTGCGATCGCCGCCCTCACCTTCCGGTGACGTGCCTAATTTTCCGGCAGTGCCGATCTGTTCGTCGGTGCCGGCAGTTTTTTCTTTGGATACTGGCGCAAAAAATAATTTATAAATTAAAAAACCGAAAATTAATGTGGCGGCAATGATGCCGATTAATGCGAGGATTCTTTTTTTGTCAAATTCCATAGATTACGTATCTTTGTGATGAACCCATCCTAAGGTTTTCCATGTTGCCAAAATAATCCAACCCAAAGGGCCGCCCAATGTTCCGGCGGCAATGGCGCGCGGGTCTAAACGATGTTTGAGCGCGGCGACGGGGTCTTTTGCTGACGCATTTGACGCGTCTGCCGCAGTACCGGCATCGCGCGCCGCTTGGCGCTCGGCGCGCATTTCTTCACGAAACGCCGTTGCGTTCTGTTGATCTGACGCGACGGGATCGTACGCGTTGGAGAGCGGGTCGTTTACTGTTGGTGGCATACGTAGGTTCAACGGACAGTATACCATGTTTTAATCGCACGGAGTACGCGCGTGCGAGCGGCTCTGCGGCGCACAACTCAATGAGCGGCCGCTCAATGAGAGAGTCAATAAGCGTCCGCACGCGACGCGCGCCCTCGTTCATTTCAATATCTTGTGTCGCAAGATGGCGGGGAACGTCCGTGTCCCATACGAGTTCGCGTTTGCGCATACCAAGCCGATCCGCAAGTTCTAACAGCTGTAGTTGGGCAATGCGCTCCAATGATGCGGTAGTCAGCGAACGAAATATACAGACGTGATCAATGCGATTCATTAATTCCGGACGCAGAGTGGTGAACAGTGAGCGGCGCACCTGTTCATCGGTGCGTGCGCCACTGTACGGCGCAAATCCAAATTGCGAACCACTCACTTCTTCCGGCAACAATTGAACGGTCAAAATAATGATCGCCTGTTTGACACTGGCTTCTTTACCGCTCGCATCCGTCAGGCGGCCTTCTTCCAACATGGTCAAAAGTACGTTGAGCACATCAGGATGAGCACGATTAATTTCATCAAATATGATCACACTTAACGGTTGGCGGCGTAGTTTGTCCACCAACGTAACACTTTCGCGGTGGCCGACGTAACCGGCGGGCGCGCCCAGAATTTTTGATACGCTGAACCCTTCCGAAAATTCGGACATATCAACGCGAATGAGCGCTTTTGCATCGTGGTAAACGCCGGTCGCAATTAATTTTGCCATTTCTGTTTTGCCGACGCCAGTGGGACCGGCAAATAAAAATGATGCGAGCGGGCGTTGTTCGCGTTGCAATCCGAGTTCTGCTTTTGCCAGTGTGTTGCCGACCGTGGTGATGACATCGTCTTGGCCAATGATGCGGGTGCGCAGGAGTGTCGTTAGTCCGGAAATATCAACACCAATAGCCGAATCGTTGATGGGGCGGCTGAGCATGCGGCTCACAACTGCCGTAATGTCACGCGCCGTAATACTGCCGGTGGGCGCCAATCGCGTGCGCGCGGCCGCGAGCGTATCCAGTTCTTCTGCAATGCGGGTCTCGTGCAATTTAATTTGTTGGGCACCCTCAAAATCCTCTTTCAAAATAGCTTGCGTTTTTTTGGTGCGAATGGCGGCAAGCTCTTTGTGGAGTTCTTGTATCTGTAACGCCTGTTCCGATGGTCGTGAAGAAATTTTTGATGCACTCATCGCTTCGTCCAAAAGATCAAGCGCTTTATCCGGAAAATGTTTTTCCGGCATGTATTTACCGGCCATCCGCACCGCCGCCTCAATCGCTTCTTCGGTAACGGACACGCCGTGAAAGAGTTCATAGCGATCTTTAATGTTGCGTAAAATTGTGGTGGTTTGTTGTATGGATGGTTCCGGCACGTTGATGGGTTGGAATCGTCGTTCAAGCGCGGCGTCATGTTCAATATGTTTTTTGAATTCTTCGTAGGTGGTGGCACCAATAACGCGCAGTTCACCGCGCGCGAGCGCCGGCTTTAACAAATTGGCGGCGTCCAGTGTTCCGCTTGATGAACCGGCGCCCACCAGCGAATGCACTTCATCAATAAACAAAATAATTTCTGGATGCGCTCTTACCTCTTCAACGAGTTGTTTGATGCGTCCCTCAAATTCGCCGCGGTACATGGTACCCGCAATCATGAGACCCAAATCAATGGAAAAAATTCTTTTATCCGCGAGGTGATACGGCACCTCACCCGCAACCACGCGTTTGGCAAGACCTTCAACGATGGCGGTTTTGCCCACGCCCGGATCACCGAGTAATAGCGGATTATTTTTGGTGCGGCGCGCCAAAATATGAATGACGCGTTCTATTTCTTCGTCACGTCCGACCACCGGATCAATGCGGCTGGCGTTTTGCGGATTGGTTAATTCCACCCCAAAATATTCAAGCGCCGGTATTTTTTGTTTTGAGGTTTTTTCTGCGCTCGTCGCGCCGCTGGTCTCTACGGTGCGGGTTTGCGCGTCCCACATTTGTGATAATAAATCCGGCAGTTTGCTGGCGCTTTTTAACGCGACATCCAACTGTTCCTCAATCGTTTTTTTGTTGATGCGCGCCATGCGCAAAACATATTCAACATCGGCGGATTCTATGGTGAGCAGTCCGTATAATAAATGTTCCGTGCCAATATAGGCGTGGCCATCGCGCGCCGCGCGCGCCACCGCCTTTTCAATGGCGCGTTTAGCGTTGGGTGACAAAATAGTTGCGCGATGTAACGTGATGGATTCCAGTTCGCTTAACAGTTGAACAATATTGTCCCGCAATAATCCGGTGCGGCGCATAATTTCTTCGCCAATAGAACCGGTTTCGGTAGTTAAGGCAAATAATAAATGTAGTGGGGTGACCACCTTGGTCCCTTGCAGAGCCGCATGATGAAACGCCTGCGAAATAACGTTGCGAAAATGACGCGTTGCTTTATTGGCGAAAAGTTCCGTTGACATATTTTTATGTTAAGATGCGCGCGCGCTCGCGCGCCGTGTGACCGGCGATTAATTCTCCTAACACGTGCAGGTGCATGTCCGCATCCAAAAGATCGTGCTCCAATTCGCGATAGGAATCCTTGATGATTAACGGGTGATGATGTCTGCAGGCAGTAATTAAGGCGCGCGCTTCGCGCGATAATTTTTTTTCTGCGTCAAATTGCTCACCGAGCAGGGCCAAGCCAAATTGTGACAGTTCTTCTGCCCGCGTGGCGCAGGCGGCAAAGGGCGTTGTCAGAATGCGGCGTTCGTCCAAATAGGGACGCGCGAGGCCAATAAGCCGCGCCATCGCGCGGTAACGCCGATGCCGTTGTGTGTTATAATCTCGCCAGAATATTGCAGAAGACATGGAATTAGTATACCGTGTCAAGTGACCGTCTGCAATACGCCCTCTTATGAGCATATATTTTGACATTCGTTTGCCGGCCGATGCGCGTCGCACTATTGCGTGGAAACAGATCGTGCGCCGTCTGCACCCTTGGCTCGCCAACGCACAATCAGTTTTGGAGATTGGCGCCGGACGCTGTTCTTTTATTAATGAGGTGTCAGCACCGCGGCGCGTCGCAATAGATATAGATCCCGAAACCAAAACACTGGCCGCAAAAGACGTTGAGGTTCTGCTCATGGATGCGCAGGACGTTCACACGCTCACCGAAACATTTGATCTCATATTAGCCAGTAATTTTTTTGAACATTTGACGGACGAACAATTTGCCACGCTCCTTCCTCGTCTGATCCAACGATTGAATCCAAAAGGGCGGCTTATCATTATGCAACCGAATTTTCGATATGCGTTTAGAGAATATTTTGACGATTATACGCATAAAAAAATTTTTAACGATGTGGGGCTCGCCGATGCGCTCGTGGCCCAAGGCATGCGTGTGGTGTATGCAAAACCAAAATTTTTGCCGTATTCATTAAAACAGAGTCCGTCGTTTGCGCCGGCATTTCTTGTACATCTCGGTGTATGGTGTTATCTCCGTTCACCGTGGCGGCCTTGCGCCGGTCAAATGGTTATCATTGCAGAAAAAATATGAACATAAATATGAACATAACAGTAACACGTTTTTGGAAAATCATCGTTATATTCACCCTGCTTTTTGTGGTAACGCGTATTCCGGGGTTAACGCAAATTTATCAGCAAGATGAATATAAATGGGCGCGCATCGTTAAACCAAGTTATGGCATCCAATGGACTATCCCGCATCCGCCTTTTAGTGAATTTTTGTATCAGCAATGGGGAAAATGGGTGGGGTACGATTGGTTGCGTGTGCCGCCGCTTATTTTTGCCGTACTCGCTTTTTTGTTGGGCGTGGTGTTGGTGCGTCGGTGGTATGGCAATCGGGCAACCTATGGGTTTGCTTTTCTTTCGCTGGTCACGACCGCCTCGGTGCTGGCGAGCATTCAGGTAGATATTGATGGTGCGTTTTTGGTGTTCTGGACCCTGCTCGCCTTTTTAGGTTTTGATGATATTCGCCGCGGCAGGAGATCGCGCGGTTGGAGCATACTTATTTTTGCGTGTGCGGGAGGATTTCTAACCAAACTTTCATTCTTATTGGTTCCAATAGCGCTTTTGATTGAATTTTATTGGCAGAGGGGGGTGCGAACTGCTAAACAGTGGCACGTGGTGACAGGCGTTGCCGTGGCAGTCGCTTCATTGTTTTTGTGGAATTCGCGTTTGCTTGATGGCATACTGGTGGTGCAATACGCTAAAAGTTTTGGGTTTTTAAATTTTCTTGAGCGTGATTATTTTGAAGTGCTGTTGTTGACGCTTAAAACCGTGGTGCTATTTGGACCGGCTTTTGTGCTTGCGCTATACGCCATCATCACGCAAGCCAAGCGCTACCGACTTCTGCTCATTTTTAGCGCCGTACAATTTGCGTTTTATTATGTGCTGTTTGACTTTAGCAGTCGTACGATGGAGCGCTACTTGTTGACGTTTGTGTTTCCTCTTGCGGTGCTCGCCGGCGACATGCTTTCTTCTACCGTCAGCTCTTTTAAACAGTGGTGGGTAAAACGTTCGCTTATTTTTGTGGGGTTATTTTCGCTCGGATTGTTAATTGTTTTGTTATTGCCCAAGATACCGTTACCTCTGCATCCCAAAGAACGGTTCGTCACACAGGTGCTTAATTTTAAATTAAATTTTCTGATTCCGATTACAGGCGGTTCCGGCCCCATGGGATTTTTTGTGCCGGCCGATCTGACTTTATATGTTTTTGCCGTCGTGACGGTGTTGCTGGGAATGTGTTTGTGGAAGCGGCGCGCCGCGTTTTATGAAAGTGTCATGCCAGTGGTTGCTACCGCGATTTTTTTGTTTGCGTTGGTGGTGGGCGGTGAGTTTCTTTTTGGTTGGTGGTATGGAAACGCATCAGCGGTGGCCAAACAGGCGATCGCGTTTACCTGCCAAAATAAAAATATTCCACAGGTGATTACCTACAACGACATTGGCGGCTGGGAGCTGGGTGAATGTGGAAAATACTTTAAGCGTTTTTATCTGAATCCAAAATTCAGCGAAACCAATGAATCAAAGTTCGGTTCGTATAAAGGTCATTACCTCGTGGTGGATATGCCTCCGATAGATCCGAGTCAAAAAAGTGAAAGGTATTTTGCTGAGTGTCCCGTGATGTATCGCGCACAAGATAAACAAGTGCGCGCCACGGTGTATGATTGTCAGAACGTTCGGTATCCTTCGTCGGTAAAGCCGTAGTTCACGCCTATGCACCCGTATGGCAGTTGGGGAAGATATCCTTCGTCCACGGCGGATGAAGTGATTTCGGTTTCTGCCGGAGAGCCGCTTCCTCGGCACAAGAAATTATTATTGCCGTATGGTTTGGGGAGAAGTTATGGCGACGTGTGCGCCAATCAGGGACACATTTTATTGGACACCTCCGGTTTAAACACGCCGTTTGATTTGGACGAGCAGGGTGTTCTGCATATCGGCGCCGGCGTCACGTTCAAACAAATTTTGGAGGTGATTATTCCCCGCGGTTGGTTTTTGCCCGTCACTCCGGGCACACAATTTGTAACGGTCGGCGGCGCAATCGCCAATGATGTGCACGGAAAAAATCATCATCGCGCCGGAACTTTTGGCGGACATGTTGAGCGATTTGAACTACTGCGGTCTGATGGTCTCCGGAGGGTTTGCAGTCGCCATGAAAATGACGAATTATTTCGCTCCACCATTGGGGGCTTGGGATTGACCGGTCTCATTACATGGGCTGATATTCGTTTACAACCCATTGCCAACGCGTGGATTACGAGTGAATCCATCCCTTTCGTCGGGTTGGATGCTTTTTTAGCTTTGTCGCAGGATTCGGATTTGACGCATGAATATTGTGTTTCATGGATTGATACCGGTTCTTCTGCACACGCGATACGCGGCATTTTTATGCGAGGCAATCATGCCGCGCATGCATCCGCGCTTGGACCGGAAAACGAGCGGCCGGTTGCGCGTGAACGGACCATCACCGTCCCGTATGACGCTCCTTCTTTTTTGATTAATCCGCTGACGGTAAAATTATTTAATATCGCGTACTATCAAGCACAACGTTTTACTGCCGGAAAAAAAACAGTGCACTACCGTCCTTTTTTTTATCCGCTTGACGGGTTGCTGAACTGGAACAGGTTGTATGGCGCGCGGGGATTTTTAGAGTATCAATGCGTCATTCCTTTTGCCGCCGCCAAAGAAGTACTGCAAGAAATTTTGCGTTTGAGTTTTTTATCAAAAGCAACCACGGGATTATCCGTACTAAAAACATTTGGCGACCGCCCCTCCGACGGTCTGTTGAGTTTTCCGATGAAAGGCGTGACACTGGCCTTGGATTTTTACCGGAAAAATAATCTGTCGTTAGATCTGTTTGAAACATTTGATCAGATGGTGCTTTCTGCCGGCGGCCGCGTATATCCGGCAAAAGATGCGCGCATGTCAGCCGCAACATTTCAGAAACAATTTCCAAACCTTGAGCGATTTAAACAATCCGTTGATCCGGCGTTCTCTTCAGATTTTTGGCGTCGCGTGGTATCGTAGCGTCACTTCTATGTTGCAGAAATCAATTTTTAAAGCGTATGACGTACGCGGCGTGTACGGCCACGATTGGGATGCGGCAGGCGCGGCGGCGGTGGCGCGCGCATTTGTAGAACAGTTTGGTTTGCGCACCGTGGTGTTGGGATGGGATATGAGGGTTTCAAGCTCAGCAATCGTAATGGCGATTGAGGCGGCGTTAATTGCCTCCGGCGTGCAGGTGATCAAAGTTGGCCAAGTGACCACGCCTATATTATATTTTGCAACGGCGCATTACGACGGGCGCGATGGCGGCATTATGGTAACGGCATCGCATAATACCGGTGAATGGAATGGCATGAAATTTTGTCTCAACGACGGCATGCCGGTTGGGGAGACCAACGGCTTGCGGGAAATAAAAGAGCGAGCGGTTGCCGGCGTGTTTACTGATCGCGCCGGTGGGAGCGTTGCAATACAGGAGGTGATTGATTCTGCGCTGTCATTTGTGGTGCATAAAGCGGCAATGGATCGCGCGCCGATCCTAGTTGTTATTGATTGCGGTAACGGCATGGAAGGGGCAACGATTAAAAATTTATTAGCGCGTGTGCCGCAGGTGCAGGCGTATATTTTATATGACACGCCGGACGGTACCTTTCCTCATCACGAAGCCAATCCGCTTAAAGAAGAAACTCTCGCCGAGGTAAAGCGGGAAGTGTTGGCGCGCGGCGCGGCGCTTGGCATTGCGTTTGATGGCGATGGCGACCGTGTGGGGTTTGTGGACGAACGCGGGCAGATGATCGGTGGCGATGTGATGACCGGACTTATAGGGCAAGAACTGTTAAAACAACAGAACGGCGCCACGGTGTTATATGATGTGCGCTCACGCCGCTCGGTAGTGCGCGCGCTGGCCGCCGCCGGTGGCGTACCGCTCATGTCGCGTGTCGGCCACGCGTTTATAAAAAAACAGATGTGCGAAGTAGGCGCGCTGTTTGCCGGCGAACTTTCTTCTCATTTTTATTTTCGCGATTTTTATGGCGTGGAATGCGCGGACCTCATGATGCTGTTGGTGATACGTTTATTACAGACCACCGGCACGCCGCTGTCAGAATTGGCCGCGCCCTTTTTAGGTGATGCGCATTCGGGCGAAATAAATTTTCATATTGCAGATCGTGACGCGGCGCTTGCGGCGCTCAACACGGCGTTTGCGCCGCGCGCAAAAAATATTTCAACACTGGACGGGTTGCTATTTGATTGTGGCGACTGGTGGTTTAATGTGCGGCCGTCAAACACCGAACCGCTTGTGCGACTTAACGCAGAGGCGGCTACGCCGGAATTACTGGCGACGCATTTGCACGAGATAAAACAAATACTTGGCGTATGACTTTTTTAATTTCTTTGTTTGCGTTTGTGGGTGTTCTATTGGTGCTGGTATTGGCGCACGAGTGGGGACATTATATTGTTGCGCGATGGTGCGGTGTGCGCGTGGATGAATTTGGTTTTGGATTTCCGCCGCGCATCAAAAAATTATGGCATCGCGCCGGTACGGACTTTACCTTAAACTGGATTCCGCTCGGTGGTTTTGTACGGCTAAAAGGCGAAGACGGCCATCAGCGTGAGGATAGCGACAGTTTTGCCCACAAACCGGCGTGGCAGAGGTTTGCCATTTTGTGCGCAGGCGTTTTGATGAATGTGATTGTCGGTTACGTATTGTATGTCGCCGTGTTTGCGATTGGCGCGGATATGCCCGTTGTGGCGGTGTCGCCGGACGCCATTATCACCCATGAGCGGGTGGTTGTGGGACGCGTGTTAAAGGACAGCCCCGCAGACGCGGCGGGTATAAAAAGCGGGGACGTTATTACGGCCGTGAACAGTGCCGCGGGCAACGCAGAAATTTTACGCAGTAGCATTCGCGCAGATAAAGGAAAAAAAGTTGTGTTTACCGTAATGCGTGAAAAGCAACAACTTTCTTTTGAAGCAGTGCCCATTGATTTGGCCGGTGGCGCGGTGGGTATCGGTGTACATATTTTTGATCTGGCGCACGTGCGGTATCCTTTGGTGACGGCTCTGCGCGTTGCGGCAGGAGAGACGGCAGATGTGGCGCAGTTTATTTTTCGCGCACTGCGCGACATCGCACGCACGTTATTTGTTGAAGGTCGTGTGCAAGAGGGGGTGTCCGGTCCGGTGGGTATTGCTACCGTTACCGGACAAGTGGCGCAGACGGGCATTGTGCCGTTGTTACATTTGATGGCCCTGCTGTCTGTTAATTTGGCCGTGTTAAATGTGTTGCCCATTCCGGCATTGGACGGTGGACGTCTGTTGTTTGTTGTGGTGGAATTACTTATGCGACGGCGTATGTCTTTGCACGTTCAGCGCATTGCAAATCTGGTGGGGTTTGCTTTGCTTATGGCGTTGGTGGTGGTCGTAACCTTTCGGGATGTTGTGGCGTTGGTTAAATAGCGGTATACTAAAACAAAATCCAATTATTAGTTCATTGAAGTATGTCTAAACGAATTATTTTTTTTCTGCTCCATCTCATGATCGTCGGGGCGCTGTCCGTGGTGCTGGCATTGCTCACTACCGGATACGGCAACTCGTGGGGGGTGGTAACTGTTATTGTGGTTGGTTTGTTGTTTGCCTTGTGCGCATCCAACGTCATTACCAATGCTCTGCATAGATTGTCCGAACTTTCCGATAATGTTTCGGTGGAGTTAAATAAACTGCGTCGCATTCACCATTTGGCGCGCGCATTTTCGCGTGCGGAAAATCAGATACCATGGTTTGATTTGGTGCGCGAGGGGATTGAATCGTACTTACATGCGTTTGAAGTCATTCCGTTTTCCCGTTACGATGACACCAATGAAATGTTTCGGCGCATCACCATGCAACTGTACGGATTTGATAAAATCACCAGCGAAAAAGGAAAATTATTATTCGCCGAATTGATGACCATTTCCGGCCAAGCAACCGAAGCGCGCCAACGCATCCACCAGTTGCGCACGGAACGCATGAGCGTGTGGTCGTGGGGTACTATTGTGGTGATGGGTATTTCGGTCGGTGTTGTGGCGTTGCTGTCATTTGGTGACAGTTTGTTTGAACGTCTTATTGTTGCCGTATTGGTTGGCATCGTACTGCTGACCATTGATTTTGTTTTTCAGGCGGACTCTATGCGTCTTATTAATCACAAAAAATTCACTAAGCGTTACGTGGATAATATTGAGCGCATGGGTTTTTGGCCGGAGGAGAGGAAATAACTGCCACCTGACAATCATTTGACACATTGTATCGTTGAGTGTATAGTTAAATCATAATTTGGGAGTACCCACCGATCCCTGCCAGCGATGGCGGGGTGACTATTTTAAGAGACGGTAAACATGACCTAAGGTGTTTAACAATCCTTTAAAAATTCAATAAATAAATTTCTAACCCTTGTTATTTCAAATTCAGGCAATTGGCCAATTCGTTTCCATAGCCGTCGAGCATCGAGTGTACGAGCTTGGCATAAAATGATCCAACTACGTATGCCATGAATTTTAATTTCAGCGTACCACGTGCCATATTTTTCTTGAGATGTTGCAGGGAGCGCAAGAAAAACATTTTTTGTTATTTTTTTAAGAATGAGCATGGGTCTTCTAAAATTATTGCCCTTCCCATAAATTTCATCGCCAACATTCATTCCTATACTACACCACCACAATTCGCCTTGTTTAAAGAATGGTGGACTATGTGTGGTTGTGTGTAACTTTATTTTTTGACGGCACCAGCTTTTTAATTGCTCTATTATGTGAAACATACCTCCTTTAATAATTCTCATCACCGCAGATGAGTAAATAGTGAGGAGTGTAAAGCGCCGGTTTCATTCTGTCAAATCAGGAAGTTGACGGCTACCCACCCCCCCCATGTATAATGTCTGCATTAGTATCCATTAAAATTTTTTATGAAAAAATTTATTTTTATTCCGCTTGCGCTCCTGCTGCTCGGCGCTGGTTGTGACCGCATAGGGAAGACATCGGAGCAACAAACAGGAAAGCAAGATCAAGTAACACAGCAGAAGGGTAGTAATAAAATAACAACAGAGGCGACCGCATATAAGATACGTCTTGGTGCGATTCCTGGACGAAAGCAAAAATCGCAGAAAACAGATGTGGGGCGTATGCAATTGTTAGAGCCGGCGTTTGGGAAAATCAATGACAGTTTGATTCTTGGTTTGGCGAATGATGCTCGAAATCGACCTTCCTTGCCGTTTGTGATTAGCGATAAGCCATGGTGGAGTGAGGGCGACTATTACATCGCGTTTGTGGCTGGCGCGCAATCGCCGATATTAAGTCCATATCAAACGGACGGTGTGAACGTTGAGATTACCAAGATGGATCCGCAATACATTTCCTACATAA
Organism: uncultured Gammaproteobacteria bacterium; assembly: GCA_964623315.1. Lineage (GTDB taxonomy): Bacteria > Patescibacteriota > Patescibacteriia > Magasanikbacterales > 2-02-FULL-50-9b > CAZUSU01. The sequence continues at coordinate 19,082 of CAZUSU010000013.1, read as the reverse complement.
AGGACGCTGATTATTGCCAGCAGGATTCTGATTGTAGAATTCGTACAGAATTTTGTTCGGTTGGCGCGTTTAACAACTTTTCACAAATGACCAATGTACCCGTTTTTGGTTGCGAGTTTGGGATGAATTATCCTGATGAGGATCAGTTTGAACTCGGTGTAGAGGCCGGAAAAGCATTTGCAAAAACATGCAAAAAGAACGAGAAAACTATTCTTCCAGAGATTGAATATGCTGTGGGGGCACGCTGTATAGATAATAAATGCATGCCACGCGATACGAGAACAAAAAGGTTTTATTGCCAGTAACAGCTTTACAGCTCTTCTCGTTTGAAATCAATCGATGACGCCGGATAAAATCTTTGCCTTTTTTTGCGTGTCTGCGCTATACTGCACGGCGGCAGACCAAATAAACTATGCATTTGATTTCGGAATTTGAAGCGCTCGTCCGGCGCGCAGAGCAGGAATTGGCAACGGTGGTAACGGCGGCCGATCTTGAGCGTGCAGAGACGGCATTATTAGGGCGCAAGGGCGCGCTCGCGCAATTAATGGAACAGATGAAAACCATTGCCGCACATGAGCGGCCGGTTGTGGGGCAGGCGGCAAACACGGCCAAACAAAAAATCACCACGCTCGTGGCGGCGCGTACAGACGAATTGCGCGCACACGCGCGCGGGGCGCTCGCACAAACGGAATGGATTGATACCTCGGCGCCCGGTACACGTACCGCAGAGGGGTCGCTCCACCTCATGACGCAGGCGATAGCCGAAATTGCAGAAATTTTTACGCGTTTAGGATTTGTCCGCACGCGTTATCCGGAAATTGACTACGATCATTTTGTTTTTGAAGCGCTCAATATGCCGCCAAACCATCCGGCGCGCGATGATTGGGAAACATTTTTTATTGATGCGTCGGTGGACAAGAAATTGGGTCGGTTGGTATTGACGCCGCACACCAGCAACGGGCAAATTCACGAATTGACGCGCCACCAGCCGCCCATACGCATGATTAATATCGCCAAATGCTACCGTCGGCAAATAGATGTAACGCATGTGCCCATGTTTCATCAGTTTGAAGGACTGGTGGTAGATCGCGGCATTTCTGTGGCGCATCTCAAAGGCACGCTGGATTTTTTTGCGCGCGAATTTTTTGGCGCTGATCGGAGTATTCGTTTGAGGCCGCACCATTTTCGTTTCACAGAGCCCAGTTTTGAAATTGATATTTCGTGCGGTTTATGTGGCGGCTGTGGATGTCGCACGTGCAAACAGGGCTGGCTGGAATTGGGTGGCGCCGGTATGGTTCACCCTAACGTATTAACGGCGTGCGGCGTAGACCCCAAAAAATTCACCGGATTTGCCTTTGGTTGGGGGGTAGAGCGCACCTTCATGATGAAGTCCGGTTTACAAATTCCTGACATGCGCGAATTATATAAAAATGACGTGCGGTTTTTGGCGCAATTTTGATATGAATAATTTGTTATCACTGAATTGGTTGCAAGAGTTTGTGCGGCTTTCGGTACCGCCACAAGAATTGGCGCGTCGATTGTCACTCGTGGGCGCCGGAGTTGAACGGGTACATAAAATGGGCGAAAATTTAAACGGCATAGTGGTGGGGCGCATAAAAAAAATTGAAAACCATCCGAACGCGCAGGCACTGCGTGTGTGTCGGGTGTCAGACGGGCGCGCCGAAAAAACAATCGTGTGTGGCGGCAGTAATGTCAGAGTAGGAATGTTTGTTGCCTTGGCACTGCCCGGAAGTTTTGTGCGCTGGCACGGCACGGGCGATCCGGTGGAAATAAAAGAAACAGAATTGCGCGGCGTCAAAAGCGCCGGCATGATTTGCGCATCAAATGAAATTGGTTTGGGCGAATTATTTCCGGCAGAGGAACGGGAAATTATGGATGTGGGCGCGTTACGCGTAGGCGCACCGTTGGCCGAGGCACTCGGTACGCGCGACACTGTTTTTGATATTGAAGCAACCAGTAACCGTCCGGATTTGATGAGCGTGATTGGCGTAGCGCGCGAAGTGGTTGCGTGCGGCGCCGGAACGTTTATTAAGCGCAGAGAGCCAAAAATTCCGTCCACAAAAAAACGGGTAGCCGTTGCGGTAAAAGAAAAAAAATTATGTCCGCGGTATATGGCGGCGCGCGTTGACGGTGTGCGCGTTGGTCCGTCCCCGCTCTGGATTCAGCAACGTTTAGTTTCTGCGGGCGTGCGACCCATAAACAACATCGTTGACATCACTAATTTTGTGCGCGTGGAATGGGGACAACCAATGCATGCGTTTGATGCCGATCTCGTGCGCGGCACGTTGACCATTCGTCGCGCCCATGAGGGAGAAATATTCATGGCGCTTGACGGTACCACGCACCAATTAACGGATGAAATGGTCGTTATTGCCGATTCAGCCGAGGTGTGCGCCGTCGCCGGCGTGATGGGTGGCGCAAAGAGCGGTGTCACCGAGCGTACAAAAAATATCATTTTTGAAGCCGCCACTTTTGACGGCGTATCCGTTCGTCGTACGGCACGGGCGCTTAATTTATTTTCTGATTCGCAACTGTTGTTTGAAAAGGGGTTGTCCGTGCAGGCGCCGGAACAGGCGCTTGCCCGTGCGATTCAATTGACGCATGAAATTTCCGGCGGTACGGTAACGGCAACCGCAGACAGTACCGCACAAAAATATAAACAAAAAATATTTGCATTTGATTTTGCTTCGGTCGCGCCGTTTCTTGGCGTAGAAATTCCGGTTGCACGCATGAAAAAGATTTTGCAGTCGCTCGGGTTTGTCGTTTCTGGCGCCGGCAACCGTGTGCGCATGGGCGTCCCGTGGTGGCGCGAGCACGACATAGAAAACCCCGTTGATTTTACAGAAGAAATTGCGCGCGTCTACGGCTATCACAACTTGCCATCGCAGGTTCCTCTGCAAAAGCCGATACAGCGCGCTCCAGATCCTGTTCTGCGGGGCGAAACAGATCTGCGCGCTTTTTTTGCCGCGCACGGTTTTCGGGAAACATATTCCTATTCGTTTATCAATGAAGATTTGTTGGCACGCGCGGGGCTTAAAAAATTACCCGCACTCCACATCCTTAATCCGTTGACAACTGATTTTACCGTCATGCGTCCTTCATTGTTGCCGAGCGCACTGGCAACGGTGGCACAAAATGAACCGCATACGCCGGTGGGGGCCATTTTTGAGGTGGCCAACACGTATGCGCCGGATGGCTCCGCGTCACGCGAGCAGTTGCGCGCCATTGTCGTGCGCTGGAGCGCAGACGAGCGGGCGCAGGATTTTTTTGCACTCAAAGGCGTGATTGAAAATTTGTGTGCTGGATGGGGGATTGCCGATGCGTTTCATCCGACGCATACCTACCGTGAGCCGCATCTGCACCCCGCGCGTCAGTTAGTTTTGATGCACGCCGGTTCAGCGCTGGGCATGCTCGGCGAAGTGCATCCGGATATCACGGAACGATTCGGCATTCGTGGGCGCGTGACCGTGTGTGACATTGACGTTGCGGCGCTGGTAAAAGTGCGGCGCGCCGTTAAATCGTTTTCTCCGCTATCGCTTTTTCCGCCGGTCAAACGCGACATTGCGGTGGTTGTTGATGCACAGATCCTGCACGACGATGTGGTCAGCGGATTGCGACAGGGCAGTTCCTTGCTTGCGCACGTGGAATTTTTTGATGTGTATCACGGATCCGAATTAGGCGCGCACAAAAAAAGCATGGCGTTTCATTTGGAATTTAGCGCACCGGACCGCACCCTCACCACGGCAGAAGTGGACGAACAATTTGCGCGCGTGGTTGCCGAGGTTAAAAAGCGGTGCGGCGCCACCATTCGGGAGTAAGCTTGTGTGCTATAATAATTGCATCAATTTTCAACTCTATGCCATCTTTTGAAAAACCACCCGATGGGTCTCCGAGTATAACGGACCGTCTTCGTGCGGCTCGTGAAGCGCTTGCGACAGCAGACGCATCTGCGCGTGAACAAAAAACATCTCGCTCGAGAAGTCGCAAGAAAGATGCAGAAGAAATAGCTGTAGTCGCCCGCGTCCGTGAGCAACAATATCAGGCGCTCGGCGGCGCGTCTGCTGGATGGAACGAACTGAAAGATGTTCCCTTTGAGCCGTTGTTCCGAGCGCTTGCGGTGGAATTGCAAAAAGATGGTCATTTGCCAGACGGATTTGAAGCAAAATTAAAGGAGTTGAAAGATATCAAAAAAGAATTGGGTTTATATGAAGCGGCGCCGCCCGCATTGCGACAAGATCCCGCAGTCCGTGAAGCGTATGAAACCATTCGTACGGATGCGGTGGAGTTGATGCGTGAGTGGGCGCGCACCTTAAGCGGCTGGTTTGCGGAGCACGCGGGCTTGCGCGAACAGGAATCTGTAACGGCGTCAGAAGAAATTGAAGCACTGCTTGCCGACCCGCTGTTCAACGCTGACTTTCGCGTAGAAGATGAATCATTTGATCAGGTACAACGTCGCGCAGTGGCCGAATTTGGTGAGTCGGCTTTTGATAGAACACAACAATCATTGCGAAGTGAGTACACGGCGCGTAAAAAACAGGATTTTTCGCGGGAAAAGAAGCCTTTGAATATGGCGTCGTATTCGGAAGACGCTTCTAAGAAGTGGATTCCTGAACTTTTTCATCTGTCGTATTTTGTTACAGACGCTGAAAAATTAATTACGGCTGAAAAGTTGCGCAAACTCTCGTCCGAATTACAGCAATTACCACTCAACGGCGGGTTAGTTAATTATGAAATGATGCAGAATGTTGTACGATCTTATTTTCCCAACATTTATATTATTGGAGAACATCGTACGCGTGTCGATAGTGGTGATTTTGAATATATAATTGACAAACTCGCAGAAATAAGTGCGGATTTGGATACGATTAGCCGCACTGCAGAGGTTGAACGGTTGTATGCCGAAGAGCGAATGCGTGCCGCGATTGAAATTATTGATCGGCAATTTACCAAAGAGGATGAGAAAAAAAATGCGTTGGCGTTTATAACCTCTGCTGATAAACAACGTCAAGCATGGGCACAGGGGATCCATGGCGATAGTGTTTGGGTGCGTCACTATGATACTGGATTCCCAACCGGAGCGTATCATACGAGCGAATCACCACCTGAATGGCTCATGCGCGTATACAAAGAATTGAACAATGCTCATCTGATGCAGGCACTCATTGTCGGAAATGCTGGAGCCATCCAGTCACGATTTGGAGAAGATCAAGTGCTCCGAATGTTTTTCCATGAGAATGCGTATAACAAAAAAGATATAACACCTGATCAGTATAAAGTGATTTGTACAAGGTCAAACACCCCATCGGATGAGTGGGTTACTTTGGACGTTCAGAGACAGACCGATGATGTTAAAATTGATACACACGACATGCGCCATCCCCGTTTTAAGTTCATTCCGTCTTTGACGCTTGATCCCAAGGTCATTGCGTTGGCTGATAGTGTGAGTGTGGATTTGGAAAAAAGAATTTTTTCTGATGAACGAAATGACATCGCACAAACACTGCGCGCATGGTTTGGGTATTGTGACACAGGAGTGATGAGATTTAAAAAAGGATATAATGAACGACTTGAACAGACCGATGTGGAATTGCGGCGATATGTTGCACATTGGCGCGATGAAGTAGATCGGCATCTGCAAGCAAAAAAACCAACATCCCGTGAACGATTGGCGGCATTGGCGCGTACGGATGGTGCAATTACTATAACCTCTGCCGCAGATGGCGTCGCCGCTGTTGATGCTCTGCGCGGTCTTGTTGAGCGCTACTTGTATGTTGAGCGTACGGCGTTAAAGGAAAAAATTGATCATTCTGAACATCGTGCAGGAAATCAGGTGCGTGAGGCGGAAGTACGCGTTGCCGCCGAGGTATCTGCACGAACTGTGGCTGAACAACGGCACGGAGAAATCCAACGGCGACATCAAGATTTGTTCAAACATGTCGAGACGTTGACCGGAAAGTTGCTTACCGAGCAGGGTTTGACTGCGGACTTGAGAACCAAGTTGGATAGTGTTGAAACAGGGGAAAAAATAAGAAAGGCAAATACGGTGAGTGCGCTACGCGCGGCGTTGTTGCATGCGGATCAAGTGCAAAAATCAATGTTTGGTGGCGATGCGCAAAAATACGCGGTACTTAAAAAAAGGGTGGAAGATCTTATTCAAAAATTTGGTGAATAAATTCCTCCTGACTCCTGATTTAAGAAAGGGAGTAAGCTGTGCATAACTTTTTGCATCTGTGCTATACTGTATCTCGTAATAGAACCTTAGCTCATTTTTTATGTATATCACCGACAGTCAAGACATCCTTAATCTCGTCGTGGCGTTTTCCGTCCTATGGGTCGCACTATTTTTATCGTGGCTCCTGTACTACGCAACGCAAATTTTAAAACACGCCAATTCAATTGTTGAAGAGGTGCAGGAAAAAGTGCACGAACTCAACGAATCGGTCGGTTACATCCGCGACAAATTGGAGCTCGTGGGCGCCGGCGTTGGATTTATCATGGACGGTTTGAAATTAGTGAGCGGCAAAGTGCTCGGGCCAGTGGGCGAATTAATGCAAGAAGAAGGACGCGCCGGATTAAAAATTGCAAAAAAGAAAGCAAAGGGTGCGGCGAAGAGGTTGCTCAAATAAATAAAAAACTCCCCCACTTGTTCAGGAGCACGCGTCGATTTTCTCGGCACAAAACGCCAAGCTCGCGCGCCTGCGAGAGTTTCTTCTCAAAGAGTCCTTCTGCTTTTTATTTCAGCGTTGCGCTCATCAAGAGAACAAGGGCAGTGTTTGATTTGTGAAATAGGTGATTACACGGTAAAATCACCTTGCTATGGCATTTGTCCACCTTCACACACATTCACACTATTCATTGCTCAAGGCGTTGCCGCAAATTGATGCGCTGGTGGCGGCTATAAAAGCGCAGGGGATGGATGCCGTTGCGCTCACGGACAACGGCGCGCTATACGGTGCCATTGAGTTTTATGAAGCGTGCAAAAAAGAAAACATAAAACCAATCATTGGGTGCGAAATAAATTTTGTGCATGAACGGATGGCGCCGTTTCATCTTACCGTTTTGGCGGAGCACTACAGCGGCTACAAAAATTTGATGCGACTCGTGTCTGCGGCCGCGCTGGAAGGACTGCGCGATGGCGTGCCGTGCGTGGATGACGCGCTCCTCAAAAAATTTCACGACGGATTGATAATTCTATCCGGCTGTAAAAACGGTGAGTTGGGACAAATTATTTTGAGCGGCGACATAAAAAAAGCGAGCGGACGCGCGCGCGAATTTTCGACAATGTGTGGCGCGGATAATTTTTTTCTTGAATTACAAGACCATCCGGATCTTCTCGGACAGTTTCAAATCAACGAGGGCTTGCAAACCATTGCGCGTGAAACCGGTCTGCCGCTGGTGGTAACGCGCGATGTGCACTATCTGACCACCGACGATGCCGAAGCGTGCAACATTGTGGAGTGTATTGGCGCCGGCCGCAATGTTCACGAACACACCGCCGAAACACAAACGGACGTTGATCGTTCGTTGAGCACTCCGGAACAAATTCAGTCGCGTTGGCGTCATCTGCCGTCAGCGCTGGAAAATACCGTGCGCATTGCGGCGCGTATTAACGTAGAAATTCCGCTCAACGTGTGGCACTTTCCGCCCATAGAAAAGCCAACAGACAAAACATACGACGACGTCTTGCGCGCCGGTGCCTATGAAGGGATCGCGCAATTGATTCCGGATATGACGCCGGAAATAACGGCGCGTCTTGATTACGAATTGGACATCATCGCCAAAAAAGGGTACGCGCCTTATTTTTTGGCGGTCGCCGATTATATTTTGTGGGCGCGCGACCACGGCATTATGACAACCACGCGCGGCAGTGCCGCCGGATCGCTCGTGTCGTATGGCATGGGGATTGTTAATGTCAATCCGCTTTATTTCAAACTGCCGTTTGAACGTTTTTTAAATCCGTTTCGTCCGTCACCGCCGGATGTTGATGGCGACTTTGCCGATGACCGTCGTGAAGAAGTAATTGCTTACGTCACGGAAAAATACGGCCGCGACCGCGTGGCGCAAATTATCACCTTTGGAACGATGGCCGCGCGTGCGAGCGTGCGTGATGCCGGCCGCGCGCTCGGATTTTCGTACGGATTTTGTGATCGCGTAGCCAAACTTATTCCGTTTGGCGCGCAAGGGATGCCGATGACCATTGATCGCGCGCTCACCGAATCGCCAGACCTCAAAAAAGTGTATGACGAACAAGAAGACGTGCGCCGTCTGCTGGACATCGCGCGCAAGATAGAAGGCAACGCACGACATACGTCTATTCATGCGGCCGGTGTGGTCATTGCGCCGGAACCGCTCACTGAATTTACGCCGGTGCAATATGAAGTCGGCGGCACCCGCATCACCACGCAGTATGAAATGAACGCCGTGGAAAAAGCCGGCGTACTGAAAATGGATTTTTTGGGGATTCGTAACCTTTCTATTTTGGGTAACGCGGTGGAGCTAGTAAAAGAACGCTACGGCACGGACGTTGATTTGCAAAAAATTTCGTGGGACGACAAAAAAACATACGACATGCTGGCGCGCGGCGAAACGGCCGGTGTGTTTCAACTCAACGGCGCCGGTATGACGCGTTATCTGAAAGATCTGAAACCGTCCTCCATTTTTGACATCATGGCCATGGTCGCACTATTCCGTCCGGGTCCGATGGATTCCATTCCGGAATACATTCGTCGCAAACACAATCCGGAAATGGTGACCTATTTAGACCCGCGACTAGAAAAAATATTGGAACAATCCTTGGGCATGCTGGTGTATCAAGACGACGTATTGCTCACGGCCATTGAATTGGCCGGCTATAACTGGGAAGAAGCAGACAAATTTCGCAAGGCGATGGGAAAAAAAATTCCGGCAGAAATGGCAAAACAAAAATTGAAATTTTACGCCGGCTGTTTGGAACGCGGATTGTCGCAGGGAAAAATAGAAATTTTGTGGCATCTCATTGAACCGTTTGCGGCGTATGGTTTTGGCCGCGCGCACGCCGCTTCTTACGCCGTCGTCGCATATCAGACCGCCTATCTCAAAGCAAATTTTCCCGTTGCGTACATGTGTGCCGTGCTGGCCGCAGAAAGCGATGATACGGATAAAATTGCAGAGATTGTACACGAGTGCGGCCGCATGCATATTCGCGTACTGCCACCGGATGTAAACGAAAGTCGCGAAAAATTTTCTGTCGTGGCGGGTGATGCCGGAGAGGAGTATATCCGCTTCGGCCTCACTGCCATAAAAAATGTTGGTGAGCATATTACCAAAGTTATTATTGCCGAGCGTGATGCGCACGGCCCCTACCAATCATTACAAAATTTTTTGGAGCGGGTGAGTGATAAGGATTTAAATAAAAAATCGCTGGAGTCGCTCGCCAAATGCGGTGCGCTTGATGCGTGGGGAGATCGCGGATTTTTTCTTGCAAACATGGAACGCCTGCTTGCGTTTACACGCGATACCTCGGCGCAAGCGAATTCGCAACAAGGATCACTGCTCGGGATGCTTGGCGGCTCCAACACGCTGACCCTTGCGCCGACACCGCCCGCAGAAATTGCAGAAAAATTATTGTGGGAAAAAGAGTTAATCGGACTGTATCTGTCCTCGCATCCATTTAAACCGTTTGTTGACCTTCTTGCAGGCAGAGTTGTTTCGTTGTCACAGGTAGAAGCAGAGCCGGCTGGCGCTACCGTGCCGCTCGCCGGCCTCGTTGCTGACGTGAAAAAAAAGTGGACCAAAAATCGCGAGCCCATGGCAATGGTTCGCCTTGAAGATATTGGCGGCTCGCTTGAATTATTGGTGTTTCCTAAAACGTATGCAAAGACCGAAGCGGTGTGGCAGTCCGGCACCTGCGTGTGGGTGGTGGGCCGGCGGTCTCGTGAAGAAGGCGATTCTAAAACATTTGTTGAGCAAGCCGGAATTTTGACCGAAGAAGGCGTTGCCTCGGCACAGAAGGCGCTGGCGCGCGCGGGAGCGCGTCAATCGCGATTCCGTATTACCATTCCGGCAACGATGACGCCGGAAGATATGCAGAAATTGAAAATTATTTTGACATCCATGTCCGGCTCCACTGCGGTATACATACGCGTGCCGTCAAACGGTGCGTGGCGCGAAATAAAAACCGACCAATTGGTTACCGTGACGGATGAGTTGCTCGCGCGCGTGGTGGCGCTCGTGGGTGAGGGGGGCGTCTCAAACGGCGCCGTTTGAAATGTTACACAAAAATGTTACACATTTTGAGGTGAGATTTTCTAGGACCCTACCTCCCAATCAGGACGCGCGCGTAATTTTTGCCATGAAATTTTAAAGGGGCGCGGCGCAAAAAAGGCGGCGGCGCCAATCATGGCCGCGTTGTCTGTGGTATATTTTTTTTCCGGCAGTAAAGCGCCGACGAGCGCCTCACGCAGTGCATCATTTGCCGCAACGCCCCCACCTAACAAAATTGTTTTTGGCTGAAATTTTTTTGCCGCGCGCATTGTTTTTGAAACGAGCACCTCAACAATAGCTCGCTGGTACGACGCACAGCCATCGGCGATTGTTTTTAGAGAGCGTCGTGATAAACCCTCTGCCCACAAACGTCCGGCGGTTTTTAATCCGGAAAAACTAAAATCAAAAGAAGCGTCGTGCAGAAGGGGACGCGGAAATGATACGGCGTCGGCGCGGCCACCAATCGCGCGCACTGAAACTTCCGGTCCGCCCGGATACGGCAGTCCCAACACTTTTGCAAATTTATCAAACGCTTCGCCGGCCGCGTCATCGCGCGTTGAACCAATCTTTTTCCAGCGATCGGCACGCGCCAACCACAATAATTCGGTGTGACCACCTGATACCACCAGCGCCAATGCCGGTAACGGCGGCAAAGGACGCTCAATGCATGATGAAAAAACGTGACCGATTATATGATTCACGCCAAACACCGGCACATTCCACTGCCACGCCAATGTTTTTGCGGCAATGACGCCGACCCACAAACTGGTGACCAAACCGGGGCCACACGTAACGGCAATCGCGTCCGGTTTGCGTACGCCGGCAGAGCGCAACACATCCATAACCAGCGGCGCAATTGTTTCTGCATGCGCACGAGCGGCAATTTCTGGTACCACACCGCCCCACACGCGATGCAAATCAATTTGCGACGCCGTTTTTTGCGCCATAACACAAACGCGGCCGTGCGCGCCGTGGACCAGTGCAACGGACGTGTCATCACACGATGTTTCAATGGCTAAAATTTTCATAAAAAAAGAGGCGAGCAGGGGAGTCAGAAATCACTCTACCCTGCTCGCACTAACTTGTCTAGCCGTTTAGCCACAGCCCGGAATTGGCACACTCTTGCACCCGCCACCTTGGCATTTGTCTTCGGTGCACTGATTGCCATCGCTTGGGCATACGCCTTTGCCCGCACCCGGATCTGTATTGGGTGCAAAGACGCATCCTTTGTCCGGCTTGCACGAATCAATCGTGCAGATGTTGCCGTCATTGCAGGGATGCAGTTTGGTGACACTGCATGTGCCGCCACCGCACGTGTCGTTGTCCGTGCACTGGTTGCCATCGTCGCATGACTTTGCGTTGTTTTCGTACACGCATCCGGTGATCGGCTTGCACGAGTCGTTGGTGCACGGGTTCTTGTCATTGCACTCAACGGGCTTGCCGCCGACGCACGTGCCGTTCACACAGCCATCCACTTGCGTGCAGTCGTTGCCGTCGTTGCACTGCAGGCCGTTCAGGATTTCGTGCTTGCACGTCTTGCTCGGATTACACGCATCCGCCGTGCACGAGTTGCCGTCCTCGCACAGGTCTTCATCTGTTTTGCCGTCGCAATCGTCGTCCTTCAGGTTGCACTCTTCCTGTTTGACGACTGGTTCGCACGTCGTGAGCCCTAGCGCGGTGCACATCCGCTTGCCGGCGCAACTGAACGCGCCGCCGAGACAGGTGGTGAACGATTTGAGTGCGGTGGAATGTGGCGTGCAGATGCACACGCCGCTTTGTGGCACGCAGATGAACCCGCTGTTTGGCACGGACACACACGAAAAGTCCGTCGGGCAGTCCGCACCGGTGGTGCATACGGGCAGGCAGAATTTTCCGTTCGTCTCGCCGCCGATGAGCGACCCGCACGTGTGAATCGCACCCGTTGCACTGCCAGCACATTCATTGCTTGAAAGGCATGGCTGGCACAGCGGCACCCACGGATCCGTGCAAATGAAGTTCACGTCGCCAGACGTTGCATTCTGCGTACAACGCATGCTGGCAGGACAGCTGTCCACGCACGTCTTCGTGCACTTTTTGCCGGCGCGCGTTTCAATACAGTATCCCGAATTGCACTCCAAGTTGACGATGCACGGCGCAAGGAACGCGCCCTGTTCCGGCTGTGTGTCCTTGGGCAGAGACGTTTCGCCGATGCGGGGTGTGTTGTCCACTGCCGCGAACGTGTCCTCTTCCAAACCGATGCCGTCCACAAAGGGCGGTTCAGTGGTGTTCTGGCCTTCCGGCCCGCACCCTCCGCACATCGCACACACCAGAAGTGCGATGACGGTTCCATTGCGAAAGTTCATCGCGCCCCTCCGGCGTTTTACTCGCGTGATTGCGAGCAATTTAAGTTATCACGCTGACGCGCGATTGTCAAGTTAAAAAAGATCCCCGCCGGCGACAACGCGCTGGCGGGGGGTTGGGGTTTGGGTCTGCTACGGTTTGCAGCCCGGAATTGGCTTGTTGATGCACTTGCCGTTTGTGCCGTCGCATCCATCAGCGGTGCATGGATTGCCGTCGTTGCACGTTTTCGGCGTCGTGGGACACTTCCCGTTGGAACAGTACGATCCATCCGTGCACGGATCGTCGTCGTCGCACACCGTGGTGTTGGACGCATTCGTATTGTAGCACTTGCCCGTGTTGTAATCGCATTTGTCTATCGTACACGGGTTGAGGTCGTTGCAGTCCGTGTACTGTTGCGGCTTGCAAGCGCCGTTGAGGCACACCTCCTTTTTCGTGCAGGCGTTGCCGTCCTCACATGCGATGCCGTTCTTCGGCGGGTTGATGCACCCTGACACCGTTGAACATTTGTCCTCGGTGCATTGGTTGCTGTCCTCGCAGACGATCATCGTCCCGCCGACGCAGTTGCCGATACCCTTGTTGCAGATGTCATCTATAGTGCACTTGTTGCCGTCGTCGCACGGTCCATCGTTGAACGTCACCGTGCACTTTCCGGTCAAGCTGTTGCACGATTCGGTCGTGCACGGATTCCCGTCCGTGCAATTCTTTTGCAACGAGCCCTTGATGCATTTGCCACTTTGACATGTGTCGCCTTCCGAGCATCCATCGCCATCGTCGCAGGGGATGTTGGATTGCGGCGTTGTCTTACAGCCGGTCTTGGCATCGCATCCGTCTGACGTGCACGAGATGCCGTCGTTGCAGTCGAGCGGCGTGCCGAAGCACGCCTTGGTGGTTCCGACTGGACTGCACTTGTCCTTGTCCGTGCACAGGTTGCCGTCGTTGCAGAATGCGAGTTCTGTCGCGATGTTCTGACACGTACCGGACACCTTGTCGCACGAGTCCTTGGTGCACTCGTTGGCGTCGTCGCACGATTTCGGAATGCCTGATTGACAGATGGCGTTCGTGCAGGAGTCCTTGTCCGTGCACGGGTTGCCGTCGTTGCACGCCTCACCGTTTTTTTCCGGCTCCAGTGTACAGCCGCTGTCGGGTGTGCACGTATCAACTGTACAGGCGTTTCCGTCTGAACAGAGGGCTGTCGTGCCAATGCACTTGTTTTCACTTGTGCACAGGTCGGCGTTGGTGCACTTGTTGCTGTCGTCGCACGGCAAGTTGGATTTGGGCGCGTGCTTACACCCATTTTTCTTGTCGCACGAATCGGCGGTGCACGGGTTGTTGTCTTCGCAGGTAACAGCGACGCCACTGCAGGCGCCGGTGTTTTCCTGGCATTTGTCGCCGGACGTGCAGGCGTCGTTGTCCGTACACGTGGCCGTGTTCGGAAGGAACACGCAGGCGCCCGTCAGCGGATTGCACGAGTCATCGGTGCACGGATTGTTGTCCGCGCACATGATGGCCAGCGTACCGCCAACGCACGTGCCTTTTTTGCACACGTCGCCGAGCACGCACTTGTTGCCGTCGTCGCAACCGGTTTCATCTTGTAGGGGCGGGTGTTGGCATGCGCCGTCACCCGTGTCGCACAGGTCCGTGGTGCACGTGTTCTTGTCGTCGCAGTCCACTGCCGTTTTGCACGGCGGCGGCCCCACGATGGTGTCCGTCGTAGCGGCGTCTGCCGCGTCGATGGCGGCAGAACCGTCGTTTGCACCGCGTCCGTCTGCGCGATTGCCTGCCACGTCTGCTTTGGGTGACTCGGTCACCACGTCATCTGAACATGCCAAAGCGGCCATGAGCAACACGCTCACTGCCGCGCCAGCGAAGAAATGAGAGCTTTTCATCGGGTACCTCCTGTTACGCGCCTTGGCGCGGCGCTACTCCGTAGCTTGTTTATATCTAAAATAGCCGATTTTGTCAAGGATAAAAAAACAGCGCCGGGGGCGGGCGCTGGGTAGGGTTTTTGTTTGGTTGGATACCGCTCTGAAAATCCCCCCACGGTATACTCTAGATGGTGACCGTCGCGATAGGCCACCTGCCGCTGTCGCGCACGTGGCGCGGCGGTGGCGTACGATTGACGCGCACGGTCGGCACCTTCGATCCGGCGGCTTGCGTCACCGCAAACCTTTTGAGCGCCACTTTCCAGTGTTCGCCGGCAAGACGCTGTGCCAGACGCTCAATCGCCTGTTGACGTTCGGACCCCCTCGCCCGCACGAGCAGGCCGTCGCGTCGCGTTTCCGCGTACCATGCACCCCACGCTTTGTCGACTGCGCCGTGTTGGTCGTAGAACACCGTGACGGTGAATCTACCCCCCATTCCATTCTTGTCCATGACCCTTCCTTTGCGGATTTTTTACGTCCGCGGTTTGAGGCGTGTCCTACTGGTCGCAAACAATATAAACAATAAGTCAAAATTTGTCAACCACCGGCTTTACGTAATTCAGCAATCCGTTCGTCAATCGGCGGATGCGTGGAAAACCACGACGCCAATTTTTTGCCCGGTGACCGAAAAGGTGATTCAAAAAAGAGATGCGCCGTGGCGTGATTGCGATGTTCCATGGGCCGGTTGGAGTCGCGGATTTTTTCCAGCGCGCGCGCCAATCCTTCCGGATAGCGGGTGAGTAGGGCGCCGGACGCGTCAGCCAAATATTCACGACGGCGCGATACGGCCAATTTTATCAGTTCGGCGATGAGGGGGGAGAGGATAATTAAAACAAGGCCGACGATCGCTAAAATACTCGGGCCGCGGTTTGAGCCGTTATCACCACCGCCCGGACGCGCAAATCGCATCATGTCCGCGATGAGCGCAATGACACCCACCAAAACCACCACGACGGTCATGAGCCGAATGTCATAGTTGGTAATGTGCGAAAGTTCATGCGCGAGCACACCCTCTAATTCTTCGTTTTCCAATTTTTCCATCGCGCCGGTAGTGACGGCGATTGACGCATGTGCCGGATCGCGGCCCGTGGCAAAAGCGTTTATGGCGCTATCTTGGATGACGTATAATTTTGGCACGGTTTTTATGCCGGCTGTGATGCACAAATTTTCCACGAGTCGGTGCAGGTATGGATTTTCATTTCGCGTTACGGCGTGGGCGCCGGCCGCAGACAATGCAATTGAATCGCCGGCGTAAAAACTGACCAGTGTCATTGCTAACGAAATTATGAGCGCAATACCGATGGTGCTAAATGGCGGCTGGCCGGTGTACAGTGATGCGGCATATCCGATAGCGCCGAGCAACAACACAAACAGCGCCACCATCAGCCACGTCTTACGTTTGTTGGAACTGATTTGGTTGTACATGTTGCGGGCGGATTAAAATTTCACCTGCACATTTTCGCGTTGTGCCGCATCGGCGACCTCAAAGAATTCAACCTTGGTGAAACCAAACGAACCGGCAATAATATTTGACGGGAACGTTTCAATTTTGATGTTCAAATCACGCGCATTGCCGTTGTAAAAGCGGCGCGATGCTTGAATTTTATTTTCCGTATCAGATAATTCATCCTGCAATTTGGCAAAATTTTGATTTGCCTTGAGGTCCGGATAATTTTCGCTCAATGCGAAAATTGATTTGAGTGTAGATGAAAGCGCATTTTCCGCCTGCATTTTTTCTTGCATTGACGCGCCGGACGCGTCGTGTGTTTTCATAGCAGAGTTGCGCGCTTCAACAACGTTTTGCAAAGTGTCTTGTTCGTGGGCGGCATACCCCTTGACCGTTTCAATGAGGTTGGGGATAAGGTCATAACGACGCTTTAGTTGCACGTCAATGTCTGACCACGCTTCTTTGGTGCGGTTGCGCAACGAAACGAGGCCGTTGTACATCATGATAACGGCCAGCACGACGACGCCGAGAACTATTAACAAAATAATGCCGATGCTCATAAGAGTAGGGGTTAGTGTTTTGACTATAGCATATAAAATACCGCCCCACAAGGCGGTATTTTTTTAACCGGACGATCAAATTTAGAGCACTGCGTCCTTTGCCGCCTTTGCTACGCGGAATTTTACCACTGTTTTGGCCGCAATTTGAATGGTTGCGCCCGTTGCTGGGTTGCGCCCTTCGCGCGCCTTGCGATGCACTTTCACGAGCTTGCCGAGACCGGCGAGCGTAAATTCACCGCTCTTTTTGACCTCTGAATAGGCCAATTCTGCCACTGCGTCGAGCACTGAACCAACATCCTTTTTGCTCAAACCGGTCTTGCCGGCGAGGGCGTCAAGGATGGCTGACTTTGTCATTTTTGCCATAGAAATGGGTTACGTGATTAATGATTGCGCACATGATAGCACAAAGTCCAGCAAATTGGCTAGTGGGGATGGTTTATTTAGTCAAAACTAAAAACACGACATATCCCACATATACAGTGACCATAAATATTCCTTGCCACCTTTTTATCACCCTTTTTTTACCAACAGACATTATAAAAAACAACAAAACAGTTGCAAATGCGGCTATCGCGATGTCTGTGTTAAAACGGGCATTAAATGGCAGTGGTCTAACAATCGCACCGGCGCCAAGAATCCAAAAGATGTTGAAAATGTTTGACCCAACGACATTTCCAATCGCAATGTCTGATTGTTTTTTGTAAGCGGCTACGGCTGAAGTGGCCAATTCGGGCAAAGACGTCCCAACGGCAACAATGGTTAATCCGATTAATGATTGGCTAATGTTGAAAAATTCTGCGATGGTAACCGCCCCTTCAACAACCCATTTTCCGCCAATCACCAAACCAGCAATACCAAAAATAACAAATAGTATCGCCTTGGGATAGTTAAAAACTTTTATGTCTTCTGCAACGATGTCGGTATCTGCTTTTGTGATTCCGAACGTGTGGTAAAGAAACAAAATAAAAAAAGACAGAAGAATAAGGCCGTCTATTCTGGTGATGCCAGAAAAGCTCGTTTTATCAATAATTATGTCGTTGGCCATAAACCACAAGAGGATAATAGCCAAAAAGCTTAATGGAATTTCTTTTAAAACGGTGTTTCTCTTTGCGGTTATGGGGTAAATAATGGCGGAAATTCCAAGAACCAATAAGATATTTGCTATATTGCTTCCTACTATATTGCCAATTGCAATTTCACTGTTACCTTGGGCGCTTGCTAAAACGGCAACAACAAATTCAGGGGCAGAAGTGCCGAACGCCACGACAGTTAACCCAATGGCAATTGTCGGAATCCTCATTTTTTTTGCGATTGAAGCCGAACCATCAACCAAAATATCCGCCCCTTTAATGAGAATGAAAAATCCTATAATAAATAGGACGTAGGTAAGCATAATAAATTTTGGCAAGTAATAATTATCCAATAACTATAATTTTTCAATTTCTTTCAAATCATGATCGGGTAAATAGAGAATCACGAGTCCAACAATAATCCCAAGCAGTGCTGTCCAAAAATGACTCCCGCCAAAAAACCATTTATCAAAAGCGTCAAGCACATACCATATACCTCGCCAAATTAATACGAGCCCGATGACGATAGAAATATTTTTTGCGAGATAATTCAACGTTAATTTATTTTTTGACATAATTTATCTGTTCCTGCGAGCACTCTAATAAAATGTTGCGGCTGATAGTTTACCACAAACCGGACGTAATATACAAATTTTAAAAATCAAGAAAGGACGGGAGACGGAGATGTCAGTCGCCATTGGCTTGACAGGATCATAAATAGGTGGCATACTCATTTATTCTGTTTTAGTAGTCCTGTGTTGCACACAGATGTTGAGCGGATTCCTGAACAGGCGCCCGTTAAAACATCACATATCCGAAGGAGTTCAGATGGAGCGGCAAAATCAAGACAATCCCACCTCCAGCCCAGAGGTCAAGCATGTGGGCATGGAGTACGTGGTCGGTGTGCTCGTCCTCGGCCTCGTGCTGGCAATCAGCGGCAACTTCATGATCGCCCTGATCGCCCAGACGACAGCATGTTTCGTCCTCGGCCTCGTATGGAAGAGGAGCGTTGTCGTCCTCTCTGTGTACGCCGGCACTCTGCTGTTTGTTGTGGCCATCTGGCGCGCCACGGTGGTCATCGTGGCATCTCTAGGGGTGCGGTGACACGCCCACTCCGCCCATCCGCGCACCCGCGCTGGAATATCCTTCGGGATTGACCAGTGCGGGGGCTTCTTTTTTAGTTTTACCAAAGCGAGAAATATCAGTACTAGGGGCGGGCGGAAAAAATTAAACAAGTGATCTAACGATAGCGATTCCTGCTATGATTGCCCAAATGATATTCAACACACCGGGCGGGTACGCTTTCTTTTTAAATGAGATGTAAACAATACCTAAAGCTCCTGTCCCGTTAAGAATTAGATAGAGGAGATTTCTGGGGGCTAGTACTTCAAAACTTACCATTGCAAAAGCTCCGACTATTGCAATGGTGCCGTACCAGCCGATTGTTTCTTCAATCACTTGTTTGATTTTCATATTTGGT
>CAZUSU010000012.1:0-3968 GCA_964623315.1 uncultured Gammaproteobacteria bacterium | reverse complement strand
CGGTGTGCTATAGTTACCATAACCCAAGCAGGCTGATACCCCATACCAAAGGAGGTGGGAATATGCCGCGTCATGAAATTCGTATCGTGGAAGTGAGCGCGCCATCGGCGTTGCGTCCGGAAATCATCGATGATCTGGTGCGTCGCGTGGCGGAACAGCGGGAGGTCGAGCGCGTGCTCGGCACACTTCCGCGCGTAGATCGCGCCGCACACTGGCTTGAACACGCCATTGCAATGCGCCGCCGCACATCAACCGCAACCGCAACGGCGCCCGCCGTCAAGCAACAGGAGGCACTGCCGTGATGCCACATCGGCTGATGGCGTGAGTGTAAACGAAGGTCGTTTGCACTCGCGCCTGATTTTTTTTGCGCCAACAGCCAAAATGCGCTAGGATGGCATCAGTTATGTTAGAAGACCTTTCACGCGTTTTGCAAAAAATTATAGGCGAAGTGGTGCCGATTTCTGCGCCACCCACGCCGGACGTTGGCGACATCGCCATCGCCTGTTTTTTGTTGGCAAAAAAATGGGGTGTATCGCCGGCAGAAGCGGCGGCTCGTGTGGCACAAAATTTGTCTGACAGCGCGCCAAAAATTATTTCATCGGCGCGTGCGACCGGCCCATACGTAAATATTATTTTGAACACCGCGTGGGTCATGGCGCATGCGGCGCCGGCGCCGGTACAAAAGCAAAAAAAACCGCGCGTGCTGTTTGAATATTCGCAACCCAACACGCACAAAGAATTTCATATCGGCCATTTGCGCAACGCGTGTTACGGCACGGCGCTTCTAAATATTTGGCGCGCAGTTGGCCGCAACGTCACGGCGATTACCTACAACAACGATGTCGGCGCGCATGTGGCAAAATGTTTGTGGGCATTAAAAAAATTTCATGCGGGCGCGCGGCCACCAAAAGAAAAAGGGCGCTGGCTCGCCGGTGTGTACGTACAGGCGACCCGCGCACTGGATGACCATCCAGAATACAAAGAAGAGGTCAGTGAGGTACTGCGTAAACTGGAGTCGCAGGATCGCTCATGGCACGCGCTCTGGAAAAAAACGCGCAACTGGTCTTTGGCAGAATTTCGCGCCATCTACCGTGAGCTCGGCATGAAGTTTGACGCCACATTCAATGAAAGCGACGTTAAAGAGCGCGGACATCATATAGTGGACGAACTAGTGGCGCGCGGTGTGGCGCACAAATCCGATGGCGCCATCATTATGGATTTTACGCCGCAAAAAAAGAGCGTCTTGATTTTGCGCAAATCCGATGGCGCCGGAAATTACACCACATCGGACTTGGCGCTGGCCGAAAAAAAGCATAAAAAATTTCATCCGGACGAAAGCGTCATTTTATGCGATGTGCGCCAGACATTATATTTTGAACAACTTTTTTTGACATTATCGGCGTGGGGATGCAATGAAAAATTTTCTCATATCGGGTATGAACTGGTGACGCTTCCGGAAGGTGCCATGTCAAGTCGCAAAGGAAACGTTATTTTGTTTGAAACATTGCGCGACGATGTGGTTTCAGCGGCGGCCGCGGCCACCCGCGCCCGCCACGCCAATTGGTCGGCGCGAAAAATTAATAAAACCGCGCACACACTGGCGCTTGCCGCCATAAAATTCACCATGGTACGCACGGCGCCGAATAATGTTATCGTGTTTGATAAAAATGAAATGGTTTCTTTTGACGGATATACCGCGCCGTATCTTTTATACACACTTGCGCGCATCAACAGCATTTTTAAAAAGGCGCACGCAACATTTTTGCGACGCGCGCGCCCCGCGTTTGCTTGGAGCGCCGCTGAACACCAGTTGTGGGTAAAAATTGCGCAGTATTCTGATACGATTTCCCGCTCTGCCGCGCACAATAATCCCGCCGAAATTGCGCAGTATATTTTTGACCTCGCCAAAGCGTTTTCAAGTTATTACGAACACACGCGTGTGCTTGACGACAACCGCGCAATCCGCACCGCGCGCCTTTCGCTCGTTCGCGCCATTGCCAAGACCATTGAGCGCGGCTTAAAATTATTGAACCTTCCCGTTATCAAGGAGATGTAGCGTTGCATGGTAATGTGAAACTGCGTATTTTTTTAAAACAAGGACGTGTGCGGCGGACTGCGCACAAGCATTCGCGCGCAACAGTATGTTGCGCATGGCGAATGCGCGGAGGAACGTAGTGACCTACGCGCGTGGCGTAGGGAACGGTCCGCCGAGCACGGACTCGTTTTAAAAAAACGGCAATTTGCACAAATAACGACACTAATGCTACACTAATGCCACTAATGTACTATCTATGAACACCGTCAACGCCTCTCCGCACGAGGTAGAAACAATCGTCGGCCCATCGGTAAAAGTAGAAGGAGATTTTAATTCGCAAGGCAACGTTTTGATTCAAGGCATTGTGTCCGGCAACGTAAAAACAGATAAATATTTGCAAGTAGAAGAAGGCGCAAAAATTACGGCGAGCGTGAAAGCCGAGAGTTCAAAAATTTCTGGCGAAGTGCACGGAAATATTCGCGTAAAAAATACGCTTGAGCTAACGCCAACGGCACGGGTGGTCGGCGATGTAGAAGCAAAAACGCTCATTATTTCGCCGGGCGCCATTTTACACGGCAAATGCAGTATGCTCGGCACCACCGAAATCGCAGAAACAAAAACAGCCGCACGCACCGCCAAACGCAAATTTGACGGCGAGATGGAATTTTCATTGCCGCATTCACTCGTGGACGATGCGCGCGCCTAATGTGCGCGTATGTATGTTTACCTGTACGATAGCCTGCTTAAGGCGCGTCAATACGACCGCGTATTAAGTGCGCTGGAAACAAAATTAATTGATCTGGGTATTTCCGGAAAAACGGTACGCCTTTCTTCTTTGTTGTCGCCAAAACAAATTATTTCAGACGAGACGCGGCGTAATAAAGAAGTCCGCACCGTGGTTGTGGTAGGTGACGACAGTTCGTTCACTAAAATTGTTCAACAGGCCGCGGATGCGCCGGTGACGTTTGGGTGGGTGCCGATTGGGCCGCAAACTAATTTGGCAGAACGGCTCGGACTGCCGTATGGCGCCGCGTGCGCGCAGGTGTTATCGCGTCGGCGTGTAGCCGCCATTGATATCGGGCAAGTCAACCAGTTTTTTTTCATTGACTCCTGTCGCATTCCCCTTTCAAATATTACCATGTCATTAAACGGTTCTATTACTATTTCCGGCACGGCACAACAAATGCAATGCGATGTATGGAATATGGTGCCGGCCGATCGCGCGTTACTGCCGCCGGGCTACGAGCCGTCGCCCCACGACAAACAACTTGAAATGGTGCTACAGCCGGTTGCAAAAAAAAGGTTGTTTGGTTCTACGCTGGCGAGCGCAAGTATTTTTCCGTTTACCGAAGCGCGATTAAAATTTGAAAAAACAGTTACGGTGACCGTTGATGGCCGCACGTTTAAGGAAAATCAAATGGTCATTCGCTTGGCGCCATCGCCGCTCAAATTAATTGTTTCACGATTGACGAATCCGGCAGGACGGTGATATAGTGCGGCGGCAAAATTATATTTGTGCGGACGTGGCGGAATGGTATACGCGCCAGCTTGAGGTGCTGGTGGGGGCAACCCCGTGGAGGTTCAAGTCCTCTCGTCCGCACCCGAAGGGATTTTCGACACGGTCGATGAAATAGCAAAACGGTTTTTTCGCTACAATATCAAGCTTTCCCCCCTTCAAAAAGAGGTTCTGTACCGTCGCGCGAATGATTTCCCGCTTCGCCTCGCTCGACGCATTTTTGAAGCGTTCTCGCAAGTCTTGCAGCGCAACCATCGCATTCTTGAGAGGTTCTATTGGCAAGTACCCCGTTTTTTTGACACTTCCTAGGCTCACTTACGCTTCATTTTTTCGTAGAATTTCCTGGGTGCCATTTTGAGCACACTGTGGATTCGTTTCGTGTTGTAATAGTTGATGTATTTTCCAATCACTTCAATA
>CAZUSU010000011.1:0-23037 GCA_964623315.1 uncultured Gammaproteobacteria bacterium | reverse complement strand
GCCACCGAAGCGGAATT
The DNA here is from genome assembly GCA_964623315.1 of uncultured Gammaproteobacteria bacterium. Lineage (GTDB taxonomy): Bacteria > Patescibacteriota > Patescibacteriia > Magasanikbacterales > 2-02-FULL-50-9b > CAZUSU01. The sequence goes on along the minus strand of CAZUSU010000011.1, from coordinate 23,020 downwards.
ACAATCGCTTGCGCTCGCATCGGAAAAAATTCGTCACTGGCTGGGCGGCGCAGAACCAAAAAAAATAGTGGTCGTAAAAAATAAATTAGTGAGCTTGGTATTATGACAGAGCAAAGGAGGGAATCACTCATCACGACGCGGTTTGCTTTGCCTATTTTTACCGTTGGTGTTATGGGCGCGGCAATTATTTTTGCGTGGCACGCGCCGTCATTTTACCAGTCGTCGGCACGCGGATTTTTTTATTTTGCACTGGAATCGTTGCGTTCCGCCATAATCACTTCGCTGTCAGAATTAATCCGAACGGCGCCCGAGCGCGCGCTGATATACGGATTATTGCTCGGCGGCACCCAGCAGTTCACCTCATACTGGAAACAAATTTTTATTACCACCGGCACGTCGCATCTTGTTGCCGTTTCCGGCGCAAACATTGCGTATGTGGTGCAGATGTGCGAGTGGGCGCTCGCGCGCATGCCGCTATCGTTTGTCACCCGCAGTATCATTTTGTGTCTCACGGTTAGTTTTTATACGCTGTTGGTTGGGGCGCCGAGTAGTGCCGTGCGTGCGGCGCTCATGAGCGTGTGCGCGCTTTCTGCGGCGCTCATCGGTCGCCAAAGCGCGCCACTGCACGCACTCGCCACAAGTATTTTGATCATGGTGCTGTGGAATCCGTCGGTCATTTTTAATGTGGGGTTTCAATTATCATGCGCCGCAACCCTCGGATTAATAGTTACCGGTTCGCCCAATGAACGCATCTCGCTTACCCGTGCCGCAGAGCAAACCATTGCGGCAACGGCATTTACTCTGCCGATCATCATCTATCATTTTGGTGTGGTATCTTTTGTGTCGCTCATGACGAATGCGCTTATTGTGCCAATGGTGCCGGCACTCACTATCGCAAGCGCCATAATGCTCGTGTTAAATGTTTTTTCGTCATCAATCGGAACGTTGTTTGCGGCGCCGCTCGTGTTTGTGGCACATCTGATTTTGGTCGCTCTGGAAAAAATATCTCGCCTGTATGGAAGCTCTGCCCTCGTGCCGATATCCCCTCCATTTTTGATTATGTGGTGTGCGGGTCTTTTATTTTTTGTGGTGCGGTATGTACGTAGGTGTTGTGTTGCCTCTTGACTTTTAACAAGAATTCCCGTACTCTTTTCTCACTGTCGCCGTACTGGGCGAAAGAGGAGGGCGGATGCACTGGATTTTGTATGCAATCATCGCGCTTGTGGCGCTGGTTGCGGTGCAGTGGGTGTGCTATTTCGCTCGGTGGGTCATTCGGTGGGTGTGTCTCCCGATGATCGGAGGCGAGCGGGTGACGGAGGGCTTAGAGAGCGGGCGGCTGTTGGTGGTGTTCGGAAGGGAGGTGAGCCGTACGGGGCTGATTGAAGTTCGGTTCCAACGGTTGTTGTTTGCCGCAGAACGGCTCATCCGTGCGGGCGAGTTTGACACCGTGGTACTGCTGGGCGGCGATCATCATGGCACCAACAAGCCGTATGCAGAAACCGCGCGTCAATTTCTTTTGGGGACTGGTTTGAAACCGCATCAAATCAAGACGCCAATGGAAACGCCGATCGCTGGCCGTTCGGCATTCTCCTGTTCGCAGGAATTGGATGTTGCGGTTGAACTGTATCGGCGCTACGCAGAGGTTTCCCTTTTGGGCGAGGCACAGCGCACGTTGCGCTACCACCTGCTCATGATTGCCAAGGGGGAGACCGAGCTGACTACGATCCTTGTGCCGAGTTCAGAATCGTGGCTTTCGTGGGTCATTGGTCTTGCCGTGACGCTGGTGGATCCCAACGAGGTACACGTTTTGAGGTTCTTCATGCGGCGTCTGAAACGGCACATCGTTAAGGCGCGTGACGCGGCGGAGTGAATCTGCCGACCCCCCCCTGTCCTTGCCTCGTGTTGTTCTCACCGAACAGCGCGAGGTATTTTTTTGTCGCGCTACTTGATATACTACGCACCGGTGCCAGAAAAAACGCTCGTTGCACATAAATTAAATGCACACATTTTCCGTCTCACAATTTTTGCTTGTCCTTAACGAGTCGCTTGCGGCCATCGTGCCAGCCGGCTCGTTTGAAGTTGAGGGAGAGGTTTCGTCATTTGGGATTTCACAAAATAAATGGGTACGGTTTGATTTAAAAGATGCCGATGGATTGATTAATTGTTTCATGTCAAAATGGCGACTTTCGGAACAGATCACCGATGGCATGAAAATTGCGGTGACCGGTTATGCTAAGGTGTATCAAAAATACGGTAAGCTTTCGCTCACGGTAGAGAGTGTGCGCCTGTCCGGCGAAGGGTCGCTCAAACGCGCATTTGAGCTGTTGCAGAAAAAATTATCATCGGAAGGTTTGTTTGATGCGGCGCGCAAACGTCGCCTGCCGGCGTTTCCCGAATATATTATTTTGGTGACGTCGCAGGATGCGGCGGCATACACCGATATCTTGCGTGTTGCTCGCTCACGATGGCCGCTTGCTCGCATTACCTTATGCAACACCAGTGTGCAAGGTGCGGACGCGCCGGCGCACATTGTTCGCGCGCTTGCTGAAGCGCAATCGCTTAAGCCGGACGTAATTATTTTGACGCGCGGCGGCGGTTCATTGGAGGATCTCCATCCATTTAATACAGAAGAAGTAGCCCGCGCTATTTTTGCTTCTACGATACCCGTCGTAAGTGCCGTTGGCCACGAGCGTGACGTGACGATCGCTGATTTGGTGGCCGATGTGCGCGCCGCAACTCCCAGCAACGCGGCAGAAATGGTGTGTCCGGATGCGCTGGCAGTTGCCGCTGACCTACAACACATAACGCGCCAATTAGAAAACGCGATGTCAACCCATGGCACGCGTGCGAGCCAACGCATTGCATCGTGCACGGCAAGCATAGATCGGTGGTTTGCCGTTTTGCGAGAACGCGCGTTACGACTTATTATGCGCGTCACGGCGCGCGATCAGCAACTGCAAAGAGATACCGAACACTGGCGCCTTCGTATTAACGATACCCTATCACACCTACGCGCTCTGCATCCCACCGCCATTTTACGCCGAGGATTTTCTTACACCACCAACAAAGAAGGTCGCATCATTTCTCGCGCGGCGCAATTGACCGTTGGCGCAGAGGTCATTCAAGTGTATAGCGACGGCCGCGCCCACACGCGCATTGAACGGTTATGAGTGAACGGCAGTACGAGAGTTGGTTAACGCGTTACGGCATTATTGCCGTACTTGCTCTACAAGTTTTTATTTTTTCATTACGCCTTTCAGACCCGTTTATTGACGGCAGATTTCATACCAATTGGGGACCGCCCTTTTGGCTTATGAAGGCGGAACAGATGCATGCGGTGAATTTTCCTGCGGCGTATTTTGGCGTCGTGAGCGGATCAACTCGTACGCCGTCCGGTGCGGTAATCGCCGACTCGTGGTATATGAGTCATCCGCAATTTATCGCCTTGCCGTTATATGTCTGGACCGGCATATTTGGTTTTCATGAATGGACGGTGCGCTCGCTTGCCGCGATGGCGACACTTGCCGCCACAATTATTATGTGGGGCGCTATGCGACAACGGCATACGCCGCAGGAAGCAATAATTTTTTCATTGGTATGGGCGCTATTACCCGTGATCATTTTATACGGGAGCAAATTAGATCAAGAACCGTTTGTGCTACTTTTTTTATCAATCGCTTGTTATGCACATGAGCGTTTTCAAAAGGGAACGGGAAACGTGCCGTGGCTGTTTGGGGTCGCCCTTATTTTTATGTTATGGGCTGATTGGTCCGGCTTTGTTTTTGCCGCCTGTTTTGCCGCGCTATTTTTTTATGGTCGCCGGCACCCTCGCACACGACAGTTGTTGTGGGCAACGCTGGTGGGTGGCATTGCCGGCGCAACGATTGTGGGCATGCAAACGGCACTAACGCGCAGTCGCGACTCTGCACAAAATAGTTTTACCGGATTAATGAACGTCTATAAGTATCGCAGTGGCAGTGCGCACCCCAATTTTTGGTACAAATGGTTGAATCGGCAGTTTACTTTTTTTAGATTAAATTTTGGCACACTAGGGAGCCCCGTTGCGATTGCCGGTATTGCGTGGTGGATATCGCATGGCGCGCCGTCGGTGCGCAACATACGCGAGGAAGGCACGCGGTTATGGCAGGTGTTTGCCGCTATTGCGGTGGGCACCGTTATATATGCGTTCATCGTTCCGCAAGCGACGGGCATTCATATATATTATCAAATTTTTTATTCGTATTTTGTCGCTTACGGCATCATGCGCGGATATGAATGGTTGGTGGAATGGTATAAGAAAAAATATTCCATCCGCGCCGCAACGGTTGTATCTTATCTGCTCGCGCTTTTTTTGGCCGTGCAGGTGTATGAGGGGGCAATTTATATATATCAGGATGTGAGTGATGGATGGGGAGGAGTGGAAGAAATAAATTTGTTAAAAAAATTACGTCTGGTACCTCCCACAAAAAAGGTGGTCGCCATAGTGGATCAAAAAACCGCAGTATGGCTTGCCAATGCAAATATTGAGTGGTATACCGGACGCACCATGGCAAATCTTGCGCCAGAACAAGGGGCGTTAGCCGATTGGGCCGTCATTACGGCAGATAAATATGATTTAAAAATTAAAGCGCTTAATACGGCGACGCCCACGAGCACCGCGTTTATTTCGCGAGAATGCTCGCCGTGGTTTTGTTTGATTGAGCGCATCCCTAAATAATATGACCAAAAAACAGCAGACCTTTGCCGAACAATATGCGGAGCTTGAACAGATCGCCACATGGTTTGACCGCTCCGATGTAGCGCTGGAAGAGGCGCTCACTAAATTTGAACGCGGATTGCAATTGGCGGGCGACTTACAAAAACAGCTCAGCGCCGTTGATGCGCGCATCGCAGACATTAAGAAAAAATTTACTTCGGTATGAAAAATTATTCTCGTACCAAAGGTAAGTCACAAAAAACATCTTATCGCACGCCCAGCAGGGTGCGCGTGCAAAAAACATTAATCGCACGGTTGCGGCCTTCAGCGCCGCTTACCGCTCAACCAACTCACTATGGCGCATAAAACAGTTATCATTTCACTCGGTGGCTCCATGATTATTAATGGGACAGGCGTGCATCTGCAGTTTTTAAAAAACTTTCGTCAAATTATTTTGCGAGAGTCCCGCAATGGACTCTCTTTTGTTATTATATGTGGTGGGGGTAATACGGCACGAGTATATCAGGCGGCCGGACGGCAGTTAAAATTTTCCGATACGGCGCTGGATATGATCGGCATTCGTGTGACAAAGGTTAATGCAGAATTTGTGCAGGCGTTTCTTGGAGATATTCGTTCGGTAACGGTGTGTGGCGGTGAGCGTGTTGGACAGTCCACGGACGCGGTGGCTGTTACCCATGCGGTGGCGTGTAAAGCGCAGAAGGTCATTAATATTTCATCAACGGCGTATGTGTATGATGCTGATCCGAAAAAAAATAAATCGGCTCAAAAGTTTGATGCGCTGTCTTGGAAGCAATATCGCGCCATCGTTGGTTCACGGTGGGTCCCCGGCATGCACGCGCCGTTTGATCCCACTGCGGCACGCCTCGCGCAAAAAAATAAACTCTCCGTCGCGTTTATGGGTGGCGATGATTTAGGGGCGCTCACCAAAATTTTGCACGGCAAAAAATGGCATGGATCAATTATTCAATGAATAAAAAATCGTCAGAGGCCGGCGCGGTGGGCGCTAACTTCTGACGAGTGCTGATAGAGATGGTGGTGATCATGCCTCAATAACGGGTGCCCCGTGTTGCTCACGGTCAGCCGCATGCACAAGGTCCACGATCACTTGGCGGTTGAACGGCTTCTGGCAGTAGTACCGCGCGAGATTGCGCGTCCTATCAAACGACGCATCAGTACCGTGCGATGCGCCGCTCACCAGCACCACCGGAATCTGGCGTTGCGTGCACACGCGTACGACGTATTCTCCGGTGAACCTGCCGCTTTCATACAGGTATCCGGTCGTCACGACAACCTTCTCATGCCGCAAGTGCCGCCGCACCGCTTCGTCTACCAGTCGTTCCGGATCGTCGTACACCATGATCTGCGGATCTGCTGTGTCGTCCGGTCGACGCGCCTTCTTGAGGCAGTGCCGCAAGACAGTGAGCAGGTGTGTGCTCCTGTCGCCGCACAGAATTACGAGTTGTGGCATTATATGCTCCCGAGCGACATTGAGAGGGGTCGCTCACAAAAAATACGATATCTGAAATGGAATATAATGTCAAGGCGCTGGTAGACGTTTGACAGGAATTTCAACATCGCGTATTATACCCTTACTTCCGTAGACAGCAGGTGCGCTCGTGAGATTCGTCTCAAGGTCGCATAAATCCTGCCGAGGTTGCCTTAAGGTCGAAGGCCTCCATCTATGTTTACGGTTGATAGCCGTAATTTTTTGTATCGTACTGTATGGCAAAAACAAAAGCACAGAAATCAACAGATTTACAGCGTTTAACCGATGCGTTTAAAACAGCAAAGGGCGCCGTGTTTGTTGATTACAAAGGAATCACCGTAAAGAACGTGAACACCTTGCGTCGCGCGGCAGAAAAGTCAGGCGTCACCTATATGGTGGCAAAGAAAACTCTCATTGACATCGCCGCACGCGCGAGCGGTCTCACTATCAACGCAAAAAAAATGGATGGCAATATTGCCGTTGCATTTGGTCCTGACGAAGTATGCGCGGCTCACGTGGTTGCCTCACTCGGCAAAGACATTGAGCAAATAAAAATCGTTGGCGGGACACTTGAAGGTCGTTACATTGACGCCGCACAAGTGAAAGCGCTTGCGGCATTGCCCGGCAAACAAGAACTGCTCGCGCAACTTGCCCGCGTGCTCAACGCGCCACGCGTCGGTTTGGTCACCACGCTGTCCGGTATCACGCGCGGTTTTGTTACCGCACTTCATCAGATAGAATCAAAAAAAGTATAATCTAAAAAAATATGTCAGACATCCCCGCAAAGTTTCAATCACTTGTCGGCGAAATCGACAAGATGTCCGTCCTTGATCTTTCTGAACTGGTCAAAACACTGGAAGATCACTACGGCGTTTCCGCCGCCGCACCTGCCATGATGATGGCGGGTCCGGTAGCAGGCGCCGCCGCACCGGCCGAAGAAGAAAAGACCGAATTCAACGTTGAACTTCTGGAAGCCGGCGCAAACAAAATCGCCGTCATTAAAGTGGTTCGTGAAGTTACCGGCTTGGGGCTTGCAGAAGCAAAGGGCTTGGTAGATGGCGCGCCAAAAACGGTAAAAGAAGCAGTGCCAAAAGCACAGGCCGAAGAGATGAAAAAGAAAATTGAAGATGCCGGTGGAAAAGCGGCGCTCAAATAATCTCGTGGCTAGCGGTAAAGAATCGGCCGTCAGGGGTAATAACCGAAACGGTCGATTCTTTTTCGTCTACGGCTATTGCGGCAATACCAGAAATATTAGAGGGAAAGGTGAGTTGCTGTTGTAGAACACCGTCGCGATCCGTCACCACAATGCGAGGGCGGTCGGCATCTATGACGTAGAGATTGTTGGATTTTGGGCCAACGGCAACGCCCCGTGCTCGCTCCAATGCCGGTTCAACACCAGACACACGATAGGGCTGTAATTTTCCGGCGGTGTATTTGAGTGGCGCACCTTTGCCAGTTACCAGCCATAAAGAGGAGTCGGCAGACAGGGATACGACGTCCATGGGTTGTCCGCCATCGGTGATCCATCGCTTACCGTTGTCATAGGACATCGGCTGTTTATTTTCATATCTAAAAATTTGTTTTGCAACAGTATCGTACGCGTAGTAGCGGCCGTTATAAAATACGTGTGCGGCAGTGACGGTATGCTCGGTGATGCGGTTGAGTGTTATTGGAGTGGTTGCACCCGTCTGCACATGAACACCAACGAGCGCGCCATCATCGGTAACCACGATAAAGCGTTCACGGTTTTTATCTGCAAACAGGTTGACGCCACGAGGCACCGTTGCGAGCGCAGTGAGCACGCCATTACGCACGATTGATACGGCACCATTGTCGGTAAGAACTGCGACGACAGTATTTAAAGAAGCCACCGCAATGGCGCGTCCCGTTGTTTGGTGCGCCACTATTTTTAACCGCTGTTCACGCAGAACTTTTTGCGTCAGCCCCGCTAAAAGTCCGCGCAATTTTTCCCGCTCTTGGTTATCCAGCAGATCTTCCTGTTCAAGCGTACGAAATTGTTGTTGAGCATCGGCGAGTAAGAGGCGCGCCTCCGCGTCGCGTTGTGACATAAAAGTATCTTCCGTGGTGCGCATTGAATCGCGGAATTTCGCCGTTAGGCTAGTCGCTTGAGCGGTGCGATTAAGCGAGTATTGTTGCCATAGCAATCCAAGGATGGCGGCAAAAATGACGGCAACACTTATACTTGCGATGATCAATATTTTTTTTCTACGTGCGGGGAGCTCATTAAATTGGCGCGATACATGGAAAATTAATTTACGCGCCTGATCCCACAATGAGCGAGGGTGTAATGCGCCAACCGCCCTCTGCATGACCCGTGATTGTCGCGCCGCGACGAACGATCTCTGTGTGAGCACGCGTGTCCATTGCCATCCAATGCGCGCGCCACGGGAGGTGCCCTGTAAAATGGTCGTGACGATTTTATCTTTCGGCAGAGAAATGACGGACGGCGCTAAAATAGATGCCGTTGATTTTGTTCGTAACAGCAGGTCAGCCATGGAGGCGCCTGATTTTTTTCCCGGTTGCTTGGTGAGCGCGGCAGAAGTGTCTGTGTCGTTTTCAGACAGCACTCGCGCCACACGCACCCACACATAACCAAATGAAACGTCAGAAGAAAGATCGCCCAGCACGCGGCTCATGTGCTCGCTCACTTCCGGTACCGATTTTCCTTCAGAAATTTTACTTAAGCGATCGGCAGAAAAAAAATCAGCGACATGGGTGGAGGCAATCAGCAGACGATCATCAGGACGTAAACTGCCCGTTAAAACATTAGAAAAAAGTTGACCGCTTTGCTCTGCTTGCGCCGCAAGATTTAACGCGCGCCATCCGGCCGATGCATGATATAAAAGCAGTACGGTTGGCGAACCATGTATCGCGACATGCGTTATGGTGTCGTGCACAACGCAGAGCGCCATGGCAACGTGTTCGTTGGCATGCTGTTTTAAATACATCCCGCTTTGCGTATTCAGCTTATGCAGAATATCTTCAAAATGGGTGGCAACGTCATGGGGGACTGCCTGATAGTAGCGCTCAATGGCAAAATCAACCCAAGCTTGTACCATGTGGACGGTTTTAGGCGTGGCGCCGGATAGTTCTACGACAGCAAAAAAATAACCATGCGTCGCCCGTTCTGCCGGTGTGGGACGCGCAATTTCTAGCAAAACGTGTGATTTTTCTTGATCACGCCCTTCAATGAGAACGTCATTAATGAGCGCGTCGCGGTGTTCACTCATACCATTGACCAACAGGAGTATTACAATTATACTGGATTGAGCTACAATCCACAAACCCGCTTCTGGTATGCTTGAACACCTTTTTGGTTCAAAAACACGTGTCAAATTATTGCGCATTTTTTTTCGCGAACCGGAACGGCGTTTTTTTGTTCGTGAATTAGTGCGGCGACTTGATGTGCAAATCAATGCGGTGCGACGTGAGCTGTTTAATTTGTCGCAGGCCGGTGTTATTACCGCGCTTGCCGGCGACGCCGAAAGTCATGATTACGCAGAGAGCGACGACCCGCATGAAGGCAAAAGAAAGTATTATGCGCTGAACCACAAATCCATGCTGTATCCCGAATTGCGCGCACTCCTTTTAAAGTCGCATGTTATGGGTGAGGAATCGCTCGCGCATCAAATTGCCCAAGGTAATGAAATTCGGCTACTGTTATTTACCGGCACGTTTACTAATGCAGAAACTCCTATTGATATGCTGGTCGTTGGCGACATCCCGCAGAGGCGCGTGGCAAAAATAGTTACCGACTTTGAACATGATAACGGATGCACGGTGCGCTATACCGTTTTAACGACGCGCGAATACGAAGAACGCAAATCGCTCATGGATCGTTTTTTATATACCGTGCTGGATGCACCGCATCAAATTATTATTGATAGAGTTAAAAAAGTATGATGCTTTTTTTAGAGCCGCTACAGCCGCGCGGCGTGCGTTTGATACTGCAGGAGGGAAGCAAGGTGCTTACGACACGGGAAATTAATCACACCGACGATCTCGTGCAGTCAGTTGCCCGTTTGTGCAAAAAAAAATCACCCACAAAGATTTTGGTGTACAGCGGAGTCGGAAGTTTTTCCGCGAGCCGCTCCAGCATGGTAGTGGCGACGATGTGGGGCTCCCTGTGCAAAATTCCCGTACAATTTTTACTGCACGGCAATAAGAAAAAATCCGTTAAAACATTTCAATACGTCGCACCGCCACACACCACCAGTAAAAAATCATGAACCATCTTACGTCCTATCAAAAATATCGTTTGTATGAAATTCTGCCCGGACTGCTGGTCTGGACGGTGCTCGGCGCATTTTTTTTTGGTAGTTTTTTTGCGCCGGTAGCGGTCATATATGCCGTAATTTTGTTTGATTTATATTGGGTGTTCCGCGTGGTTTATTTTTTGTGTTACCTCCTATTGTCTTGGCGTTTATTTATGCGGGCTCGCGCCACGGATTGGATGGCGCGTGTGCAGAGGCACGGCCCGCGCGTTGATGAGTACTTGCACTGCATTTTTTTGCCCGTGTATAACGAAAGCGAATTGGTGGTGCGCACCACACTAAATGCGCTGTGTCAATCCACGTTTCCTTCGGCTCGTATGGTGGTGGTGCTGGCAGGGGAAGGGCGTCAGGGCGAACATTTTGATTCGCTCGTCACCGGTATTAAACGAGATTATGAACACTTTTTTTATTCATTTGTGGTAACCGTACACCCCGCCGACTTACCGGATGAAATTCCGGGAAAGGGCTCCAACTTAAATTATGCCGGCCATGAGATGAAAAAATGGTTTGATGAGCGCCACATTTCATACGATCGTATTATTGTTTCTACTTTTGATATTGATACGATTGTACACCCACAATATTTTGCCTGTTTGACCGACGCATATCTGTCGCACCCCCATCCGACACAGGCGTCGTTCCAGCCGGTGGCACTGTACAATAATAACATTTGGGAATCTGCGGCGCCACTGCGCATTTTAGCGTTTGGCACCACCTTTTATATGCTGTTCGCATTTGCGCGTCCGGAAATTCTGGTAACTTTTTCTTCGCATAGCATGAGTTTTAAGGCGCTCGTTGATGTGGATTTTTGGCAAAAAGAAATTGTCAGCGAGGATTCGCGAATATTTTTTCAATGCTTTTTGCACTATGGTGGCGCTTATGAAGTCGTGCCGCTTTACCTCCCTGTTTCCATGGACACGGTCAGCGATGCTTCTGTCATAAAAAGTTTGGTAAATTTATACAAACAGCAACGGCGATGGGCGTGGGGCGTGGAGCACGTTCCCTATTTGTTGTGGCATTTGCCGCGTCATCCGGAAATTCCTTTACGCGTGCGCCTGCATCGTTTGTTTGCGCAATGGGAAGGAAAATTTTCTTGGTGCACCACCTCGCTTATTATTCTGGTGTTCGGACGGTTCCCTTTGTGGGTCGCCGGCGATGAAGTGCGTCAGACCGTTTTATATCAAAACACTCCGCACATTCTGGAAATTCTTATGTTGCTTTCCATGGGGGGCATATTAGTGTGTATGATTTTTTCATTGAAGCTATTACCGCCGCCCCCCCAGCATGTAAAACGTCACGAATGGATTTATATGATTCTGCAATGGATATTATTGCCCGTTTCGTTGATTGGCTTTTCTGCATTGCCCGCGCTTGACGCAACTACACGGTTGCTGTTTGGGCGGTATTTAGGGTTTAATGTATCGCAGAAGGTGCGGCGCATCGCACAATAGTATGAATAAAAAAACGACTGTTATTTTGGGAGTAGGTGTCCTGCTAGTGGTTTGCCTAGCGGTTGTCGCATGGTGGGCATCGCGCAATCTTGACTATCTAGTAGCGCGCGTTGCGGGGTACGCTCTGCAAGACGCCGGCGTGCCGCATGCCACAGAACTTTCGGCGTTGGTGCCGACCGTTTTGGGTTTTGATGCACCGCACACCATGCTGGTGTTGTTGCTCAATAATACTGAGATGCGGCCGGGGGGTGGCTTTATTGGTTCCTACGCGCTCGTGACATTTGATAAGGGAGAAATTACCCAACTGGTCGTGGATGGTTCTGAAAATATTGATCGCAACGCGCCGCCAACATTTCTTGTTGAGCCGCCCGTGCCGATTCAAAAATATTTGGCACAGCCCCGCTGGTTTTTTCGCGATGCCAACTGGTCGCCGGATTTTGCGGAATCGGCACAGCGTGCGCTTAAATTTTATGCGGCAGAGGGTGGCGTCGGTGCGTCTCAAGTTGATTCCGTCATTGGCATCACGCCGGAAATAGTGAGCGGCCTGCTTGCGGTTACCGGACCCATAACGGTACGGGGAACCACGTATACCTCAGAAACGGTTCGTGACCTGCTGGAATATGTCGTTGAGATTGAATATCTGCGCAAACAAATTCCGTTTACTGAACGTAAGGTGGTGATGCAGGAGTTTGCCATCGCGCTGGCGCAAAAAATACGCGCGGTGGCACCGCGCAATATCGCAGTACTCATTCAACAATTATTTGAATTGGCGTCGCGCGGTCATATCATGGTGTATTCACACGACGCGTCGCTTCAACAAACGGCTGAAACGCTCGGATGGGCAGGCCGTCAGCAGGAGGGTGTGCCGGATTACGTACAGCTCGTTGATGCCAATCTCGCCAGTTTAAAAACGGATCGGGTCGTGGATCGCCGTTTGTCCTATTACGTGTGGCGGGATAGCGCCGGTGTGTGGAACGGTCGTGTAAAAGCAATTTATCAAAATAAGGGATGGTATGATTGGCGTACAACACGCTATCAAACGTATACGCGTTTGTATCTGCCGGCCGGAACAAAATTTTTGAGCGGCACCGGCTCAATGGAAAAAAATCGTTCGCCAAAATCCGGTACGTGGGACGTCTATGAAGAAAACGGTCGCACGGTGATCGGTGCGTTTATTAGCATTGAGCCGTCTGCAGAGGGCGTGCTGGAGTACCATTTTTTACTGGCGCCGAGCGTCGCACGCGCCATTTCAGCGGGCGCCTATGGTTTGTACGTTCAAAAACAATTGGGTCTGCCAAAAATTGACTTGACGATGCGCGTTGATTTTGGTACAAGCATAGCAAGCGCCACGCCATCAGAAACGACGAACAATTTTAGTGATCAAACGTATGAATGGTCTGGTACGCTTCTGAAAGATTTGACAGTATATGTTCGCACTAAAAATCGGTATTGATCTCGGCACCACCAACGTGTTGGTGTATGTACCCAAGCGCGGCATCATTATTAATGAGCCGTCAGTGGTTGCTATTTCTAAAGCGGATAAAAAAGTGTTGGCCGTGGGAAGAGAAGCAAAGGACATGTTGGGGCGCACACCGGACACCATCGTTGCTTTGCGGCCGCTCAAGGACGGCGTCATTGCCGATTACCGCGTAACCGAAGCAATGCTACGTTATTTTATTAATAAGTCCGTGGGCGGATTACGCCTGTTTCGTCCGGAAGTTATGGTATCGGTGCCGGGGGGTATTACTTCAACCGAGCGCCGCGCCGTTATTGATGCCACATTGGCCGCCGGCGCCAAAGCGGCGTATATTATTAAAGAGCCCATTGTGGCCGCTATCGGCGCTGACATCCCCATCGGTTCGGCCAGCGGTCACATGATTGTAAACATTGGCGGGGGAACCGCCGAGATTGCCGTTATTTCACTCGGAGGTATAGTGTCCTCTGGATCGGTGCGCATTGGCGGCAATAAATTGGACGTCGCCATTCAGGAGCACATTCGTCGCAAGTACGGTTTGGCTGTCGGCGAGCGTTCGGCGGAAGAAATAAAAATTCAAGTGGGGTCAGCTATGTATTTAGAAAATAAACTCACCATTGAAGTAAAAGGGCGCGATATGGTTTCTGGTTTGCCGCGCATGATGAGTATTACGTCCGATGATGTGACGGACTCCATTGCGCATGAATTGGAAGGGTTGGTACAGGCAGTAAAGGATGTGTTGTATAAAACGCCGCCAGAACTTTCCGCCGACGTGATGGATAAGGGGATGATGCTGTCTGGCGGCACCAGTTTATTACGCAACATTGATGTGCTTTTGACCGAAAGTACCGGCGTGCCGGCGCACGTGGCTGAAGAACCGTTACTTTGTGTGGTAAAAGGAACGGGCATTGCGCTGGAAAATTTGGATGCCTACAAGCGAAGCATTTTAGCCACCAAATAATATGCGCGTACATATTGATGCGTCGCGTGCGCTTGCTCACCAGCCCACCGGCGTTAATGAATATGCGCGTGAAATTATTGAACACCTTGCGGCGACGGCGCCAAATCATACCTATATTTTGTATGCGCCAGATTGGTTGCGATCGCGCGCGCCGATGGCGTTTCCCTCTCTGCCCGCAAAGGTGCAATGGCGGTGGTTATCATGGCCGCCGCGTTTTTTGTGGACGCAAATTTGTTTGGCGTGGGCATGGCATCGCGCGTCGGTCAGCGCGCCGGATGATATTTTTTTTGCGCCCGCGCATGTGGCGCCGTATTTTTCTCCCCGAAATTTATACGTCACCGTGCACGATGTTGCTTTTGATGTTTTGTATGAGGCGTACCAGCCAACCGAACGAATTTTTGCGCATCGGATGACGGCGCGCAACATAAAACAGGCCACGCGCATTTTTGCCATTTCTGAAGAAACCAAATTACAACTGACCACGCGGTATCGGGTGAGTGCGGATAAAATAGTGGTAACGCCTCTTGCTTTGCCGTGCCGCGTTGCACGCGCGGAGGCGGGTGAACTTCCTGCGGTGCTCACCAATAAAACTTATATTCTTGCCGTCGGCCGTTTGGAATGGAAAAAAGGAACGGACCATTTGGTGCGCGCATTTGATCGCACCGCACAGCGGCATGACGCGTTGTTGGTTTTGGTCGGTTCACGCGGGGTCGGTTATAAAAAAATTGAGCGCCGTATTAATCATTCGCCGTATCGTACGCGTATGCATGAGCTCGGATACGTTACCGATGCCACTCGCGCCGCGTTGTATGCAAACGCCGCCGCGTGTGTGGTGGCGTCGCGTTACGAAGGGTTTGGTATGCCGGTGCTGGAGGCGTTTCATTTTGGGGTACCCGTGGTGGCGCGTCACGCCAGCGCATTGCCGGAAGTTGCCGGTGACGCCGCGCTATGGTTTTCCACGCGGCGCACCTTGGGCGATGCGATTGAAAAAATTTTGC
The DNA here is from genome assembly GCA_964623315.1 of uncultured Gammaproteobacteria bacterium. GTDB lineage: Bacteria > Patescibacteriota > Patescibacteriia > Magasanikbacterales > 2-02-FULL-50-9b > CAZUSU01. The sequence continues at coordinate 7,638 of CAZUSU010000011.1, read as the reverse complement.
ACGACATGTCGTTGCGTTCTGCGCTTATTGCCGCCGGACGCGAACGCCTCAAAAAATATTCTTGGGAACGGACGACAGAAATTACGGCGTCAGCATTAGGACTTTTATGAACGATGTTATCGGCCATGCCGCCGCAAAAAAATATTTGAACGGTTGTTTGCCCGCGCACCTGCCGCAGGCGTTATTGTTTGTTGGTCCTGATCATGTGGGTAAAGAAACGCTCGCGCGTGCGTGTGCCGCCGTGTTACTGGGATGTGCGCCGGAACAGGCCGTCCGCCACCCGCGCATCATCACCTTGGAGGCCGGCATAGACGAAAAAACGGGTAAGCGCCGCGCCACCATTTCGGTGGACGCCATTCGCGCCGTGCGGCAAGTGTTGTATGTGCATCAGAGGGAACCGTTGGTGATTTTAATTCCCCACGCACAAGATCTGCGCGAAGAGGCGAGTAATGCGCTGTTGAAAATTATGGAAGAGCCGCGGTCGCGCGTTTATTTTTTTCTTGCGGCGCGCAGTAGTGATGCGGTTTTATCCACCGTTCGTTCACGCAGTGTGGTGGTGCGCCTCAGCGGCGTGGCAACCGAGGAAATAATTTCTTATGTCAGTGTGAAAGGCGTCGCACCGGAATTAGCGCGCGCGGCCGCCGTGTTTGCGGGCGGACGACCGGGTCTGGCAATAACGTATGTTGCCTCTGCCGCGTTGCGCGATCAGGTGACCACCGAACGCACGCGTTTTGAAAAAATTATTGCGGCGCATGGTCTGTATGAAGCCGAGCCCCTGCTCACCGATTTATTTGGAAAAAAAGAAGATCATCTGGAATCGCGCGCAAAAATTTCTCAAATATTAGAATGGTGGCTGTTATGGTTGCGCTGTACAAAGCCGTTTCATGCGGCAGTGCCGCAGATCGCCTCAACGATCGGAATGCTGAATGAAAATATGCACCCGCGGTTATTGATGGAGCGCGTAGTCGTGGCGTTGACGTCGCCGCGCATCACGCCGCGTCGTTAAGCGCTATAATGGTTGTGTCTGTCCTTCGGATGTGTTATATTGCCATCAATCTTATTTTAAAAGTTATGTCAAAAAAATTGTTATTTGGTTTTGGTGTTACGATGTTCCTTCTGCTGGGCGCCGGTTGTGGCGGCCAAACCGTCGGACCGGATGGCGGTGTTTTAAAATCAACGGACGCCGGAGCACAGTGGGCGTCAAAGAGCGCGGTGTTAACGGCATCGGGCCAAAAGGTTTCGTTCAATACGGTGGATGTTTTTACGCTGGTCATTGATCCGTCGGACGCGCAGGCAATGTGGGCCGGCACTTCTGCAAACGGAATTTTTTATACGTTTGATGGTGGCGAAGGTTGGCTCATGGCAAAAAAGTATGCGCCCTCCGCCGCAAATCTTATGGCTTCGCGTGTTAACGCCATTGCGGTTGACCCGACCAACAGTTGCATTGTGTATGCCACAACCGTTAATCCGGCAAACCAAAGTTTCTTAATGCGCACATTAAATTGCGGCCGTTCGTGGTTGGCGATAAATTCAAACGAACTGGGCGACCGTCATTTAACGTCTATTGCAATCAATCCGATGGACCGACTCCAAATATTTTTGGGCAACAGCGTCGGCGATATATTTCGCTCGGACAATGCCGGAGGGTCATGGACCAAACTCACCCGATTTGAGGACAAACGTATTCGGGCCATTGTTGTGCATCCAAAGAAAAAAGGGGTGGTGTATTCTGCCACAGCGCTTGGCGGTTTGCGCCGCTCCGCAGATTCCGGAAAAACGTGGACGCGCGTGGACAGTGATAAATTTGGCGGCATGGAAGATGTTTTTTCCATCGCCATTGACACCTCAAAAGATGACGCCTTGCTCGTGGGAACCGAGTATGGTATTTTGCGCTCTGAAAATGGTGGCGGCGTGTGGGAGCCGCTTACCTTGCTCACGGCGCCGCGTGAGACCAATATTCTGTCGCTGGCGCTTAATCCGCGCAATCCCAACATGATCTATTACGGCGCCTGTTCGGCGCAGGGGACGGGGTGTGGATTCTATCGATCCAGCGACGCCGGCAAATCATGGAATACCAAACAGGTACCGTCATCGCGCCTGTTCAAAACATTGCTCGTGCAATCGGCAGATGTCGCTAACGCGCAAGGGCAAAAACAGGAATTGGAAACGATCTGGCTCGGAACATGGCGCAATCCTCAACAATAAAAAATTATGTACATAGAAACGGCGAAAGCCGCTCTTGACGAAGTTATTGAATTTCTAAAAACCGAGTTGTCCCAACTGCGCACCGGACGCGCGTCGCCGGCGCTTGTTGAAAATGTTGTGGTTGAAGCATACGGCGCGCCGATGAATATCAAAGGTGTTGCCAGCATCTCCGTTACCGATGCCAAGTCGTTGGCCATTGAACCGTGGGATAAAACACTCATGAAGGCAATAGAAGACGCCATTCGCAACGCCGGTCTCGGAATAAATCCGGTGAATGACGGCAAGGCGATTCGGATTAACCTGCCGGCGATGACCGAAGAGAATCGCAAAAATTTAACAAAGATTGTGGGTCAGCGCGCCGAAGATGCGCGCATCAAAATTCGCCAACAGCGCGATGAAGTGCGCACCATGATTATTGAAGCAGAAACAACGCACGTTATTCCGGAAGACGACCGTTATGCGTTGTGCGAAAAACTGGATCTGTTGGTGAAGGATTACAATGATCGCATCAAAGAGATAGCCGAAGATAAAGAAAAAGAAATCATGACGATATAGTGCGTATGGGCGAATTTTCTCGCGGGCCAGAACTGATGGAAAAAATTGTGTCGCTGTGCAAACGGCGCGGGTTTGTTTATCCGGGATCGGAAATTTACGGCGGTTTGGCAAATTCGTGGGACTACGGCCCCTTGGGCGTTGAACTCAAAAATAACATCAAAGCCATGTGGTGGAAAATGTTCGTACAACGCCGCGCCGATATGGTGGGGATTGACGCCGCGTTATTGATGAACCCCAAAGTATGGTCAGCGAGCGGTCACGTGGCAACGTTCAGCGATCCGCTGGTGGAATGCAAGGCGTGTCATGCACGGTTGCGCGCAGATCAGCTCACCGGCGCGTGTCCTTTGTGCGGCAAAAAAGAATTTACCGAGGCGCGCCAATTTAATTTGATGTTGCAGACGTGGCTCGGACCCACGCAAGATCCTGCGGCCATGGTGTATCTGCGCCCCGAAACAGCACAGGCAATCTTTGTTGATTTTAAAAATGTGCTGGAGACCACGCGCCGCCGCCTGCCGTTTGGTGTGGCGCAAATCGGCAAAGCGTTTCGTAACGAAATTACCCCAGGCAATTTTATTTTTCGTCAGCGGGAATTTGAGCAGATGGAAATTGAATATTTTGTTCGCGCCGAAGAATGGGAGAACTATTTTGAACATTTTCTTGGCGAAATGAAAACATGGGTGGCTCTGTTGGGCGTTGCGCCGGAGCGTTTACATTACGTTGACATTCCGGACGAAGACCGCGCGTTTTATTCCCAGCGCACGGTGGATGTGGAATATGATTATCCGTTCGGCCAAAAAGAACTGTATGGTTTGGCGTACCGCACGAACTATGATCTGAACAAACACGAAGAGCACAGCGGACAGGATTTAACTTACACCAATCCGGACGATCAAAATGAAAAATTGGTGCCGCACGTTATTGAACCGTCGTTTGGCGTGGATCGTTCTATACTGGTGGCTCTGCTGGAAGCATACGACGAAGACGTCGTAGATAACGAAGCGCGCGTCGTGATGCGTTTTCCGTACTGGATGGCGCCGGTAAAAGTTGCCGTTCTCCCTCTGTCAAAAAAAGCAGAACTCACCGAGCCGGCAAAAAAATTAGCGCAACAATTGCGTGACGCAGACATCGCTGTTGAATACGATGAAACGCAATCCATTGGTAAACGCTATCGCCGTCAAGACGAAATCGGCACGCCGCTTTGTGTGACGTTTGATTTTGATTCACTCGCTGACCATGCCGTTACGGTGCGCGATCGCGACACCACGGAACAGAAACGTGTATCCATTGCCGATCTCGCCGAACGGGTAAAAAAACAACTCTATGCATGAACAGTTCACGTTAAAAAATGGGACACGCGTGGTACTTGTCCCACAAAAAGATACCAAAGCTATCACCGTGCTGGCATATTTTGCCGTGGGATCACGTTACGAACCGCTCCCGCTTTGGGGCGGCTCGCATTTTTTGGAGCACTTGATGTTTAAGGGGACAGAAAAACGTCCGACCACCGAAGATTTATCAAAACAGTTGGACGCCGTGGGCGCCGATTATAACGCATTCACCAGCAAAGATCACACGGCCTATTACATAAAAATTGACAGTCGCCGCACAGAACTGGCGTTGGATTTATTATCCGACATGCTCTACAAATCAAAATTTGATTCCAAAGAATTTGAACGCGAGCGTGGGGTGATCGTAGAAGAACTCAACATGTACGAAGATAATCCGTCCATGAAAGTTGAAGAACTTTTTGAAGAGCAGATGTTTGCCGGCAGTACGCTGGGGTGGCGCATTGGTGGGCCAACGCAAAGCATTAAGGATATGAAACTTGATGCTCTGCTTTCGTATAAAAAACGATTTTACGCGCCTGAGCAATTGGTGTTGGTGATGGCGGGCAATGTGGCGGCGGGCGCGCGCGAATTGATTAAAAAATATTTTGGCGCCGAACCAAAACACGGAGCAACGCGACTTGTTTATAAACCATTTTCGTGGGCGGTCGCGCGTCGTAACGCAAAAAGTGCGGTGCGCATTATGCACAAGCAGACGGATCAGATGCACATGGTGCTCGGCTTTCCGGCGTTCAATTATGACGACCCGCGCAATGCGCCGCTGTTACTATTGCACGTTATTTTGGGCGGATCCATGAGCTCGCGGTTGTTTATTGGCGTACGCGAGCGGCGCGGTTTATGCTATGTCATTCGTACCGGCGTAACCAATTATGGCGACGCAGGGGCCTTTACCATTACCAGCGGTTTGGATAAGAGCCGCTTGCGCGAAGCGATGAAAGTTATCTACGACGAATTACAGCAGGTACTGCAGAATTCCGTCACGCCAGAAGAAGTACGCATGGCAAAAGATCACCTGTTTGGTAAAATGACATTGCAGTTTGAGGATTCGGCGCGCGTCGCGGATTTTTTTGGTCAGCAAAAATTGCTCATGAAAAAAACAGAAACGCCGGAACAAAAATTCGCACGATTAAAACGGGTGACAGCCGCCGATATTCATCGGGTGGCAAAAACCGTACTGCAATTCAAACATGCCAAGATGGGCGTCATCGGTCCGTACAAAGATGAAAAAGAATTTTTGAACGCGGCACAGTTGCCGTGGCAAAAAAAATAATATGGCATTTCTGCTGATCGCCAATTGGAAACAGCAGGTGCGGGAAGCGGTGGCGCCCGCGCGGTACGCCACTTTTGCGCGCACGTATGCAAAGGCGCCGTGGCGAAAATCAGTTGTGTTGGTCGTTGCTCCGCCCCTATTGGCCCTGCCGGCTTGCGCGGCGCGTAGAACGCGGCACCTCGCGCTGGCGGCGCAGGACGTTGGATTTACCAATGAAGGCGCATATACCGGCGCTATTGGACCCGCCGCCGTGCGTGCGCTCGGCGTTACTTACGCAATTATTGGGCATAGCGAACGCCGGCAGTGGTATGCGGAAGACGATCTGCTCATAAGACGCAAATGCGCGGCGGCATTGACCGCCGGACTTACCGTCATTTTATGTGTCGGTGAAACAAAAGATGAGCGGCAAGAAGGAAAAGCGTTTGCCGTAGTGACGCGACAAATAAAATCCTCATTAGAAGCAGTGGCGGTGCGTGACCACCTGTCCCGATTAATTATTGCATACGAGCCGCGCTGGGCAATCGGTTCTGGCGTTTCAATTTCGCCGCAGGAAGCGCAGACGATGCACGAACAGATCCGCTCGCAAGTGGGCAAACCCGTTTTGGTCTGTTACGGCGGCAGTGTGTCGCCTACCAATGCGGCGGCGTTTGTACGCGCAGGGGGAGCTGATGGACTTTTGGTGGGTAGCGCATCCACGACGCACACGTCATTTTTCGCCATTGCAAAAAAATTGGCAGGCGTACGGGGAACCACATAACTATGGTCATGCTTTTATTGTGGGTGGGGGTGTGCGTGGCCGCCGGTTTAGTTATTGCCGCCGTATGCGTGCGTCATGCCGGTGCCATTGCGGCGCTTGATGTTTCAACTGTCCCGCGCGCGCACGAAAAACGCACCAAAGAAGAGTTGGTCGCGACACGTTTTTTGCGTCGGGGACAGCAACACGCACAACAACTGTTGGCACATGCGGCGCCAATAATTCGCGCGTGTCTGCGGATACAACAAAAATTTCGTGACGGAGCAAATTATCTGGCCGATCAGTATCGCACGCTTGAATGGAAGCGCTCCTTTGAACGGTGGCGCTCTAAAAGCCAGCACGAACGGCGTGCGTATATTTTACGCACACTGGAAGAAGGGGATACGGCGCGGCACGCGACGCTTTATGAGGAGGCAGAAAAAAAATATGTGGACGTCATTAGTGTTGATCCAAAAAATGTGACGGCGTATGTGGGATTGGGTAAAAATTATTTTGCATCAGAACGGTATGTGGAGGCCGTTGAAACGTTGGAACATGTAGTACGATCCCTGACGGATACGAATGCGATGGCATGGGCGTTTTTGGGGCGTGCGTTAAAGGCACAAGGACAATACAGCGAGGCCGTCCATGCGTTTGAGCGCGCACTCGCACTTGACGATACGCTGGCAAAGCGGTGGGTGGATGCCGGCGATTGCTACAAGGAACTTGGCGGACTGGCCGAAGCAATTGGCGCCTATAAAAAAGCGGCACAGATTGAACCAAATAATCCGTGGGTGCTTGACCATCTCCTAGAAATTAGTATAATATCAGGCGATCAGCGTCAGGCGCGCGAGACGCTGTTGCAACTTCAGGTTGCAAATCCGGAGAATCAGAAATTGGGGGAGTGGGAGGAGCGCATTCGGGAAATGTAAATGCCCTACTCGCCGTTGTAGCTCAGTTGGTAGAGCAACTCCATGGTAAGGAGTAGGTCGCCGGTTCAAATCCGGCCAACGGCTTATGAAGGTACACCCCTGTTACGGGTGGGTAGTGAAGTGGTCAAACACGGCAGACTGTAAATCTGTTGGCTTACGCCTTCGAAGGTTCGAATCCTTCCCCACCCATATTTAAAACTCACCCCCGCGGGGGTGAGTTTTAAATATTTTGTGAGAGAAAGGATTCGAAGGGCGAGCGCGCAACCGAGTGTGCGCAGGTTGCGTCGCGTGAGCCCCGGCCCGAACGCGCTCGATACGAGGGCGCGAGGCGAATCCCTCTCCATTTTTGACATGTTGCCATGAATTTTGCTATTATTAGCACACGTTCATTGCCGGTGTAGCATAGCGGTAATGCACCTGTTTTGTAAACAGAAGAGCGTGGGTTCGAATCCCACCGCCGGCTAACCAAAGGAGGTATGCACAAAAAACAAAAAGGGGCGATAGGAGAATTAGCCGTTGCAACACATCTTATGCGTTGCGGGTGGCAAGTACTATTTCCGTTTGGTGAAAACTGTCGTTATGATCTATGCATTGAGC
>CAZUSU010000010.1:0-16341 GCA_964623315.1 uncultured Gammaproteobacteria bacterium | reverse complement strand
CGCGCCGTTCCCAGCACAATGACACCAATTACCATAAGAATGCCGAGGGTGCCAATAATGATGAGCAGTTCAATAAGGGTGAATCCATATGCGTAGCGGGGCGTTTTGTGCGAGGCGTGCAAAATCATAGTGTATTAAATGATAGGACGTTGTGCCAAACCAATGCTCACGGCACAGCGTGCGCCCATGCGGTCCAACACCGGTTTAAGCGCCGGTGGCGTCACGGTGCGCGACCACGGATCGGCAGTAAAAGTTTTAATGGAAAAATGACGCTCAATTTTTTTAGCAAGCCCCGGACAATTGGACGCGCCGCCGGTGAACATTATTTTATCCGGCCGTGCCAGCTGACCCAACTGAATGCGTCGCATCGTTTCCAACACTCCTTCAATTGCTTTGGTAAGCGGCTTCGTGAGCGGCTCAATGAGCGTTTGAAATTGCGCATCAGCGTCTTCGCCGAGAGAATCAAATGCGTCAATTTTCATCTGCTCTGCCTCGTCCGGCGTTTTACCCCATGCCTTGGCAAGCAGTTCATTAATGCGATCGCCACCAAGTTCTATCGCCATATCCACTTGCGGCACCAGCCGTGAAACATAACTCAAACTGGTAATCTGTTTGCCCATGTCAATGATGAGTACGGGGCTCGGGTCTGACCCTAATAATGAACGGATGGTGGCAAAGGTTTCTGTTTCTATGCTTTGCAATTTAAAACCGGCGCGCGTGCAAATGTCCGAATAGTACTGAATAATTTTTTTTCGCGCCGCCGTAACAAACACACGGCTAATTTTTTTATATTGTTCCGCTTCGCTCGGGAGCGGTTCAATCGTCCGCGTGTCCAGAACGGCGTCAGCCAACGGAAACGGCACCAGTTTTTCTATTTCGCGCGCCACGTTGATTACGAGTTGTTTCGGGTCCCCCGCAGGTACCGTAACAATGGTAGAAAAAATATCGCGTTGCGGCACCGAGGTGAACGCAGAGGTTGAAACCGTTTTTGCGGCAACGGCAACGGCGCGCACCATACGCGACGTTTCTTCTATGGTTGCTTCGCGCTCGGCATCGGTTGTGGCGTAACGAAACGGCACCTTCGTATCGCTAAATCCATACGTATATAAATAGCCGCGCTTGTTTTGCGGCTTGAGTTCTATGAGCTTTATGCCGCCGGAACCAATATCTATGCCAACATATTGCGCTGGCTTTGAATCAAAAAACAACATATCGCGAATTAGTATACCAGAACTTTTCGTCTACCGCCATGCGTGATAGAATGTGCATAACTATGTTGTGTCTCTATAATACGCTGACGCGTTCCAAAACAGTATTTACTTCGCTCAAAAAAAACGTCGTTACGTTATATAGTTGTGGCCCTACGGTGTACCACGAAGTGCATCTCGGTAACTATCGTACTTTTATTACCACGGATATATTGCGTCGTGCGCTGATTTTTTTTGGTTATCAGGTTGATCATATTATGAACATCACGGACGTCGGCCATCTGACGTCGGATAACGACAGTGGCGAAGACAAAATGGCAGTTGGCGCGGCGCGAGAAAATAAATCCGCACGTGCCATTGCCCGCAAATATGAAAAAATATTCCGCTCCGAGTATCGCGCATTGGGGTGTCTCCCTCCCCGCCGATGGACGCGCGCCACAGAGCATATTGCCGAGCAGATAACCTTGATCAAAAAATTGGAGCGTGCCGGCGTAACGTATAAAACCGATGACGGGCTCTATTTTGACAGCACCATGTTTGCCCCATACGGCGCACTGTGTGGCACCGCGGCGCATACCAAGGGCCAGCGCGCCGGTGCGCGCATTGCGCTTGGCAGTAAAAAACATCCGACTGATTTTGCCCTGTGGAAATTTTCTGTGCGCGGCACAAAACGTCAGATGGAATGGAAATCGCCGTGGGGGGTTGGCTTCCCCGGCTGGCACATTGAATGTTCTGCGATGGCCATGGCATACCTCGGACCGACCGTTGATATTCACACCGGCGGCACCGACCTTATTCCCATCCATCATACCAATGAAATTGCGCAATCAGAAATGGCAACGGGCAAACCATTTGTTCGCTATTGGGTACACGGAGCTTTTTTGCTGGAGCGAGATAAAAAAATGTCTAAGTCAAGCGGTGAATTTAAAACCGTGCAGTGGTTGCGCGATCACCACTTTAATCCGCTGGACTATCGGTATCTCACACTGCAAACGCATTATCGCAAGGAACTTAATTTTTCCGGTGATGCTCTGGCGGCGGCGGCGCGGGCGCGAGCGCAGTTATGCGAATTGGTCATAGCGGCGCCACGGCGCGGGCGCGCACTTCAGGGGTGGCTAGAAAAATTTCATGCCGCACTTGCGGACGATATTAATATGCCAAAGGCGCTGGCAAGTCTGTGGGATATGGTCGGGAGCAAGGAGCAAAAAGACGCGATTAGAGCCACGTTACTGGTAATGGATCAAGTGCTCCGTATCGGACTTATCGGCGCGCGCAAAAAAAAGGTTACGATTCCCGCGGCGACAAAAAAACTGTTAGCCGCACGCACCGCCGCGCGCCTCGCAGAGCAATGGGCACTATCTGATGACCTGCGAAAAAAAATTCATGCACAGGGCTTTGAGGTTATTGATACGGTAGAAGGACAAAAGGTTCGTCCACTACCATAAATCGTGCTATACTAATGCGCGTCTATGCCAGACGAAACAAAAAGTACCGTCACCCTTGAACAGCCCACAACGCCGTCCGCAAGCACCGAGCAAACGGAGCGTATTGAACGTGTCGCTGATGTACCGGTTGAGCAGATCATAGCACCGGTTATTGAGACGGCTTTGCCTGTTTCGGTACCGGCGCCCGTATCTACTGCACCGGCATCTTCCCCCGCGCCCACTCCACGAGAGCGGGATCCGCTCACCAAAGAAGTAGAAAATATTTTATCGGAAAATATCGCCGAAATTTATAAAAAATTGCCGGAAAATAAAAAGGCGCTGTTTCGTCAGACGGGTGAACACGTGGCGGCACAAATTGCGCAGATGATTAAGAGTGGCATCATGCAAATTAAAAAGATTTTGAAATGGATTTATCAGTGGTTAAAAATTATTCCGGGTGTCAATGAATTTTTTCTTGAACAGGAAGCAAAAATAAAATCGGATAAAATGCAGGTATTATTCGTTCGGGAACACGCGCCTCTGTAAACCCCTCCCACTCCCCTCCCCCCCCTATGCTCTTTCAATTGCTCCTTGACCCCAGCGCCTCATTTGGCGCCCTTGGCGCACTTGGCGCCGAAACACTGCCGATCGTTAAAACGTTTGGTCTTGGCACGGGAGTTTCGGTGGGTCTCTTAATTGCCGCATGGACTGTTATAAAAATTGTGCGCCTACTACTTCATCATCACACGGAATATGCCAGTAGTTTTGCGCAAGATGTCATGCTCATTACCCTACCCAAGGAGCGCAAGGAAGATGCCAAAACGGGTGGCGCACCCGAACAGGAAAATATTCAAAAAATCAGAGAGCAGATCGCCGTCATGGAAACGGTGTTTGCAAATATTGGCGGACTGCGCGCACAGCGCGGCATAGGATCGTGGTTTTCTGGCCGCACCGATCACTACAGTTTTGAAATCGTTAATCACGGCGGCACCATTTATTTTTATTGCGCCGCGCCGCGCAAGATGCGTCCCTTTGTGGAAGAACAAATTCACGCGCAGTTCCCTTCTGCGGTCATTGAAGATGTGCAGGACTATAATATTTTTGCGCCGAACGGCACCATTCTTGCCGGCTATTTATCCTACAAAAGAAAAAATGCGTTCCCCATAAAAACTTATAAAAAGCTTGACTCAGATCCGTTGGATGCGGTGACCAATGCGATGTCAAAAATTCAAGCTCCTGATGGCGCCGCCATTCAATTTGTCGTTAGATCCGCAAAAAAGAAATGGCGCACCGAGGGCATATGGCTGGCGCGCCAGATTCAGCAAGGCGGTAAATTTGAGCAGTTGTCATCGCGGAGCGGATTTTCAACATTTTTAAATAAATATGTCCGGACTAAAAAAGCAAATAAAAATGCACAGGGGCAAATTGAACCGTATCATCTGTCGCCCATGGAGCAAGAAGTGATTAAGGAATTGGAAGAAAAGGCGTCGCGAGCCGGACTTGATGTCAATGTGCGTATCGTCGTATCGGCGGCAGACAGCTCCCGCGCGCGGCTTATGTTTGACCAGATGGCCGGCGCATTTTCGCAATATAATTCTTATCATTATGGAAACAGTTTTCAGGTTGCCGTGCCGAGTGGCCAAAAACGCATTGTTAAGGATTTTATTTATCGCGTACTGCGTGAAGATCGCGCCCTCGTGATGAATACAGAAGAGCTGTCTTCCGTGTATCATTTGCCTTTGCCGTCAACGAGCGCGCCAAACATTAAATGGCTCACGGCGCGCAAGGCGCCCCCGCCACCCAACGTGCTTAAGGAAGGTATTGTTTTGGGATTCAATGAATACCGCGGATTGCGCACGGATATCCGTATTGGGCGAGAGGATCGTGTGCGTCATATGTACATCATCGGTAAATCCGGTACGGGTAAAAGTGTTTTTCAGGAAAATTTGGCCGCACAGGACATTGCAAACGGCGATGGCTTATGTGTTATTGATCCGCACGGCGATTTAATTGATGATGTGTTGTCTCATGTTCCGCGCGAGCGCGCCGATGACGTTATTTTATTTGATCCGGCGGATTATGAGCGGCCGCAGGGATTAAATTTATTGGAATTTGACGAGCGCTATCCCGAACAAAAAACATTTGTCATTAATGAAATGCTCAAAATTTTTGACAAGTTATATGATCTAAAAGCCACCGGCGGCCCGATGTTTGAACAGTATATGCGCAACGCTATGCTCCTTTTGATGGGAGACACGGCAAGCGGATCTACCCTCATGGAAGTGCCGAAGGTTTTGGCAGATGAGGACTATCGCCGTTATAAATTAACCAAATGCACCAACCCGACGGTGTATGATTTTTGGACCAAAGAAGCGCAAAAGGCCGGCGGCGAAGCATCGCTCGCTAACATGGTTCCTTATATCACCTCCAAGTTGACGCAATTTATTTCCAACGATTACATGCGGCCGATTATTGGTCAGCAAAAAAGTTCGTTTAATTTTCGCGCCGTCATGGATGAGAAAAAAATATTGCTGGTGAAGCTGTCCAAAGGAAAGCTCGGCGATCTCAACGCCTACTTGATTGGCATGATATTGGTCGGTAAAATTTTGATGGCCGCGTTGTCGCGCACGGATTCGGATAAGCGTCCCGATTTTTATTTGTACATAGACGAATTTCAAAACTTTATTACGGATTCAATCGCCACCATACTATCCGAGGCGCGTAAATATCGGTTGGGCCTCATTGTCGCCCATCAGTTTGTCGGTCAGCTTTCGCAAAATAATGACACCAGAATTCGCGATGCTATTTTTGGCAACGTCGGCACGATGATTTCATTCCGTGTGGGCGCAGAAGACGGAGAATTTTTGCAAAAGGAATTCGCGCCGTCGTTCACCTCGTATGACCTTATTAACATAGAAAACCGAACGGCCTATACCAAACTGCTCATCAACGGTACGGCGGCAAAACCGTTTAACATGGGCATCAACAAATTTGCGCCCCGTAACCGAGAATTAGCCGAGGCGATTAAGCAACTGTCCCGCTTAAAATACGGCAAGCATCGTGCGATTATTGAAGAGGAAATTCGCGCGCGCAGTTCACTTGTTTTTTGATTACTGCTCTGGTATTCTGTCTGCCATATGGCAGAAGCACTCTATAGAAAATATCGTCCGCAATTTTTTGCCGACATCACCGGACAGGAACATATTGTCAACACCTTGTGCGCGCAACTCGTGCGCGGTACGGTATCGCATGCCTATTTATTTTCCGGTACACGAGGTACGGGTAAGACAACTTCGGCACGAGTGTTTGCCAAAGCGCTCAATTGCCGCAATCGGCCAGCAGAATCTGCAGAACCGTGCGGCGCATGCGTCAGCTGTGAGGAGATAATGGCCGGTCGCAGTATAGATGTCATAGAAATGGACGCCGCGACGCACACCGGCGTTGATGTGGTGCGCGAGCATATTATAGAACACGCGCGCACTCTGCCCACTCGTGATCGCTACAAAATTTTTATTATTGACGAAGTGCACATGCTTTCCACCTCTTCATTTAATGCGTTGTTAAAAACACTTGAAGAACCGCCCGCACACGTCGTTTATTTGCTTGCAACGACCGAACTGCATAAAATTCCGGCGACCGTTGCGTCGCGTTGCCAGCGATTTTTATTTCGTCCTCTGCCGCCGACCAATATGGCAGAAAAATTACGCCGCATTGCCGCCGCAGAATTTGTGGTGCTGGACGATTCCGTGGTGGGACGCATCATTGGCGCTTCCGGCGGCGCCATGCGCGATGCAGAATCAATTCTGGGGCAACTCATGGCAATGGATGCGTCACACATAACGGATGCGCAGGCCGATCTTATTCTGTCGCCGCGCTATACCGAGGAATGTATCGCTTTATTATCTGCGCTAAATGCCGACAAACAATTGGTTGCGCTGGAAATGATTGAAAACTTATATGAACGGGGTACTGATCTGATGCTCCTCTACGATCAGCTCATTGCACATGCGCACGAATTACTGGTCATTGGCGCCACAGGACGAATACCGGAATTTCTGGGTGTGTTCAGCGAATCAGAAAGCGCATTGTTACTTACCGCGTCACGGGGCATAAAAACGCAATGGCTCGGGAACTGCATGGAACGCTTACTCGCACAAAGACATCTGCACAAAACGGTTTCGTCGCCGCTCATCCCCCTGCATGTATGGATTGCAGGATATGAAACGACGCATCAAAATGACATACGAAAAGAACCGGTCGTTACAGAGATGAAGTCCGATTCATATTCATCGCCCGATGAAAATCGCGTCCAAAAAAATTGGGAAGGTGCACGCGAAAGATTGGCAGAGCTTCTCCCGTCAGTTGGCATTATGCTTTCGTCTGCACAATTAGTATCACTCACGGGTACGCACGCACGTATTCATGTTCCGGTTGCGCTCTATTGCGAAAAACTTTCTGACATCGCCGTAAAAAAACAACTGGAGGATATTTTGTCAGAAGGGTGCGGCGTTCGCATTGCTTGTTCGTTTCATGTTGCGCCGGTGGCAGTTGCCGCAGTATCGGCGCCAGCCGAAAGTCCACTGGTAGATGCCGCACTCTCCACGTTCGGAGGCACCGTGGTTGCATAGATCGGTTTATTTTAGTATATTGATGCGGCATTCCGAGATCGTCTAACGGTAGGACACCTGCCTCTGAAGCAGGGTATCTAGGTTCGAATCCTGGTCTCGGAGCCAAAATAAATACCTCCATCTCATGATGGAGGTATTTATTTTTGTTTGTGAAAACAGGATTCGAAGACAGCGCGCGCGTCCGAGCGTGCGCAGGACGCATCGCGCGCTGGCCGGCCCGAACGACGCAATATGCGGCGTGAGGCGAATCCTGCTAACCTTTACCTATAAACTTTCCTTCAAAAATAATTTCTTCCAGATTTTTTCTTTGACTGGGCTTTTCGCCCTCTCGGAGTTTTTCCGGTAAATCTTCAATGTTACCGTGTCTGCCAATGGCTATCATCATTTCTACCGCATAGCCGTCCGGAATATCTAGCTCTTTTTTGGCCCTATCATAGTTAAAACCGTTCATGCCATGAGCTACAAGGTTCATACACTGTGCCTGCAGAGCCAGATTCTCCCATGCGGCTCCCGTGTCGGATGAATGATTAACATTTTCTTTTCCAGTATGCTCAAACGTTTTTTTTGAAATAACGACCACCAGCGCCGCAGACATTGCGCACCACTCCTTATTAAAATCTACGAGAAAAGAAAATAATCTGGCAAAATCCGGTGTCTCGCGTATTGCGTATATGAATCTCCACGGTTGCTCGTTATAGGATGACGGTGCCCATCGCGCAGATTCAAACAGTGTCATCAGCTCCTCTGTCGCTATACGTTCTCCCGACATTGCTCTCGGTGAATAGCGCATGATAAACCGGTCGTCAATGGGGTATTCTGTTGTCCTATTGTTTACTGTTTTCATAGTTGGCATACATTATCTCCTTCAATTCCTCCATCGTGGTCACCTTCATCATCTGCTCGCGCCACGGCTTTATCCGTTCAATGCCTTTAAAATAATAGGCGAGATGCTTGCGAAACGTCACCACACCCTGCGGGCCATATTCCGCGCAATGCCTGTGTGCGTGGTCAAGCACCACCTTCACACGGTCAGGCAGAGTTATCTCGGTTTGTCGCGCACCAGTGCGTGCGATTTCTTCATACCACCGGTAAAACCACGGCGCCCCCAATGCTCCACGCGCAATGAGCACCCCATCGCATCCGGAAATTTTTAGAGCATCAAAAACTTTTTCCGGCGTATGAATGTCTCCATTACACAGTACGGGAATCCTCACCTCCTTTTTAGCGCGACCAACCATTTCCCAATCCGCAGAACCGCTGTACCCTTGCGCCCGTGTGCGGCCATGAATCGTTACCAGTTCGGCGCCGGCATCTTCTATCCGTTTAATAAAATCAAGACATTCGGTTTTATCACTCCACCCCAATCTAATTTTCACACTAATCGGCGCGGCAACGGCACGCTTCATTTCACGAATAATGGCAGTGGCACGCTCCGGATCCTTCATTAAACACGCACCGTTGAAATCCGACACCATTTTATACACCGGACAGCCCATATTGATATCAATACCGTCCGGCGCAAATGTTTTTTCAACAATTTCTGCCGCACGCGCCATGGTCAACGGATCTTTTCCAAAAATTTGCTGTACAAGCGGTCGCTCTTCCTGATGAAACGCCGCCATGTGCAGTGTCTTCGCCGATTCGCGCACCAACGCTTCGGACGAAACCATTTCACGGAACATAATCGGCCACCCCCATTTTTTTGCGATACGACAAAAGGGCGAATCGGTCATGTCCGCCATCGGCGAAAGAGCGATTATCGGCCTCTGCAATGCACGCCAATTAATCATTCGTCGTCTTTTGAATAAAAATCATCCAAATTTTTTTGGTTCGCGCCTTCTTCTTCGGTGTCCGGATTTTCGGTCCATTCACCCCAAAGGTCATCCCCCTCTTCTTTGAACTCCTCTTTCAGGTCATCGTCTGCTTGTTGGGTCATAGAAAATAAATTTTATGATGCGTATTATGATAACACGACGTACAGCGCGATGCAAGACACCATAATAATAAGCGTCAAGGTAACGCCATATTTTTGAAGCGGCGTGTTCACCTTATCCCCCATCAGTGTCTTATCGGAACCGGCGCGCAAAAGTAAATAAAGCGTGAAGGGAGCGACAAAGCCGTTAATAATTGCGGCCCAGACCAGCGCACGCATCGGCGGAATGCCAATAAAATTGATAGAGAGACCGACCGCGGTAGACAAGACGATAATCGCATAAAATCCGCGCGCCTGCTTCCAAGTATGATGCAAACCTTCGCGCCAATTAAAAAGTTCTGCGATGGCATATGATGCGGCGCCGGCCAAAATAGGAATGGCCAATAAACCGGAGCCTACGACCCCGAGCGCAAAAAACGTACCGGCAAAACGTCCGGCTACGGGCTCAAGAACCCGCGCCGCATCGGCCGCCGTTGCAATAGAAACGCCGGTCCCGCCAAATAAAACGGCTGACGTCGTCAAAATAATAAAAAACATAATCACATTGGAAAATACCATGCCAAACGTCACGTCATAACGCATAGCGCGCAAATCGCTCGGCACTACCCCGCTGCGCATTTTTACGCTCGTTCTACCGCGCAAAATTTCTTCTTCCACTTCCTGACTCGCCTGCCAAAAAATTAAATAGGGTGAAATGGTCGTGCCAAAAATAGCAATCACCATAAGCAGAGCGTCACGCGACAGCGCCATACTCGGAAAAATAAATTCGCGTAACGCGGTACGCCAATCAATCGTAATGGTTGCGGCAACGACAAGGTACATTAATAGCGTAACGGTAAGCCATTTTAAAAATTTTACATACGTCTTATAGGTAACAAAAATTTCCAAAAAAATGGTAATGAAAGTTATGGCCAGCGCCGCGGCCACAAACGGCACCTGCGGTATGATTAACCGAATTGAGTCGGCCATGGCTCCGATGTCTGCGCCAATATTAAACGTGTTTGCCGCCAGCAGGAGCAGTACAATTGCCGCAAGCACCGGACGCGAAATTCTGTCTTTCATGGCGGCCACCAATCCACGGCCGGTAACCATACCCACGCGCGCTGACATTTCTTGCACAAAAATCATGAGCGGCAGTGTCACCCACACCGTCCACAACTGGGTAAATCCAAATTGTGCGCCAGACGCGGCGTAGGTACCAATTCCGGACGGATCATCATCTGACGAACCGGTAATAAAACCCGGTCCCAATGATTTCCAAAACTTTTTTATGAATAACGAAACGCGTCGCACTTTCATACTATTTTTTTTCTGCAATCCAGATGATATTGTACGCATCCGTCGGCGAAACTTCAAGCAATTCTCGTGATACGTAGTGGATAAGCCGCACTGTAACGTGTGCCGCAGACAAAAGTCCCGCCAACTCTTCTGCCGTGAATGCATGGTAGTAGCGCAGAACCGTTTCGCCCCCGCGCTTCCACGGAATTTCTACGTCACCGACGTCCCATCCCCTGCGGGGGTTCTGCAACTGATGTGCAAGATCATAGCGATCAATCCATGGCTCGCCTCGCAAATTCCAAACCGTACCAATTAATAATCCGCCACGCCGCAGGCAGTTATGCAAATCACGCAGGACCTCTACGCGAATCGCGACGCTCGGTAGATGATGCAGAGCGGCCAAACAAAAAATCAGATTAAATTGCGACGTATCAAATGGCAGTGCCGTGAGATCTGCACGAGTAAAACCAACCCATCCGGCCGCGACATCAGCGGCATATTTTTTTTGCGCGGCGGCAATAAGTTCTGCAGAACCATCGCACCCAATTAAATTAATACCGGTACCGCGCAAGGCGTCTGTCAGCCGTCCATTGCCACACGCGGCATCCAACACCAAATCATTGCGATTGACAAACTGCCGCAGAGGCGTACAATCAGTACTTGAATTGCGTGTTTCATCAAAATGCGGCGCGATCCGGTTATACTGATCAACGGTCTGCTTGAGCAGAGCTTGTGCGATCTGTGAATTCATATTTTTTATGCCTCAAGTGAGTGAACAAATTATTCGTGTCTGTAGTGAACAGCCGAATATAAATGCCGTCATGCTAGACAAAATTAAACATCGGGTGTGTGCGGCAGAACAGGGGCCTTTACCGGCAACCGATGAACTGCGCGAGGCCTATGGACGTCTTGTTGCCAATCAATCCATTTCAGCGCACCCTGTTCTTGACGCTCTGCTTAAACGTCGTGGTGTGCGCACTGCCAGTGGCGTGTGCATTATAACAGTTTTAACCAAACCATACCCGTGTCCGGGACAATGCGTGTACTGCCCCACCGAAGTACGCATGCCAAAAAGTTACCTTGCCTCCGAACCGGCGGCCCAGCGCGCACTGCGTTTGGATTTTGATCCGTATGTGCAAGTGTATCAACGTCTTGCCGCATTACACGCCAACGGCCATGCGACGGATAAAATTGAACTTATCGTGAAAGGTGGCACATGGAACGCTTACCCGTGGACGTATCAATTGTGGTTCATCCGCCGCTGTTATGATGGCTGTAATGATTTTTTTATACGCAACATGGTTAGAGAAGCAGAGCCGCAACCGATAAAGACCCACGAAAAATTGAACGAATTTATTCGTGATGAAGAAAAAAAAATTCTCACCGCACAAATGATTAATGAAACGGCGCACAGCCGCATGATCGGGATGACGCTGGAAACGCGTCCGGACTGGGTGCGCCCGCACATTATTCATCAGATGCGTCTCCTCGGTTGCACCCGCATTGAATTGGGGTTACAGCATACGGATGATGAAATTATGCGCCTCACCAAACGCGGTCACACGCTGGCGCATACTTGTGAAGCGATGCGCTTGCTCCGCCTTGCCGGTTTTAAAGTTGATGTGCACACCATGCCGCAATTACCCGGCGCAACACCGGCGCACGATCGCGCCATGTACGAACAGATATTTTCCGACCCGCGTCTGCGACCGGACATGATTAAAATTTATCCGTGCGTCGTTACCCAAAACGCAGAAATTGCCGCATGGCATGCTGACGGGCGTTACGTGCCTTATCCGACGGAAGACCTGATTGAACTTTTGGTGGGCGTCAAATCAGAATTAATTCCGCGCTGGTGCCGCATCTCGCGACTCATTCGCGACATTCCGGGAAACGAAATTATTGCCGGCAATCGGGTCACTAATTTGCGTGAAGTCATACAAAAAAATTTACGCGCGCGCGGGTTGCGATGCGTGTGCCTGCGCTGTAGAGAAATTTCTCATGCCGGCACGTATGCCGACCCAGTACGAGCGGATCTATCCGTTGCCGAATCGTTTGAAGAATCATATCGCGCCTCTCATGGTACGGAATATTTTTTGAGCATAGAAGATCCCACGCGCGCCCTGCTTTACGCATTTTGCCGACTATATATTCCTGACGCACCGGTAGCCGGCGACGAGGCACGCGCAAAATTACACACACTCCTGCCGGAAACTATCAATACGGCGTTCCTCCGTGAATTGCACACCTACGGACATCTGGTGCCGATTGCCGGTGACGCAAA
Source organism: uncultured Gammaproteobacteria bacterium (assembly GCA_964623315.1). GTDB lineage: Bacteria > Patescibacteriota > Patescibacteriia > Magasanikbacterales > 2-02-FULL-50-9b > CAZUSU01. The sequence continues at coordinate 3,586 of CAZUSU010000010.1, read as the reverse complement.
AGATGCACAGCAACATCGCGGATTGGGTAAAAAATTAATGGCCCGTGCCGAGGAAATTGCTCGCGCAAGCGGTTTACCCCATCTCGCCGTTATTTCCGGCGTGGGCGTGCGCGGCTATTATGTAAAAATTGGATTTCACCTCCAAGGCACGTACATGGTAAAATCGCTTAGAGCCTGTTTACGCTGAACGCGAGTCGAAGTTTCGTAGCCAAAAACAGGAGTTTCCAGAAGAGGGGGAAGATTGTAAACAGACTCTTGCATAAATATGTTGTACCCCCACCTTGCACAGCACGATCCGGACATTCACGCCGCCGTCATGCGCGAATTTTCACGCCGCCAAACGTCACTGGAAATGATTCCGTCGGAAAATGTGACTTCCGTTGCCGTGCTGGAAGCGCTCGGTTCTATTTTAACGGACAAATATTCGGAAGGATATCCCGCCAAGCGTTACTACGGCGGCAACGAACATATAGATGAAATAGAAACGATTGCCCGCGAGCGTGCAAAAAAATTGTTTGGCGTTTCACACGCAAACGTACAACCGTATTCCGGCTCGCCGGCAAATCAGGCGGTGTATAACGCCGTACTTTCTGCTGGTGATACCGTCATGGGTATGTCTTTAGCGTTTGGCGGCCACCTCACGCACGGCCACGCCGTTAATTTTTCCGGAAAATTTTTTAACTCCGTTCCGTACACAACCAACACCGATGGATACATTGATTACGATGCCCTCGCCGCGCTCGCACGGGAGCATAAACCGAAATTAATTATTTGCGGCGCAACGGCGTATCCGCGCATAATTGATTTTGCCGCCATGGCAGAAATTGCGCGCACCGTAAATGCTTTTTTGCTCGCCGATATTTCACACATTGCCGGATTGGTGGTAGCCGGTGTTCATCCCACACCCGTTGGCCACGCAGACGTCATTACCACCACCACGCATAAAACCCTGCGCGGCCCCCGCGGCGCCATTATTTTGTGCAACGGGAATGAATCAAATCCGCTGAAGGCGCCGGAACGCACGCGTGAAAATTTGCCGAGTTTAATAGACCGCGCCGTGTTTCCCGGATTGCAAGGCGGTCCGCACAATCACCAAACAGCGGCCATTGCCGTTGCACTACGCGAGGCGGCAACACCTGAATTCAAAACATATGGCGCGGCAATCGTGGCAAATGCCAAAAAATTGGCAGAGGAATTACTGTCCCACGGCGGTAAACTTTCCACAGGCGGCACGGACAACCATCTAATTTTAATGGATGTCACGCCGCTGGGGATTTCCGGCGGCCAAGCAGAACGCGCGCTAGGCGCCGTTGGCATTACCGTTAACAAAAACTCAATTCCAAATGATACTCGTAAGCCGTTTGACCCTTCCGGCATTCGGTGCGGTACGCCGGCGCTCACGTCGCGCGGATTCAACGAAAAAGATATGGTTGAAATTGCCGCCATTATGTACTCTGCTCTGGTACACGCAACCGATGCAGACCACCTCTCAACGCTTCGCGCGCGCGTCAGCGAACTGGCGCGTGCGCATCCGCCCTATCCGGAGCTATCAGGCGTCGCGTAATATGTTGTTATCCGGAGTCGCACTTGCGAAGCGTGTTGAGGATCAGATTAAAAATCGCGTTGCAGGACTGCCGTTTACGCCACGACTGGTCATTGTGCTGGTAGGAAACGATCCGGCAAGCGTGCTGTATGACCAGCGCAAACAAGCGGCGGCCGCGCGCATTGGAATAGCGTGCGAACTCATGCACCACCCCCATACCACGACCGCCCAGCTCATTACCATCATACAGAATCTCAATTCACGTCCGGATGTGGACGGAATTCTGGTACAACTCCCCCTCCCTGATGACATAGACACCGAAGCCGTAATTAGCGCGATTGATCCGGTAAAAGACGTTGACGGTTTTCATCCAAAAAATATTGCGCAGTTGGTGCGTGGTGAAGAGGTGGCGCTCCCGCCACTCATTCAGGCGATCATATGGTTGCTAGAAGAAACAACGGTGCCACTGACATCTAAGCATGCGGTGATCATAGGAAAATCGGACATTTTTTTAGAACCGCTTTCGCATATTTTAACAAAACTCGGCATGGGAGTTTCGTGGGTTCGTCCGCAAGAATTGCCTTCCGAAAAGACAACGCGCGCTGATGTTTTGGTAGTAGCCGCCGGCAGATTGGGGTGTGTTACCGCCCATGATATTAAGCCGCACAGCATTGTCATTGACATAGGCATTAATCGCACCGCCACTGGCAAGGTGTGTGGCGATGTTCTGCCAGACGCCGCCACGGTCGCAGATTTTTTTACACCGACTCCCGGCGGCGTGGGGCCGGTAACGATTTCTGCGGCATTAAACAATGTGGTGAAGTTAGCACTGCGACGCAGGATCTAGACACCTCCCAGCCGTAATTCTGGAATTTTTCGCGCGCTTCGCACGGCCTGTCCCAGTTGAGCAAGGCGCCACCCCTGCAATGCGCCATAGGCGGACGGTGGTTCCTTGAATGCTTCTTCAACACTTTTTATACTTGCGAGTTTTTCCTTTTTCATCTCTTCTGATTCTACCGTTGGTGCGGGCTTCTCGGGGGGGCTTTTGCCCTTTGTTTTTTTCTTCTGCTCCTCTTCCTTTTGTCCGTATGTTCTAAGGGTACGCACACTTTGTTCTCTATATTCTGGTCGCGACATAATAAAACCAATCATGCGGTCGGCGATTTGCTGGGCAATTAATCGCGCATGCGGGTCCGTGGCAAATGAAAGCGGATCACCGATCGGATATTCAGCCGTGGTTTGGTCTGGATGTTCTGCATAATACAACTGTTTTGCAATATCCCACCGCGCCCAGCTATCATCGTCAAGCTGTGGCGGATTCACGCCAAGCATGAGTGACGCTGTTCTACGAACATATTCATGAAGTGCCTCACGCAATGCATTAAATTGGCGCTTGCGCTCCGGCGAATTGAATACCGTTCGTTGCAGTACTTCTACATACAGGCGCTGGCGACCGGTGTTTTGTTCTAACGGAGAACGTATGAGCTGTTTTTCTGCCAGAGCATCCAGCACGGCGCTGTCTGGCGCTTTTGGTATTTTTTCTGCCGTTGGCGCACCGGTAACATACCCGATGCGGCGCAATCCCAATTGATCAATTTTTTCAAAAATTTCGCCAGCCGGCGATACCAGATGATTTTTAGTCAATTCAATTTCGCGTGTCACGCCGCCGTGCGTCACATAACAGCGTGGAGCTAACGGCTCTGTGGTGCCGATTTTGTCAAAAATATCATTGCCAAACTCGCTTATGTTATTACGGCGTGTCACAACACTACCTTGTGCCGTAAAAAAAATACGACCATCATCTGCTGATGCTGGCGCAATCACGTCGCCAAATTTCTTAAATTCAAATGTGCGTAATGGTGCTTTCTCAAACGTATTACCGATAAATTCTCCGGCATAATGTGGATCGCCCGCGCTCGTAAAACGCCACACTTTTATGCGATCACCTTCCTGCTGTTCAAACAACCATTCCGGCTTGCCCTCGCTATTCAACTCAACATGCGTGGTATTGGTGCGAAACGTGCCGGCGCGTTTGATGTCAAT
>CAZUSU010000009.1:0-6388 GCA_964623315.1 uncultured Gammaproteobacteria bacterium | reverse complement strand
ATTTACCGCCTCCAACCGTTCAATCACCGCGTTTCCATTTTTATCCACACGTGCGTGCACGCGCACCTTCCCGCTACGCCATTTTTCGGCCGGCGTATCTGACGGAATAAAATAGCGTTCAATACCATAGGAAATGGTTGCGGTACTCACCTGTGTTTGAGGATCATCAGATATGTTAGTAATGGTTCCCTTCAAATATATTTCGTAATCGCGTGGTAGTGCACGATTCACGCTTTGTACCATAAACACCTCTTTAAAACTGTTATTAGAAAGCGTTACAAACACGGCGTCACCTTTTTTAATTGTGGGATCTGCAAACCCTGTTAGTACCACACGCCCAATCTCATATTGCAAATCCACATACTGCCCCCGCACCAAGTCGCGCGGATCAAAGGCGCGCGTTTCCAAAACTATTTCACTGCCCACTTGCAACGTATAAAGACGCTGTACAAAAAAACCGAGCACCATAATTAATTGCACCGCCACGATTGCCCCATACCACGCCGCCTGTTTGAAATTTATTTTCATATGGATGAGGGGTGATGTGTCTGCATGCGCGCTAATAATTTTGTGCGTAGCCGCCCTAGCAGTACGGCAAGCGCAAGGAGCAGAAATCCGCCAACCACAAACGACGTTGCCGTACCAAGCCGCAGAGCAAACGTGTCAAAGTAGCGCGCAAACACCTGAAGGGCAAACACGACAACGCCAAACGTCACGAGAGGTTGTTCGTTTCTAAAATATCCGATGCACACAAGCATGGTGCTGTATCCCAATAGCAAAATATTCCACGGCAGAACCAACGGATGGAATTCCCACTGTGACGCGCGCGCAAATTCGCTGGCCGCACTGCCGGAGGCCACCAGCACCACGGCAACCGCCACCATGATGAAGCCGATTACCCCTTCCAACAACAGCGATCGCCGGTGCGATTTAAACTGCACGAAAAGTAGTGCGAGTAAAACCCACAGCAATACAAACGTCAAAAAACTTGCAGTGAGCAACGGCGCCGTTAGCTTACCGATGGCCATAAATCCACCAAAATTAAACAGCAATTCGTTGAATGAAGCGAAAAATAACGTTCCGCCAAACGCAAGGTACCCGATGGGGCGGATGATCCCGAGACCCCGATCATTAAATTGTTTCAGATACTCCAGCAAGTGGCCACAGAGAATGCTGGCCAATCCAGCTCCGGCAATGAGCAACAAAATCAATGCAAAAACGGCCTGATTTTCTGTCCGCGAATAATCGCCCTTCGCAATATCTATCTGCTCATACCACTGTTTTACCCAAATCATAAGATGCATCGCGTACCACAAATAGGTGACCAGAATGGTTAACAGGATGACCAGCCGCATACGCATCTGCCATGCAAGCGCGAAAAGGATGGCGATTGCGGGGAGCATCCAATAATGAGTTGTCGGTTCACCGTTTTCCAGAGCAGAAAACGAACTCCACAGCACTAACAATATGAGCAGGAGTGTTCCTTGCCACTGATCGCGCTTAAAAATAAATACCGGCGCCACGCCTATGGCCGCAATTAAAAATAATAATGACGGATTTGCGTTGGTATGAAACATTTGGGCGACCAAAAACAAACCGGATGAAAAAATTATTGAACCGGCGAGCGCCAAAGCGCGGCCAACGGCCGGATGGTTTTGCTCGTCGGCGACGTACGCTCCAGCGTGCGCAAATAGGAGACCGATGCAAATGATAATAAGCTTTGCGCCAACAGAAAGTTCTGCCCAGTTGGTGCCGACCCAAATGAGCACACCGACGCCGAGCAAAATGCCGCCAAACGCCGCAATCACCGAAATCATCCGTCCGCGCGCATGCGCTTCCTGACGGTGTTCCAACGCGGTAGTGGGCAACCCTTCAAATTTCAAAATTTTTTCTGCGGTTCGTTCAGAAATAACCCCCTTTTCAAGCCAGTGTTCAATGTGATGGGCGAGGTCGGACATGTAGCCGATTATACACAGTAATCAAATTAATCGCAAACCTTTTACGCGATAAAATATTTTGTCCATAGTTTTGAGAGGCATTGATAGTGACAGCGCCGTTGCAGCTATAATGGCATCAACTGTTTTTAAACGCCACATCCTTCGGAGGTCGGCTGCACGAGAAATAATCTGTTCGTCAAGCGAAATAATTGTTACAGTTGATAAAAATAAGCGCGCAGAGCTCAATACTATGCTGTCAGAAATACTTAATAACTCTACCTGACTCATCACCGAAATACATAGTTGACTTTTTTGATGATATCGAACCAAACGCACACCAATAAGATATTGCGTCAGAGCCACATTTGTATCAATGATGATCATACCTCCTTATTACTACCAGATTAACGCAGTTCGCGAATTTCGCGTAGCGCTTTTAGTACTTCATGACGATGACCATGGAGCATCTCGCCAATGACTTCCATGACGTCACGGCCGCCATTATTTTTTTTAAATGCAACACGAGCTCGCTCGGCACGCCTAATCTCTTTTTGTACATGTTTTGGAAAACGTGAAATATCCTCACTCATATTGAGTTAATTATAGCTGGGGTTCTTTGGCAAATCAATGCGCACAAAAAACCCCAGCGTTTTACACCCGCACCCGCCCAGGAATGAACCGCTCCGGCGGCAGAGCGTTGAAATCCACCACGGCGAGCGCCGGTTCGCCATCCTGCACACAAAAGCAGGCGCGGTAGCGCGGCGAACTATTCATCCACGAGCCGGCGCACACGAGCCACCTACCGTTCTGCAGGAGCGAACGATCTTGGGCCAGCAGACACGCGCCTTCAAACGCCGTCAGCGGCACCACCGACTCTTGCACACTAAACCCTTGCAGTGAACCGGCGGCCGCGCACACAGACAACGCCTGCGCAGACCACCACGCCCACCGCACGTCGCGCAAAAAACCGTCGTGCACCATGTCCACGAACACCGAATCATCGCCGGCGAACGCAAAGCCGAGCATGCGGCACGCGCGCACCAAAGACAGTGAACCATCAATGAGAAACGGTTCGCACAGCCGCGCGAGCCCTTGCGCGCGCGACGAACCATGCGCAGGCGGGAGCGACGGAATCGTCTGCATATAATCGGCAAACGACCGAAACCTCCCCTGTCCCCAGCCAGACAGCCACAGTGCGCGACCATGCGCCATGCTCGCCTCGCATACCAAACGCCGCGCCGGCGCAGAACGCACCGTCGTTTCCATAATAGCCGCTTCCATGAGTGCTCCTTGTTATGGCACGCAATGAATGGCGTGCCACATATATAGGCCGCATAAAAACATCTTTTTGTCAACGGGATAACTTGTGGAAAACTCCTTGTGCGCGTATAATCCCGAGCCATGAAGCTCACTTTAATCAAAAAGGACACCCTTAACGAATTTGACCGCGCCTACACATTTGAGGCGGCAGAACAGATTGATTTTCTGCCCGGCCAGTTTTTTCGTCTCAAAAAAATCGGCGACAGCGATAAAAACGCTCGTGCTTTTTCTGCGGCAAGCGCGCCCCACACCAAAACCGTGACCTTTCTGATGAAGCATATTCCCTTTGGTGTGGTTTCCGGATTTCTTTCTGCCGAACCACTTAACACGGAAATTGAATCCATCGGCCCTCTGGGACGATTTACCCTTTCTGTCACCGACCAACGGCGTGTGTTCATTGCCACCGGCACCGGCCTCGCGCCGATCATCAGTTTTTTGGAAAGCGGCGCAGAGGCAAACGTTTTATTCGGCGTGCACGACGAAGCGCATTTATTTTGGCAAAAAAAATTACCGCCCCACGCGCACATTACCGTTTCACATCCTGCCGAATCGTGGAGTGGATTGCGGGGGCGCGTCACCGACCATCTTGATCGCGTAACAAACCCTACGATGCACACCGGATTTTATATCTGCGGTAATTCGGAAATGGTTTTGGAAGTAAGAAAAAAATTGCTCGCAATGGGCGTATCCCCCCACGACATTCATTTTGAAGTGTACTAGCGGTCAATGCGTGATTTCTGCGTACACGCGTTCAATTTCCGCCGTCATACCGGCGAGGGTAAAATTGGCGGATAACGGCGTAATAACTCCGGCGCCATCGCGCAACATTTGTGTTATTGCTTCCGCGAGCATTTCTGCCGAATGGGGCACGACCAATTTTAAATCCGGCCCTTCGCCAAATTCCGGCACGCCGCCGACGCGCGTGGCAACGACCGGCACGCCAGCGAGTTTTGCTTCCAATATAACGTACGGCAAACCCTCTTTTGTTGATGAAAGACACAACACGTCAGCGCCGCGTAAAATACGCGCCGCGCCCACGCGCTTGCCGACAAAAAATACGGTGTCGCGCAAAGCGGGTGTCCGTTCAATAAAATTCTCGCACGCGCCGCGCTGTTCGCCATCGCCGATTACCACTAAACGCGTGTGTGGTTCGCGTCGAACGACAAATTCAAACGCACGCAATAACAACGGAATATTTTTTGCCGGATATAAATTGGCAATGCTCAGGGCAATTTTTTTATCGTGTAACGGAACACCGCACCACGTAGACAGTTCAATGCGCGCGGCATCGCGTGATAACATCGTATCAGCGATTGCCGCATCAATCCCATTATGAATGGTGGTCATTTTTTCAACCGGTACCACATTGTGTGCAACGGCAATTTCGGCGTCACTTTTTGAAACGGCAATCACGCGGTGTCTAAACCATGTGGCGATGCGCTCTACCCACCGATACAGCCAGCGCGTCATCGTACTGCGTTCTTCGCGAAACACAAAGCCGTGTGCCGTATACACCACGGCCGCACCGCTCAATCGTCCGGCAATAGAGCCGAGCACACCGGCTTTTGTGCTGTGACAGTGCACCACATCCGGCCGTAACGTACGCATGAGACGCCACAACTGTATGAATGCGCGCACATCAGATACCACCCGAATTTCTCTACGCATGGAACGCACGCGCAGTGTTGGAATTGCCGGTGTCAACGACCCTGCGGCAGAAGTCAATTCAGTGTGTTCGCCACCCACCACAATGATTGCCTGATGGCCGCGCGACAATAAATGCCGCGCGACATCTAACACATGGCGCTGTGCACCTCCCAAATCTGCTTCAGTGATGACGAGCAGAATTTTCATAAAATTGGCGCAAGTATAAATAAAATCATCTGTCTTGTCAATTAACCTTACCGCGGCCTCAATTTGGCAACGAAAGAGCTCATAGAATCGCCGGCACCCACCATGCGACGTGGCAGGGTGAACATTTTTTCCTCGCGCAGAACCGAACGCTCGTCAGCGATTACCGCGCTCGCAAACCCCGTTTGTTTAATCATCTTTATGACCGTTGCCGAATATGCGCCAAAGGGATAGGCAAAGGAATACACCGGTACACCGGTGATATGCTCTAACGTGATTTTACCGTCCAAAATTTCACGCGCCGCTGATTGGGTGGAAAGCTCGGTGAGATTAACATGCGACAGGGTATGCGCGGCAACTTCAACCAACCCGCTCTCGTGCAGTTCACGCAACATGGCGTGGGTCATGCGGTCGTTCGTCCCATTAAATTCAGGATTTGCAAACACCGTTGCTTTAAATTTATAGCGTTGCAATAAGGGGAACACGGTCTCATAAAAATCAACGGTCCCGTCGTCAAACGTAAGCGCCACCGTCCTGCGACGCGTCACCTTTTTCTTCTGAATGTTATCGGCAAGCTCGCGCATAAATAGCGTTTGAAATCCCTGTTGCGCCAGATACGCCATTTGCTGTTCAAATTGTTTGGGCGTCAAAGAAATTTTTCTATTCATTTCACTCGTGCCGGGACCAAATTCTATGACCATGTGATACATCAGAATCGGCGTGCGTGCGGCCAGAACAACGGTGCTTTTTGCGTGCACCACCTGTGGTGAACTAAAAAATAGCAACAGCGCAAAAAAAGCACTCACACCTTTTTTCATATCTACATTGTATCATGACACAAAAAAAATCCCCGCGCGTGCGAGGATTTTTCTTCTGCGAGACCCCCTCCATACTTGTTGAACATCCCCAGGGATCGGCGAGCAGGCGGGTCCCCTGTTGACCTCTCGCGCCTGCCAGACACGAACCATGCGCAAACGTCTCGTCGTCACGGCAGTCATAAAACTGTCGGATGTTCCCCTCCTTTGACGCCCGTGACTGTTGGTCGCCGATAAGACGCACACGCTCCCAGTGAACCAACGTTAGTCCGAGGCAAAGAGTTGTGGAGCTGGCGCTACCGTATCAAACGTAGCGGACGCCCGTCAAGGCGTCCGTACACTGGTTATCCACAGGCGCACGCGCATTATTTCATTTTTTTTACCAGCGCGATTAACGCTTTTTTTATATCCGTGCTATGACCACCCGTTGTCCACGACCGTAAAGCTCCGCGCACATCTTTTTGC
>CAZUSU010000008.1:0-19292 GCA_964623315.1 uncultured Gammaproteobacteria bacterium | reverse complement strand
CGCGGCCATTTTTTTTGATGTAAATTACGGCGCCTATTTACGCAAGGCGTCTTCTACTTTCACCGCAATTGCCGCATCTGCCACTTTCCAGAGCATGGCAACTTCGGATGTTGCGTTTACCTTCAACACCATTTTGCCCTCATACCCAGCCGCTTTTGCCGCGCTAACGCTGGAAAACATTTTGGCGGAGACGATGCCGTTACGGCCATCTTTGACATCAACAACAGAAAGAATGATTGACGAATTATTCAATTTAAATTCTGTTGCCGCGGCAACAGCGTCGCCAATATCAGACATCTGCTGTTTGATTTTCTCCGTTTTGTCTGCGGTGGTGGCGGTAAATCCGCCGGCGGCGAGCTTGGCGCTCACCACATCTTTACCGGCTTTTGCCGCGGCTGGTGCCGCAGGCGCGGCCGAGGAGCCACCACAACCGGCACCCACGAGGGTAAATGCAACGGCGGCAATAGCACATTTGACTGCTGTCTTCATAGAGAAGATTTTTTGTTAATTAATAAGTGCCCTTAGTATAGCACGTTGTGATATACTCGTCATAAGTTGTCAAGAAAAATTATGATATCGCCAACATATATTGGTTTAGCCGGACCGTCCGGCGCCGGCAAAACAACGCTCGTTGAACATCTCGTGCATTCGTACCCACAACTCACGCACATAAAAATGGACGGTTATTTTAAGGATATTTCTGAATTCCCGCGGTTAGGGCGCCACATTAATCGCGAAGCGCCGGAAAATTTATATTGGAACGAACTCTATAGCGCACTGTGCGCATTACGTCGCGGTGAAATTGCATCTGTGCGCACGTATAACCGAGCGGCTGATACGCCTGCGGGAGAAATTATGGTCGCGCCCTCGCCCATTATTTTTGTTGAGGGGTATTTGCTTTATTTTGACGAACGCATCCGTAATTTATTTGATGTCCGTTTGTTTTTAGATGTCAGTGTCGCACAGCAATACGCGCGCAAAAAACAGCGTTGGCCGGAAATGGACGATGCGTATTTTTATGAGGTGGTGGTACCAATGTTTGAACAATACGGACGCGCCGGCGCAAATGCGGCACACTATGTGCTGAATGGCGATTCAGCGCCGCATGAATTAGTGGCGGCATTTACTGCGTTAGGTTGCATTGAACGCGCGGCCATGGTAGCATAAAGTCGTCAACAAAGTTAACCACCGTGGGTGGCACAATAAATTTTACCGAGGTGGCGGAGTGTGGAGAGGTGGCCGAGTGGGCCGTGCGCAAAGCGCATGGCGGGCGCATGAGCGCCCGGGAAACACGAGGCCATCTCCAAACGGAGTTTGGAGAGGTGGCCGAGTGGTTTAAGGCAACGGTCTTGAAAACCGTCATGGGTGAAAGCTCATCGCGAGTTCGAATCTCGCCCTCTCCGTATCAGGCAATCCTAACATTTTCCCGATACGCGGCAGATATAATCAATGAGCTGGTCTTTATCTAGAAATCCGTAAATAGTATCTTTTTCTGATCCAGAAACCGCAAACACAAAAGTTGGAACGCCGGATATTTTATATTGCATAGATTCTTTTTGACAATCGGTGACTTGATACCGCTTTACATAAATCAGATCGCCATATTCTGGTAATATTTCATCTAATACTTTATTTTGTGCAACGCAATACGGACACGTCTCCGACTCAAAAAGTTTAAATTGCAAGGCGGCATTAGGATTACCCGCTGTTATGGAGGGGCAGGATTTATCTCCCAAATTAACTTTTTTTGTAAATTCGGCAGGTACTATCCTTGGTGGTTTAATTGACGCAGATTCAATTCTATCTAAATCATTTTCAGTATTTGTTATCTTAAGATTAAGGTATACATTAAATGCAATAATGGTCGCGACAAAAAGCACCAGCGTCAGAGGAATTTTTTTAAATAATGGTTTGTCTATCCATATGATATTCATATGGTTATTACTTTTAATGCTAAATATACCAAATAAATACCGGCAAAAATAATCAGCGCTCCGGCGCTTTTTTGAATAATAGGCATATACCGGTATAAAAATCGGCTCATGGCGGTTTTTGATATAGCGGCAATCATTGAAAAAACTATCATTAATAGCGTCATGGTCAAAACATATGCGGAAAAATTGACCATAACCCCAACAATCCCTCCTTGAGCCAATGATTGAAAAATGACCAGTAAAAAAATCGGCAATGTGCAACCTATGGCGCCAAAGGCATACGTGATTCCAAACAAATAAAATTTTTTATATACCCCGCCCGTTGTTGAGCTCCTGATTACCGGCGGGTTTATGGCAAACGAGTATCCCAGAAGCGTGGCCACACCGAGGAAAAGCAAAACTCCGCCGGTCACCAGCTCTATCCATGAAATATATGGCGCAATAATTTTTCCTAACAAAGCAAGTATTAAACCAAAAACCGAATAGACGGTCACCAACCCAAAACTCGCACATATGCCGGCCTTAAGACCAAAAAATAATTCATGAAGATGCCCCTCCTCTTTCTCTTCTCTGCTGACATAATATCCAATATACGCCGGTATTAAAACAACACTACATGCCGCAAAAAATGCCTGTAGTCCTGCTAATAATGCAAAAGATAGTAATATAAAATTCATCTGGTATATTGCTCTGTCTTATTGCATCGGCCGAATCAGATATTATTCATAGCGAATTTCAATTTGATCGCTATCTCTCATTGGATAATTTTGGAATTCATTATTCTCGGTGCCATTGACGGTCATTTTTATTTTTCCATCGGGACCGTTGCAATATTCAAAAATACAGTTTTCATTAAATTGCTTACCCCATATTTTGAAGAAACGACCAAGATACAAATCATTTTTACGAACAACACCCTGAAATTCTAGGTGAATAACGCCCGTTGAATCGTGCGTGTGCATAGGATTATGCACCGCGCCAATGCCCAGATTGGCGGGGATCTCTTGCGCCTTGTCCTTTATAAATATTGCAAGACGCGGATGCCAATGAATTCCACTTTTAGATATGGTTTCTGAAGACGGCGTTTGAGGAAGGGTTGCAATGTACCATATAAACCATCCGACACTCCCCCCAATAATCACGGCAATAACGGCGGTTTTTATTCCGCGTTTTAGCGCTCGCTTTCGCAAAAGGCGATTCTGCTCTTGAATCTTTTCTTTCTGCCTTAATTGATACTGCTCCTTATGTGACAATTGACTATTTTGATCATTTTCCATGATTTTTTTGCGTTAGTGATTTTTGGCAAAAGGAATGACTGAATCAAGTTCTTTTTGTATGTTTGGGTCATTTGTTGGCCCATAGCTGATGAGTAATTTATCATTCGGCTGGTAGGAGTAGTTTACCAGTTCGTCAACTTTTTTTCCATTAAGATAGAACTTAAGCGTCTTATCACTTTCATTCCGCCATATTCGTCCATCCGCGGTGGTGATACTGTCAGGAGAAATTGACATACCCAAACTTCTGAATAATAACCACAAGGGAACTTTTTTGGCATGTTGGTGTAATACAGAACCAGCATCCTCTTTGTTTTGATTGGTATCAAAATGCAAAAAACTGCTCCTCATATAATATTCCGGCTTGGCAAAATCTAACGCTTGACCATTGACATACACTTTCATATCAGCATGTGTGTGCTCTGAACCTAAAACGCCGATGGCGCTGGGGTTGTTTCCCATATTGCAGTCAATCTGTCCGGAATCAATGCATTGCTGAATGGGCATGCCGCAGACATCACAAATCCCATCATTATTTTTATCCATACGTTCTTTGGCGAGAGCCACATCAAAAGCCGTTAATTTCATGGAGGAAAGAGACCGCATGGCTGGAAAGGATAAAGGTGTCGCTTTACTAAAAACCCCCGTTCGATACATCATATATTGGTTTACCAAGAAACCGCTCACGATAAACGCAAAAAGCACTGAGGATAGATTAAATTTCGGCAGATTAAATTTAAAGGCAATCGGCAACAGAAGAGGCGCAAAAGAAGTGTCCGGTGATGTCTCTCCCGTGAAATAATCAGAAAATTTAAATCTCTTTTCAAAAAAGAAAAGGAATAAACCGATGAATACCAAAATCACGCCGACAAAACGAAAAAAATCCATATAATCGGCAACAAAAGAAAAAGGCATGCTGAAAATTATAAGTCCCGTATTAATCAAAAGAAAATTTCTATGTGAAGCCGTATAATTTTTTTTCTTGAAAAATAAGTAGAAAGAAATTCCGGCTAACAAAAATGCGGTGAGCCAAAAATATAGCCTATACGTCTGGAAAAACATAAGCGGTAATATACTTATGGTAATGCCAAAAAGAGATATAAATGAAATAACGCTTAAGCAGAGCGCATGGCAAAGATTAGGTATACTGCCAATACTGCCAAATGTACCCGCCACAGCGCCACCGCCTTCAAGCGCTTTATTCTTTAAAAAAATCATTTTACTTTTTATGGTCATATTTAATTGACCACTAATGTTCCGACCATACCGCCTTCTTTATGACCCGGCACGGCGCAATAAAACTGAAAGATGCCTTTCTGGCTCGCGGTGAATGTAATCGTCGCGTCTTTCCCGTAGGTAAAAAATTGATTTACCCCCAGTTCATCAATCGTAAATGTGTGGGGAGAGTCGTCGCTTGTTAACCTAATTTTGACCGTTTCTCCCTGTTTTACTGTTATCTCTTTTGAAGAAAAGCCAAAATTGAATCCTTGCAGGGACCGAGTACCTTCGGATAAAGGAGCGGGTATGTTTGATCCGTTTTTTCTTGAGTTTTTATAAATTAATAGCCCGCCCAAAACAATCAACAGGGAAACAATAACTGCGAGTACTACATTGTTCTTCATAGCCCGTGTTTTCCATCTGAACCTGCCCCACCGTGCGTTTTATGAGGTAACGCATCTGACTTGCCGGTGGCCAATAGATAATCCTCAAGCATACCCTTGGGATACCATATCGCGTACCATCGGTGAGCTTCGCCAAGCAGTTGGTCATCCGAATACTTGCTTCCATATCCTTGAAGCAAAAACTTAAACATTCCTCTTACTGCTTTGGCGTGAGCGCACCCGCAACGATTAATCGTCGCAACACTTGTTGGACCACCACAGCAGTAACTGCAAACCATTGTACTGATCAGCTTTTGATGGCGGGCTTCCAGATCGCTGCTCAATGTAATGGAACTCTCATACGCTCCCCATTTTTTCTGGGCGTTAATCGGATCATCAAAAGAAATATCATCGGGAGCATAAAAGGGTTTTCCCGTTGCCTGCATTACCACCTTGGCATCTGCCAGTGCATCACCGGTATTTGGATTGGCCAGAACTTCGGTAATCGTGGGCTGTTCCACCAGCGAGGTGGTGCGACCATCGGGGTTTAGTTTTGGGGCAATGATCGTAGCGGCCGATGCCGTCTTAATGCCAAACAGCGCGCCAACAAAACCGGCGCTTGAAGACGCTCCGGTCGCGACCGATGTTGAACTAATGAGAAGTTGATTTACCAAAAAAGCAACAATTAAAATAGAGGTAATGATTTTTTCTACAGGCAAAATTTGTATCCCCTGTCCTCGAAGCGCCGCCACCGGAATCGTCTGCACAACATGTCTCCTTTCTATATCGTGACAATCCAAGCAGTCATGCGCTTCGGAAACGCGGCGAATGGAGTACATTGTTGGCCCCGCAATCAGGGCCAAACTTAAAAATTTTAACTCTATTCCCTGCAGAGGGAGTAGAGTTAATCCACCGGCCAAACCAATGAATGACAGCAAAAATGCACCGCAAATAGGACAACCCATGCCGGCCATTCCAACGACAAACCCGCCAAGATTGGTTCCAAACGTTTTACCATTACTTAATTTAGAGTGCTTAAAAAGCCAGAATATAACAGCCGCGCTTATACCGGACAGGCCTATGATAAGAAGCGTGGTAATAATATAGGTGGTGCTATACAAATAACTATATTTTCCAAATTCTCCCCTTTGAGTCATCTCTATAAATGCTTGAACGCTGGTGGTTTGACTCAACAGCCAATAGGAAAGGAGAGCCGTTATGAGCGAAGTAACAAGCGCCACATTGCGATAGAATGGCTGTCGGAAAATTATTTTTAATTTTGACAATGTTTTTTTCATAATATTAATTGGCTTGATCTCATTGGCTATCCGGTGTTCCTGTCGGCTTAATTATCTTATTGGTTGACAGATCTTTATAGGTAACGTCCCCGATCTGTTCCATTTTTCTGAATACGTACCACCCGTTCTGTTCCACGGTTCCCACTTTTGGCCACAAGGAAGTGATTTGGGTATACATCACTATGTCAGGTGAAATCAGCACGGTCGGAATTTGAGTAAGGTTATATTTTTTAACAAGTTCTTTGCCCGCGACTGTCGCGGCATCAACGGTTTTCTCTGATCCAATGGCGACGCCAAATCCTTGCGTCAAAATACTTTTATGAATTAAGTTCGGTTTATAACAATTTTTACAGGAACTATCCACGAGATAAACGATATCCACCAGACCGACAATTTTATTTTTTTGCACATCGCGATAAGGGAAAGGAAGTTGCCTCACCACATAGGTACCATCGGATTCAATTGTGCCGATTTTTTGCGGCCACGCAGTTTTAATTTCATCGTAATAACCTAAATCCGATGAAATAATGATGGTTGGGACACTTTTAATGTTGTATTGGCTGATAATTTTTTGCCCGACCGATGAATTCCACGCTACTGTGGTGCTGGCAGACACTCGTACTCCGGCTTGGTTGAGCGATTGCATCAACACTTGCGGCTTAGGGCACGCCTGACACGACGGATCTGTCAGATGCGTAACGCGGACGAGCCCCAGTTTTTGCTTAGATATCGGATCAATAAAAACCGGCGTTACTTTTTCAAAGATGAACGTACCGTCTTTTATTGCGCCATTATCTTTAAAAAAGTTTTCTAGGTTCTGCTTTTTTATTTCACCGGTTGCAACATAGGCGGGAACCCTTTTAATCCCAAATTTTTGAATAAGTGTCTGTGCTTCGGGAGAATCAAAAGCCAGAGCGCGTTCTTCTGACACGACTATATGTTGTTTTTTCAAATTAGCCACCGCTTCATCAACGGAAAAACAGTCGGCACAAGACGGGACGGTAATTCTTATGACGCTAATCGTAGCCGGACGAGCCGCATCTTTTGCGGCGACGATTTTTTTGTCAATGCTAAAGAGTGTTTTAGAGGCCAAAAGAGCGCCAATAATTGAAGCCCCGAGGGCGGCGAATAAAAAATATTTTTGCCAGAGGACCGTCTTATCATGCGTCGATTCAGACATAATTTAAAATCTCAATAAAATAATTGAACCACACTATTTAGGGCGACATTATTTTTTTGCACCACAGATCGTTCAACTAACAGCCACCAACCATGGATTGCGGAGCGGCGGCGTTTGCCCCGCTTCCTTGCGAAGACCCCGAGGGGCTGGAAACTGCTGTGGAGGCCTGTACCGAGGCGCTACCTGCCCGATTATTGATACGAAACAACTGCACCGTTTGAAATACGGTGATCACGGCGACTAAACCCAATATGCCTGACTGAAGATTAATCTTTGGAATACGTAATACCATGGTGTTACTCCCTGCCGTAGAATCACCGCGATTTGTTTCTGACGTGTCCATATTTTTTTAGAGCTGATTAATGAGTAAAAAATTTTTAAAACAGTTCACTACTACATAGTGTAGTAGACCCGTAATGAAATGTCAAATATCAGTTATCCACAGTCGCCGCATAATTCTTTATTTTCGCTCCGACATCCGCCGAGTAAAATTTCTGTTCCGACTCAATCGCATGAACGATTGGCATTATACATCGTTTTTTAACGTCGGCGACGGTGTAGGTAGCGGCTTGCTGAACGCACGGCACTTGAGCGTCCTGCTCTATAATAATTTGAGAGTCAATAAAAAGTGGACGCGCAATGAACACCAAGAATCCCAAGGCCAAACTACTGGCTACTGATGGGAAGGTAAAAATAGTAAAACGTGGCAAATAACGATCATCAGCCAATTTATTAATACGCGCTTCGGTTATTGTTTCAAAAAAAGAGAGTGCTAAGGAATCTCGAGCGGTAATCTTACTCCCCCACGAGATCATCGTATCTAACGCGCGGGCGAGAGACGCTTTGTCCTTGAGTTGCTCCATGGCGTGTTCATCGGCTGCGAGTTCGGCATACGTGAAATATTTTTTGGCGAGGAGACCAAACCACGGAATAAACCAGAAGCTCCTGCTTAACAATTTAACGAAGAGCATTTTAATCGGTTCATGATTTATGACATGATGCTGTTCATGAGAAAGAACGGCTAATAATTCCTTGTCGCCGAGACGCTCAACGAGTGCCGATGAGATACAAATTTTTGGCGCAAAAAAACCGTGGCAGAATACTAAAGGGTGTGCGCTCCTCACTTCACGCACGCGTTTATCAAGCTTCAATATTCGCACTGCGTTCTCCAATTTAGGAGAAATATGAGGAATCGTATTTTTTAAATTCTGTTGAATAAATTGAGCGGTTGATTGAACGAATCGCCAGAGCTGAATAATGACAAAACTAAAAAACCCAACCAAAAACAGCCCAGCCAAAAACAGCCCAGCCAATCGTAGGGGATGACTACTCCAAACGGCCGGATTAGCGCAACCGCACACCGCCTCTATTTTGTTGGTGACACTTTGTTTTATGCTAATAAATTGCGGGTATATCTTGAAACCCAAAAATATCAGCCCAAGAAAAAAGAAAGCTCCCCAAGCAATGACTTGATAAAAAATAGCATTGGCCTTTTTGGCGAAAGGGGTAATCATTTTATTTTTTTAAGTTTTTTACGCCAACGAGCGATTTTCTTTGCATCAGTGCTTTCAATAACGTCCATAAATTGAGCAATGGCGATCTCACCAAATTCACGGACTAAACGATTGATTATTTTTTTAGAGGCCGACGCGAGGAAATGTTCTTTATCCTGAACGGGATGATACCAATATGCCCCGCTCACATCCGATTCCCTCGCGAGAATACCTTTATCATAGAGTCGCGTCATCACTGTCATGATTGTGCTGTAGGCTACTTTTCGTTTTTTTTCCAGCTGGGTTAAAACGGTGCGCACTGAATTGCGGGAGGAACGCCAAATAACCTCCATAATTTCTGATTCCAATTCTCCGAGCGCGCTGTTATTTTTAAGTAAATCCATAGGACATACGGATAGTGTACTGCACTCATCTTTGGGTGTCCATAACCACCCCTACCGCCCTTTGTTCCTCTTGTGCTGAGCGCGCCAGCGCATCAAACGTCGTGATGATGCCCGACAACCCCACGATGCCGGCCACAATAGCAAACAGTCCATTTACCGCAAAAAAATGTTTTCGTTTCATAGAAAAAAATATTAGGGAACACGCACCTCTTCCAAAGAAAGCATCGCTCCTTTTTTATTGCCGGATTGCAAAAAAATTACGCGATTGCCGCGCACAATAAATCCGCGTTTGCGCGCCGCATGTAATAATGATGAAATAACGCCAAGCCGTGTAAACGAACGCACGACCATTGAGGCAACCCCATAATAAAAATTCATCTGCGCCGCCTGTGCCTCATCCTTTGCCTGCGCAATAATCGTACAGGGCAAGCGCATACGCGACAGCGCCGGTACGACATGCGAACTTTCTTTTGGCACCAAAATAGCAGATACCCCTTCCAATTCTGCCGCAACAAACGCCAATTCACCCACCACTTGCGACGGCGCCGGTGCGCGATGGTGACATACAAGCGTTCCGGCATCGCTCGTTGCCGCTTCTATGGCGCGTGCCGTGCGCGCCATATACTGCACCGCTTGCACCGGAAACGCACCGCTCGCCGATTCTGCAGACAACATGACCCCATCCGTTAAATCCAACACGGCATTGGCAACATCAGATATTTCTGCACGCGTCGGGCGTGGATTGCGAATCATGGAATCCAGCATTTGCGTCGCAACGATGACCGGTTTATTTAAATCATTACACAGCCGCACAATTCTTTTTTGAATGAGCGGCACCAATTCTGCCGCCACCTCAATACCCAAATCACCGCGCGCCACCATGATGCCATCGGCGGCGTGCGCAATGGCTTCTATTTGATCTACGGCTTCATGCTTTTCTATTTTGACAAACAAAAGCGGCTTAATTTTTGGTCGCGCGCGCGCAATTAATTCGCGCAAATGCGTTACGTCGCGCGGATTGCGCACAAACGAAAGCGCCACGGCATCAACGCCATGCGCCAAACCAAACACCAAATCTCTTTTATCTTTTTCGGTAATCGCCGGTACACGCAGGGATGCCGTCGGCACATTAATTCCTTTATGCGATTTCAACACACCGCCCACAATCACCCGACACGTCACTTCTTGCGCCGTGGTTCCCTGCACTTCAAATTCCAACAAACCATCGTCAAGCAGAAGCCGATCACCTTTGTGCACATCACGCGGCAAACCGGCATATTGAAAGGGAATGGCGTTGCGTCGCTTGGAATTATTGCTTAGAACAACAATGGCGTCCCCCGTAAGAGCCACGCCATCCGGCGGCAGTTCGCCCACGCGAATTTTTGGTCCGCATAAATCCTGCAAAATGGAAACGGTCGTGCCCGTCTGGCGCGACACCCTGCGAATCAGGGAAATAAAACGTGCATGCTCCGGATAGGTGCCGTGCGAAAAATTCAGACGCGCCACATTCACCCCGCTGTCAACTAAATTTCTAAATATTGCCGGCGTGCCGGACGCCGGACCAATCGTCGCAACAATGCGTGTGCGTTTTAACGGAGAAAAAGAACTCATGGCTTTTTTGTTTGTGGAAACTCTTCAAGTGTTATAGGAACGTCAAGAACGGCGTCGGCTCTAATAATGCGCAGTATAATTGTATCACCCACACGATATTTTGCAACCTCGTTTGCGAGCGAAATATATTCCGACAAGTCGGTGGCGTTAATACCGGTAATAATATCTCCTTCGCGCAATCCGGCTTTTTCTGCCGGACTGTTTGCTGAAATGGGTTTGTCTTCCGGACGCAAACCTTTGACAATCAGCGCTCCGTTAGACACAATGCGATAGCGCACCCCCAGCCACGGATGAATAATCCGTCCAAATTCCACCGCCGACGCAATGAGTTGCTTAACGGAATTTATGGGCAAAGCAAACCCCACAAGTTGCCCGCGACGACTCACCGCCGTATTCACGCCAATCACTTCGCCCCGCACGGTAATAAGCGGGCCGCCGGACAATCCGGGATTTATGGCGGCGTCCGTTTGAATGGCGCCCTCAAGAACTTCCGCATCACCAAAAAAATCACCGGCAACCACTTGCCGCCCTAAACCGGAAATAATTCCTTTCGTCACACTATTCTGAAATTCGGCAAGTGAATTGCCAATGGCTAACACCGTTTGTCCCGTAAACAAAACGCTTGAGTCGCCCAGTGTCGCGACCGGCAATTTTTCCGCCGGAATTTTGAGCAAAGCTAAATCCAACACCTGATCCACACCAATGAGCACCGCCCCGTACTCCTTTCCGTTACTCATGGTAACGGTGTATGTGCTATCGGCACCATCTGCTACCACATGGCGATTAGTAATAACATACCCGTCGGATCGTACAATAAATCCGCTCCCCCCGCCGGCGATGGTACTGCTCGCTGAAGAAATAGTGATAGAAACAACACTCGGCGCCACACGCGCCAGTGCGTCCCGAATCACTTCGTCTTCACTGCCGATAATGAGTGACGGCCGTGCCGATTGCAAAATAGTTGCCGTTACCAAACCACTCATTGCCGCACTTATCACCACAGTAAGGGTAATGGCTTTAGCAGAGGATAGTACGTTCATACTCACTGTTTCGCCCCGCGCGCGCCGCCAATGTTTTGCAAATTTTGAAATACCATACCAACTTTGTCAAACGCCGCCCCCACGACCGGCGCATATTTTTTTACAAACGGCGGAATAACCACAAACGCAATGACAACGGGGACCACAATAATAAAAAGCCGCAGGGAGGCAAACACCGTCTCCCAAAACATGTGCCGTTCAATTTTGCCGAGTCTAAAATTAATCGCCGCGAGTTGTTCGGGCACTGATTTTTTTTCTTTTTCTAATGAGCGATTTTTTGACATATTTTTTACGGTGCGCCACGTTTTTTTGGCGCCGGTCGCCGTAGTTTTTGTAACAGCGCCGCTTCGGTGGCAAACGTCCCGACATCCTGAAACTGCCGGTAGATGGAGGCGAACCGAATATACCCTATCATATCAAAATTTTTGAGTTGATGCATGACGATGTCCCCTATCTCATGGGTGGTAATTTCCCGCTTGCGCTTTTTTTGGATGTCGCGTTCAATGCGACTCATAAGGGTGCGAAAATTTTCGCTGGTAAACGGGCGCTTGCGCAGTGAGTGACGAATTCCTTGTTCTACTTTTTCACGATCATAGGTTTCGCGCCGTCCGTCGCGTTTAATCACCGTGACATCCAGCAGTTCCATTTCTTCAATAGTGGTAAACCGCGCGCCACACGTTTCACATTCACGCCGCCGCCGCACCCGCCATCCATGTTCCACGACGCGGGAATCAACCACTTTGGTTTCGTGTTTACACACGAGGCATTGCATAAATAATTACGTAATGTTCCCGCCCATCTTCTTACGAATAAATGCCGGAATTTCCACTTCGTCTAAATCCATTTCTGACGCATCATCAAGCGCGGCGGCTGATGAACCGGTACCGAGCGAGCGCGTCTTAAAACCCGGTACGTCATTGTGCGGTGCTGACGCCGGTTTCTGATCCGCGCCTGCGCCGGCTGTTGTGCTGGGCAAAGAATAGGAAACCGATTGCGGACGAAATACCGGACGGGCAATGGGCCGAAACGGCTGTTCATCGCGCACCGCGTCACGATCAACACGCTCGGTGCGCGCACCGTGCGCCGCGCGTCTATCTTCAAATCCGGTTGCGACAACGGTAATCTTAACCTCACCGGCCATTGATTCATCATTAACCAACCCCCAAATAATGGTGGCGTTTTCGTCGGCAGAACCGGTGACCACTTTTGCCGCTTCTTGAATTTCTTGCATCCCCAAATCGGTTGGGCCAGAAACAATAAACAAAATACCGCGGGCACCATCTATAGAAAGTTCCAAAAGCGGCGACGAAATGGCTAGCTTAGCCGCATCAATGGCGCGATTTTCACCGCTCGCACGGCCAATGCCCATGAGCGCCGGCCCTTGATTTGCCATGACACGCCGCACATCAGCAAAGTCCACGTTAATTTCGCCATGTATCATAATGAGGTCGGCAATTCCCTGAACGGCCTGACGCAGGACATCATCTATCATACGAAACGCTTCGGTGCGTGTCGTTTTTTTATCAATGATTTCCATTATGCGATCGTTGGGAATGGTGATGATGGTATCTACACGCTCTGTCAGTTCTTCATGCGCGCGTTCGGCAACCGTACGCCGCTGTGTCCCTTCAAAGGTAAATGGTTTGGTCACCACCGCTACGGTGAGCGCGCCGCTTTCACGCGCAATGTCTGCAATAATAGGACTGGCGCCGGAACCGGTGCCCCCACCCAACCCACAGGTCACAAAAACCATGTTTGCACCTTTTATCGCTTCACGAATTTCATTTTGTGATTCCTCGGCGGCGCGGCGACCGGTGTCCGGATCCATGCCCGCACCAAGCCCGCGCGTTACCGTTTTGCCAATATTAATTTTTGTGTGTGCCAATGAATTATGCAGTGCCTGAACATCGGTGTTCACGACGACAAATTCAACGCCGCGAATTTTTGCTTCCACCATGCGATTCACTGCAGAACCGCCGGCGCCACCCACACCTACCACGACAATTTTTGCGATCGTATCAATTCCCGGTTTTACTTCTGGCATAGTATTTCTTTATTTCATTGTATTGAGTACAATCAGTGTTCAAATCCCTGATATAAAACAAGGGAGCCGTTGCTCCAAGGATGTGGATACTATAGCATAAGTGAGGAAAAGTTATCCACACCTCAAAAATTTTTTTATGGTAGCAACGAACGAATCCACTCCCGCACCTGCTTTGACATTGCCTTTGCGTCTTGCAGAGATGCCCCCACATGAGAAAGCAATGCCCCACTGCCCGATGTACCGTGCGTGGCGCCCCACGCAACCAGACCAATTGCGGTGGCGCACGCCAAATCATTTACCTTATCCGACAAACTCGTTAAATCCATAGGATAGCCCAACGCGGCAGGCAGGCGCAATTGACGCTTTGAAATTTCAATAAAACCGTCCAGACGTGAACCACCTCCCACAAATAAAACCCCACCCGGCAACAAGCCGGACCGCTCCACCGCACGCAATTCTTTATCTATTTTTTGTAAAATCTCTTCTACGCGCGCTTCTATAATTTCTGCAACAAATTTTCTGTCCACCACTTCCTGTTCAGCCGCGCCTAATTCAGATAAAAATATTTCTTCCTTGCGTGCCACTTGTTTGGGCAATGCCGTACCGAATTCTATTTTCACCCGCTCGGCAACATCTATGGCCGTGCGTAGTCCAACCGCGATGTCAGAAGTAATGTGTTCGGAACCAACGGGCAAAATTGCCGTGTGTAGCACATCGCCATCTTCGTAGATGGCAATGCTGGTGGTTGATGCGCCCACATTTACCACGGCAACACCCAGCTCTTTTTGACGCGCAGTGGTAACGACTTCTGCCACGGCTAAAATTGACAAAACATGCGTATCAATGGCAAGTCCGGCGCGATATACCACTTTACTCATGTTTTTTATTTGCGAAGAAACACCCTGAATAATCTGCGCATCAACCTCCAGCCGCACGCCGGTCATTCCGGTGGGGTCTTTAATGCCTGATTGACCGTCCACGGTAAATGTCTTGGGGATGACATGAATTATTTCGTAATTAACCGGCGTTGCAACGGTGCGCGCCGCTTCCACGGATCGCGCCACATCGTCATCGGTTATTTCGCCATCCGGTTTGGCAACCGCAACCACGCCTTTACTTTGTTGGGACATAACGTGGCTACCGGAAATGCCCACCAACGCATGAGTAATTTCTATGTTCGCCAAACGCTCCGCTCGTTCTAGGCAGGCAGACACCGATGACACCGCGTCGTCAATGCTGGTAATAATCCCTTTATGGATTCCTTCGGAGGGCACTTCGGCACACGCCAATAATTGCAACAACTGCCCGCGTTCCTGTTCTACCACACGACCAACAGCCACACGAATAGCCGCAGACCCAATATCAATGCCGGTGATCACCGGTTGTTCGCGCGAAAATTTCATGCACCTATTGTATCACAAGAACAAGCAGATGGGGAACAAAAATAATGAGGCCAACCACTGCGGCGGCTACACTCATAATCAAAACCGCGCCAGCCATCAGATCTTTTATGACGCCAACGTATGAATGCAACCGCGGTTTAACCATATCAGATAATCGTTCAAAAATAGTGTTCAATATCTCCAGCACCAACACGAGCCCCACACACAACGTCAAAATAATATACTCCCATGATTTGAGCGGTAGTATTGCCATCAAACCGGCAACGCTAACGGCAACCGCCACCTGAATACGAAAACTGCGCTCCTCACGGTATACCAGCACAATGCCGTGTAATGCGGCACGAAAACTATTTTGAAATGTCATAATATTTTTTTAAATATTCTTCCTGAAGGCCGAACATTTTTTTTGCGTCGCGCGGCTTCATATGGTCATATCCCAGCAAATGCAGGGCCCCATGAATAGTCATGCGCGCGAGCTCTTCTTTGTAAGCAACTGCGGCCGCTTGCGCCTGCTTTCGCAGGTACGAACGACACAACAGAATATCACCGAGATACCCTTTTTCTTCTGAATGAAAAGACAACACATCCGTGGCACGATTAATGCCGCGATACCGTTTATTGAGTTGGCGCATACGTGACGGTCCTACAAAAATTACCGAAACAGACCCGCGGCCGCACTCTTGACGAACCACTGCCGCGGCAATACGCTGTAATGAAAACATAGCGCGCGTTATTGCGCCGGTGGCGGTGGCGGTGGTGCCGCGATTTCATCTTGGAGCAGTGCGGGTAGTGGAATAATTTCCTCAGCGGGCTCCGGCGCCACCACGGTCTTGGGCAAAAATTCTATGGGTGTTGCGACACTCGCCGGTTTAAACGATTGCACGAGCGATTCAAACGATGTGCGATAATTTATTTGTGAACGACTGCCGCCATCATACCGCAGTAAAAACACTTGCGCCCCATCCGTAATAATTGCCACTGTTTTATCTGCGCTTATGATACCGGCAACTTTCATGCGATTGGTAAATGAGCTGTAGTTGCTTATTGCCTCATCGGGGAACTGCTGGGCAAACCATTCAGCAAACGGAACGGTGGTTGGAAATTTGAGCACGTTGATAGCCACAAATTCTCCGTTCACGGAGGTAAAAATTGTTTCCGTTTTACCGGCGTCAACGTCTTGTGGCAACCATGCCTTAGGATACATTGCCGTGTATTTATATTCGGTGTTCACATACGTGCTCACCAAGCCAGCGTCAATGAGCCGTTGAGGCGCCGTGCCAATGGGGTTATATAGATTTCGCAATTCAACACCATCCGAATAGGTGTCACCATCCGAATCGGCGACAGTCGGATTGGTCCCCCACAGCTCTTCTTCAACATCAGTCAGCCCATCGGCATCGCCATCCAATGAATCGGTAAACGTATGCGGCGCAATTAATGAAAGCGGTTTTGGCAATACCACCGGTGTTGGTTCTGGTTTGGGCGGCTGGAGATCTATTTCCGATTTAATTTCTTCCGGCGCCGTAACCGCAATGACGGGCGGCGATGGCTCGGGCTCTGCCGGTTTTGCTTGAAAGGCAAAGTATGCAACCGTGCCGCCGCCGAGTACCACAATCAATACCCCTCCAATTATTGCCGGCAGAATCCATTTTGGTTTTCCTGCGGCCAGCGGTTGTGCGGTGCCACCAATGGCGGTGCCGAGTTTTGGAGTTGCGGGAATAGGTGGTGCGGGTGTTTGCTTTGAAGGAGAAACGGTTACCGCCACGGGTGACGCCACCGGATAATCAGCCGCCGGATTTTTTCCACCATAAAACTCCATCGGTATGGTATGAATCACCATTTGGGGCATTTCGGCCTCAGCGCTTTCCGGCTTTTTTATTTCATCATCGGACATAAGAACAAAAAATACTTATTGCAACTTGCCCGCACCTTTTGGATTAAATCCGTTCATCACTTCTTGACCATCCGGAAAACCGTCCGAGTCCGTATCTTTTTTGAACGGATCCGTGCCCCAGATATTTACTTCGGCGCCGTCGTTCAAGGAATCGCCATCCGTGTCCGGATTATTTGGATCTGTTTTGAGTTGTGCCTCACGCGCATCCGTCAAACCGTCTTTATCCGTATCAACATTCTTTGGTGGCTCCGGAGCCGGTGCCGGCTCTGTTGGTTGCGGTTGTTGAAATTCTACGCCCTCTGCGGACGGCGCGGTGGGAACCGCTGGTGGCGTATCAACGTCTATGGATGCGCTGGCGGGGGGGACGGGTTCATCTTTTTTTTCTGCGGCGGCTGGGGCATTGGTGCTGTCTGTGCGATTCAAAAACCACCACACGCCGCCGGCAATAATGGCGATCACCGCAACAATAACCGTTGCCAATATAATTCTTTTGAGTGCCGTTGGTTCGTGCAGTTCGCCGGAATCCATTCCCTGCATAGAAACAGGGTCCGTTTGTTTTGGGGTAAGCTTTCCTGCTTCAAGCGCAGACGGTCCCATGACCGTGGTTTCCGGAGAACGATCCGGCAGGTGGGTGTCGGTGGTGCCGTCAAATACTGGCGGCGCTTCTGTGGCGGGTTGGTCTTGTTCGTCAAACATAGTTATTGTTGTTTTTGCGCCCACTCCAGATCCGTCAAAGTCGGATCTTTTGAGCGTGGCCGCAAAGGGTCTGTTTTTGTTTTGTTAACTTCGGTGGCATCAGAGAGACCGTCGCCATCGGTGTCGCCTTTGGTTTGGTCAGTTCCTAATTTCTGTTCTTCTGCATCGGATAGAGTATCGCGGTCCGTATCACGCGGCGCCGGAAGCGCGCGCGTAATATCGTCTTCAGCTGTACCGCCCACCACCGGCGCCGTTGCGGTGTTTGGCCGCCGTTTCGTAAATAGAAACAACGTCACGATAATTATAAACAGTACGCTCACACCCAGTATAACAAAAATGAGGCGGCGGCGCGATGGGGATGGGGAAATATCTTCATTCATAATAATGTTAATTTTTATGGAAGCAGTAACACCGATGATGTACCCTGAACATACTGCCCCTTAAACAATGATACATGTGGCCGATATCCTGCACCCACAAATGATCCATTCGGCATTTTTGTACGTACTGGCTTAAAGAAAAACGGATACCAAGCGGTCAAACTATTTTTATCAACAATGCCATCGGTTTCTGGCTTCAGTGTTTTTATTAATTTCCATGTTTTATCGGTGAAGTAATAGATGTCCAAGGTAACATCAGTACCCTTCACTCCTTGAGCGATACGAACTTTTGGCTGAAATACCGCGGCATAATATGCGTCATTATTTTGCGATGATTTACGTAATGTCGTCACAAATCTACCATACCCAAAATAATCTTTTTTATCAATCGTTGAGTATATCTGCTCTAATTGAACACGCGGCTCCAATGAGATACATCCGTCGCGCCACATAAAAGCCGTTTCAGCCTTCCCTTCTGACAATGTTTTTATCCATGTAGCATTGCTCTCGTAACCATTATCAGCGCATTTGGATGCTGATGGGAATAAATTCCCTACTAAATCATACCCGGCAGGTTTAACCAAGAAGACAGCATCCGTTACAACTTCTGGTGTTATTTTCCAATCAATAAATGCATCTTCACGAGTTTGTGACTGTGGCGCCTTTAACACAATGCGATAGTCCCCTTCTACGCCATACGGCGCAATGTCGTATGTTTTCGGGCCAACCGACTGCGGCAATGGAATCGTAATGGCCGACCCCTTACCTTGCGTGCCATCGCTCGGTGGTCCGTAACTGAATGCACCGCCCCACGGTTTGGTGTTTGCCAATGTGTCATGCGGCACAATCAGCATCTCATACTTCCCTGTATAACAGACGTTCGTCCCGTTTTTGTTCGGTCCGTTATCGAGCCATAACGGCTCCGTACGACTCGCAACACCGGTTGGCGTTGACTGCATATATACATAGTTGCTAAGCACCGGACTAGATTTTTCAGAACCACTGATATGATGAACGATAACTAATGAGCGTAACGGATA
>CAZUSU010000007.1:0-18073 GCA_964623315.1 uncultured Gammaproteobacteria bacterium | reverse complement strand
CACCCTCTTTCGGACAAAAGGAGGTTTCTCTTCATCATCACGCTCACGCGGATCAATAAGGCGCTCATGTGCATACGCATCTGCCGGAATGGCGCGTTCGGTTTGTTTTTCACGCGCGCGACGCATCCACTCTGTTTTGACGGCGGCCATATACGCCCTGAATGTTTCTCTACTGCACCCACCAAACCGCACACGCACCAATTCAAAAATTTGGTCGTTGAGAGGTCGCGTGTCACGCGCCGCACCGCGCTGAAGCGCATCAACGATTTCCGTGACGGTACGATGAATGATGCGCGACGAAGGCATAGTGACTCAGCGACAAAAATTTATTGATATCAATATACCACAACACATGAAAACACAAAACCGGTTTTTAGGCCGGTTTTGATTCGTTTTCAATTTAAGACACACCAATTACGAGAATCCGAGGTCGCGCTTTTGAGGCGCGCCTTCGACAGGAAGAAAATTGTCTCCCTAAAAGGAGGTGATCCATCCACAGCTTCCGCTACGGATGCCTTGTTACGACTTAGTGCTTGTTGCTGATCCTGCCTTAGTCCCCTTGCGGGGCCTTCGGGCATTACCAACTCCCTTCACTTGACGGGCGGTATTGGGATCTATAGTTTGTTGTCCCACACCACCGGACGAACGGTTTTCCCGTATCCTGGCGGTTTCCAGTGTTGGATTAAACAATTCCTGATAGGAATGTTTTTTTCCATACACTGAATTCGCTCCTTCCCGTACGGAGCGCGCAATTCCAAATTTCTTTGAAATGCTACCCGAACGGTACTATGAGCTCTGCTGACTTCTGGCATAACGTTGGTAGTACTTACGTACAAAACCTACCACAGGTTTCATCTTGTTGACTATTCCTGTGGACTATACCAGATCTCCTTGGGTCATCATAGAAAACATGTCTCCACATCTCGGTTCAACCGATCACGCACAGCATATATTTGGACGGCTTCTCGATGTACTCGATCGATCACCATGCTTATGCGCCTATTTGTGAACTCAAGCTATGGAATGCGTCCCGGCCCTTCAGCGCCACCCTCGCGAGTGCGCGCCTGCCGTTCTGCTTATGGCGTTCCAAAACACCATGTTGGACTTGCACCAACTTTTTTCTATAACTGCCAAGCACCCGAGTACAAGACCCGAGAACGTATTCAACGCAACGAGGCTGATTTGCGTTTACTAGCGATTCCAGCTTCATGCGGGCGAGTTGCAGCCCGCAATCTGAACTGAGAGGCGTTTTGTTGGGATTAGCTCCACCTTGCGGTTTGGCAACCCATTGTTTCGCCCCATTGTAGCACGTGTGTGGCCCCAGACGTAAAGGCCATGCTGATTTGACGTCATCCCCACCTTCCTCCCGCTTACGCGGGCAGTCCGTTGTGTACATTTAACACAACGCGAGGGTTGCGCTCGTTTCGCCACTTAAGGGTACATTTCACAACACGAGCTGACGGCAACCATGCAGCACCTCTGTAACACTCTCGAAGAAGCCCTACTTTCATAGGGTTTGCAGTTACAGTTCAAGCCTGGGTAAGGTTCCTCGCTTACCGTCGAATTAAACCACATGCTCCACCGCTTGTGCGGGTCCCCGTCTATTCCTTTGAGTTTTAGTCTTGCGACCGTACTCCTCAGGTGGAATGCTTAACGCGTTAGCTTTGTTAAAACGACACTGGAAGGGTCGATACTTCCAATATCTAGCATTCATCGTTGAGGGCGTGGACTACAGGGGTATCTAATCCCTTTCGCTCCCCACGCTTTCGTCCCTGAGCGTCAGAACTGTTCTAGCACGCTGCTTTCGCCTTTGGTGTTCCTTGTGATATCAACGCTTATTACGACTACACCACAAATTCCACGTGCCTCTCCCAGTCTCTAGCCCGTCAGTATCACGCGCAGCCGTTGAGTTGAGCCCAACGATTTGACACATGACTTAGCGGGCCGCCTGCGGACCCTTTACACCCAATAAATCCGGATAACGCTTGAGGTCTCTGTATTACCGCTGCTGCTGGCACAGAGTTAGCAACCTCTTATTCGTATGGTACCGTCATAATTCTTCCCATACAAAAGCGGTTTACGACCCGAAGGCCTTCATCCCGCACGCGGCGTCGCTCGGTCAGGCTTTCGCCCATTGCCGAATATTCGCGACTGCAGCCACCCGTAGGTGTCTGGGCAGTGTCTCAGTCCCAGTGAGGGGGGCCACGCTCTCACGCCCCCTACCCGTCATCGCCTAGGTAAGCCGTTACCTTACCAACTAGCTGATAGGCCATAGGCCACTCTTTGAGCGCATTTCTGCTTTACATGTGAATGTCTTGTGACCCCACATGTCCATCGTGTATTACCTTTCCTTTCGAAAAGCTATGCACGACTCAAAGGTATGTTGCCAATGTGTTACGCACCCGTCTGCCGCTAACTCATTTTTGTATTGCTACAAAAATAAGCTCGCTCGACTTGCATGCCTTAGCCACGCCGCCAGCGTTCATCCTGAGCCAGGATCAAACTCTCAGTATTGAACAACTTTAGTTATCCATTTTTTTAGTAGATTTTTTATTTGAGGATTTCGCACCTACCATTAATCGGACTACAAACTCCGATCGGTAGATATAATTGGCATGTCTTAAATTGTCAACGAACGTGGGCACATTGTATAGGAGTGGCGAAAAGGTGTCAAGGGGACAAAATGTTGATAACTGTGCCGATTTTGGTCTCAAAAATACCGCTCGCGCGCCGCTCTGACAATACCACCAGCGCAACAAAAAATAAAACCCCAAACCCTTGGAAAAGCGCCGGTGTGGTGATATTCACCACAAAGAGCATTGCCCCGCTTGCCACGAGCCACGGCGCATTGCGCGCGTAATAGAGAGCGATCAACCACAGCAGAATAAAAACAGCGGCGCCCACAATCCCCAGCTCGGCGACCATTTCATGGTATCCCCAATCAAATTGCGTGCGCGTCTGTGGCTCGTTAGTTGCGGGGTCAACATACGTCACCGTGGTGCCGAGCCCAGACCCGAGCCACGGCCGCTCCCGAATGGTACGCATGATGTCCGGCAGGAGCGCACCGCGAATGGCAGAACTCGTATCGCGCTCTGATCCGTTGATGCCGGATCGCATGCCGAGCAACTCAAAACCGATTGACTCCCCACGGCTCGCGACAAAATGAATGGCAAAAAAAATAAACAGCGCGGTGGCAAGTGTTCCGCCGGCAGAAACCGCCCACCGCCGCCACTGACGGCGATAAAAAAATAACAGCACGAGCGCGCCAACACCAAGCGCCATAAAATAAATGCGGGTAAAATTCAACACGACCACAACCAACGCGCACACCATAATCCACCACCATTTTTTTTCCGACGGCTTAGTGATGAATCGTTGCATGAGCAATATGATGACCGGAAGTAATAACAGATGTTCCGGCAGTACGATACGAAAAAAATGCGCGCCAAGGTCTGTAATTTTTCCGGCAGATACATTGCGAAACCAGTGGTAGTATGTGTCGGTTAACACAAACACGCCGCTTGAATACAGTGCGAACGTGACCGATGAAAACAGTGCGGAACCGACGACAAAAACTTTTACTGCGGCAGTATAAAGCGACTGCCACTGCCGTTCAAACTCCAGCGCCGGAAATAACAACAGCACAAACAAATAGAGCATCGCATCTTGCAACACGTAAGACGGCGCGTTGCCGCGCACCCAACCGTTTACCGCCGCCCACACCAACACGGCGCCAAACGCGGCAAGCGCCACCAACACGGCGCGCGGCGGCTGTGGTAATGGCTGTAATGGCTCCCGCCGCCGTGTGCGATGCCACACCCAAACCACCGCAAACATCCCCAACACCCACGTGCGCAGGAGAAGTCCTTCCCATTCAAAAAAATGTCCGGCGCCGCCCAACAGTAATTCCAACACAAGCACACGCCAAGCAACGGACAGATTTTTGACACAAACCCATAAAAAAATCACCACGAGCACGCCGGCGATTAGTGTGGCAATGAACGGTTCGTTGCGCAAAAAAAATGACAACGCGCGTAACAAAATATATGCGGTCAACAAACCACCCATGCCAACTATTTTATCAAGAGTGAGGAGCCATTGCAATTTCTCGTTTCGTGCGCTACTCTTTTAATTATGAAATTCATCGCCATCACGCTGTTCCCCGACCTCATCACGGCATACGCGAGCGCGGCCATTTTAGGACGCGCGCAAAAAGCAAAAAAAATAACCGTCGCAACGGTCAACCCGCGAGAGTTTGCGAAAGACAAACACCACACCGTTGACGACAAGCCGTTCGGCGGAGGCGCCGGCATGGTAATGAAAATTGAACCGCTCTACCGCGCCATAAAAAAAGTCGCGCCGCGCGCAAATAAAAAACGGAGAATTATTTTGCTGAGCGCGAGCGGCCGGCCGTTTACGCAAGCCGTGGCCGCCGAATTTGCAAAAAAATATTCTGAACTTGTCTTGGTGTGCGGCCGCTACGAAGGCGTGGACGCGCGCGTTGCCGAACATCTCGTTGACGAAGAACTTTCGGTGGGGCCGTATGTTTTAACCGGCGGCGAACTGCCCGCACTCACGGTCATGGATGCGGTGGCGCGTTTGATTCATGGTGTGTTGGGAAATTCAGCGTCGCTTGCCGAAGAATCGCACAACGAAACAGGTGTCGGCGAATATCCGCAGTACACGCGACCGGAAAAATTTAAAACATGGAGGGTGCCAAAAGAATTAATGACCGGAAATCACGCCGCGATCGCAAAGTGGCGTGCCATTCAAAATAAAAAATAAAACGGCTCCACTTTTAGGTGCACACGTCGTTTTGCTCCAGCGAGCAAAACGCGTTCACTCTCGGCTCGCCAGTTTTTGCTTTGCAAAAACACCCTGCTGGCTCGCCTCCGAGAGTCACCTAAAAGTGGCGCCGTTTTATTTTTTGTTTTTTGCTCGCAGAAAAAAAATTGCGCTCGGCCCGAACCCTTGTGTAGGAATTCGGACCGAGCGCGCTTGCGTGTGGCGTGCCGCTAGGCCGCCGCTAGGCCATGGCCACGTTGGCGGTGCGCATCTTGCCGCCGTCGGTGGTGGCGTTGTCGGGCCGCGTCAGCGCGTCGAGAAGCTGGTTGGCCAGCACCGCGACCGGAATCTCGACCAACTGGATGTTCGGCATGCCCCCGTCACGCACCTCCTCCTTGAACGTGACGACCGTGCCGACCGTGCCGTTCTGGCCCGCACCGATGAAGACCGTGCGCTCGGTGTCGAATTCGCACATCAGCTTGGCCTTGATCGCGCCGTTCGCTCCCATCATGAACGTGACACTCCCGCCCTTGCGGTGGTCGGGCGAGGTGAACAGGGTCACTTGCTCGCTGTTCTGGCCGTCAATTTTGAGGCCGATCTGCCGCGAGCCGAAGATGCGCTCGCCGCGCTTCAGCATCTGGCTGAACAAGTGCTGGAGGTTGCCTTCAACCTTGACACTCTTCCACTTGTCGCCGTTGAAACACTGGATCATCATCGCACCGCCGACGCGGTACAGACGGAAGATGAACTTCTGCCCTGCCACCATGACCGTGAAGAAGTCGCCGGCGTTCTCGTTGCCCTTGAACGTCGCGCCTTTGTCCGGCGAATCGTAGTATGAGATCGTGCGGCCGGTGCCGACGCCGCCAAACTGCTGTTCGTGGTCGATCTGCGGGTTCATCTTGAACTCGGCGAACAACCGCGCGACCTGTTCCGGTTCGAGCCGCTGATCGCCGAGGTGCGTGGCGATGAGCATCAGCACGCGGTCGCCCGTGTGCAGGACGTTCAGCACGGCGGCCGTGCCACGCGGCTGTTCGACCTGCCGGCCGTGGTACGTTGGCGCCATGAAGCATTCCATGACACCCGTGGCAATGGCGTACATTGCCGCGAGAAAGTTCTGGACCTTTGAAAACATGGGATCACCCGATGACGCCGTGAAGCGTCCACTGCTTTAAGCCGCTGGCGAGTCCCTACCCGCCTACTGCCCAAAACAAAGAGGACGCTATTATGCGGTAACTAAAAAAAGCTGTCAAGTGCGCATGAGTCAAAACAAAAAACCGCGGCCTTAACCGCGGCTTTTTTAGAAAATTTATATCCCCAAATCGTCTATGGATGGCAGATCGTCGCGATGGCTCGGCCCGCGATTAAACGCCCCGCCGCCGGTTGCGCCGCCGCGCTGATCCTGTTCGCTAAATTCGCGACGCCGCGGCCCGCGCGACCCTTCCGGTTCCACAATTTTTAAATTAACGCGCGCGTTATTTTTTGCGCCAATGGTCTTGACCAGCGTGCGCACGGCGCGCGCGGTTTGACCCTCTCTCCCAATAACATACCCCATATCTTCAGGGTGAACGTGCAGTGAAATAAGCACACCGCGCTCGTCCACAATGCGCTCGGTGCGTACGTCATCCGGATGTGCGACGATCGCTTTAATAATCATTTCCACGAACTGCTGATCTGCATGCACTTCAGTCATATAATTCTTGAATTACGGCACTCCTGCGATTACAGGTTGCGACAACTAGTATAGCAGATGCGCCGCACCGTTGTTAATAATTATTTTTTCTTAGGACGTGCGGTGCGCTTATGCGTTGACGGAATCTTTTCTTTTGTCAAATACCCAAATGTCACGAGCAAATTGTGCACGGTATGGGTGCTTTGCGCGCCGAACTTGAGATAATGGTCCAGCCGCTCTTTATTCACGATGAACGTCTTTGGTTTGGCCAACGGGTGGTAGTGCCCCAAAATTTCGTTAGCCCGCCCCCACGGATCACGACCCTTTTCAATCACAATGAGCCGATATTCCGGCTGCTTTTTTTTACCAACGCGCGAGAGTTTGAGAGTTAACATACAGTTAGAAGGTGCGCTAATATTATCAAACGCCTTGGGGGCTGTCAAACTTGGTGCCTGATGCATCATTTTACAAAAATAACACCGGGTGCTGTTTTCAGTTGTTTAAATAAATGGTAGCCAGCACTTAATCTGATACGAATAAACCCATGCGTAATAACTTCTGCGGATGGTATATCCTTAATGGTTTTATATTTCACACGTAAATCTTCCGCTTCTTTTTTTATCTCTCGCTCCTCACGCAACACCGCACGATCAGAATCGTTGAGCATGATAGGAAAGCCTTTGCCGCCTTCAAACATAAACGCCTGCAAAATTTCTCGATCTTTTTTAGGTTGCGTTTTTGTTCTGTAAAATTTGAGACCGGCAGTATGTTCAAATCCGACATCTTTTGTAATCTGCTCTGAGCTCTTTTCAACGTCAACAATTTTTTCCAATGTTAAAATCTGTGAAGCAAACACCTCTTCATCGTTGCCACCAACGGCGTTCCCGGTATAATCATCCACCAATCGAAAGCCGGTTGCCGCAACATACAACTTAAATTTTTCCATATCTTTCATGCGCAAACTATAAATCATGCTGATGACCACGCGGCCGCCCGGTTTCAATACGCGATTCATTTCGCACAGCACCTGCACGCGTTCAAAAATTCCTTTCGTTGGCACAAACGCACTATCCTGAAATGCCATCGCGCAATTGACATAATCAAATGCGTGAGCACTAAACGGCAGTACAGTCCAACTTCCCACATATGTTTTTCCCAATGTGCCGAACTGAAAATGATGTGCATTGATATCCATGCTGGTGACACCTGCCTGATATAGAGTACCAACGTGCCGACGCAACATTTCAGGACCAGACGCAACATCCAAAATTTTTACATCCGTCGCCGAACGACCAGTTTTCTGCGCCATATCCGCAATTAAGGTTCCGGTAACTCGATTAGTATTTGCTTGATAACTACGCGCACCAACTTTTCTATATCCTTCTGCATAATCCTCACCCCATTTTTCTAAAAATTGCACAAAGCGTTCCTCGCCCAATCCTTTGGTGAAACCAAACATCTGCCGCAATCGAATTTTCCATGACAAAAACACGCGCGCCAATTCTGGATTTTCTTCAAAATTTAGATCGTCCGCTTCTTGGCCGTCTTGTTGCTTTTCAGCTTTTTCAAGCATGCGTTTATCCAATTCAGAGATCGGAACGCCTTTCAACACACGCTGAATGATCTTGTGCTTGCGACCACTATACTCATGGATACCCTCTTCAATTGATCCATTGACAATCAATGTCTCTTCCACCATGTCATGCATCAACCCCGGCCGATACACGCGCGCCTTTTGCTGATTCATATCTGACTGTGAGAATGTTTCGTTATACATGATGATGCGTTGTCCACCAACCAAACTAATACCAACACCAGCAGCGTTACCACTCACACCCAACAGCATTGGTTTGTCACCATCATTGAACCGCCGTTGCAGATCGGGGCGAAGATTTGCATCACTTTGGCTCCCATCTGTTCCATGAATAAATTCAATTGCAACACGCCGTGGCAATCCCAGTTGCGCATGATTGAGCACTGCGTGCTCGCCGCGCATGACACCCGTCACCACATCATTCACAATTAACAAAACTTTTGATTCTGTTTGAAACGCCCGTTGCAGACGCTCACCCAACACGCGCAATTTTGAACAGGCAATATTGGGTGTTGCATCAAGGATCGCCGGATTTACCAAAAACGATCGGAGAATACGCATTTTTTCCGCCGCAGTTATTTCATCAAATTCAACAAGCGCTTCATACAGGTTTTTTTCTTGCGCACTCAATTCAATTTCAATAATTTTTTGTTCTCTGTTTGGCATTTCAATCACATCAACTAACTCTTTCATTTGCATGCGCGGAATAAGAAGGCTACGTAGATTTACCAGATCGCCATGAATGATACTGCGCACCAATTCAGGAGTTTCCATTTGTGCAAACTGGTCTGGATATAATAATTTGAGAACCATTGCAACGTCGCGTACTTTATTGGGAATTGGCGTACCAGAAAGCAATGCAAGATATTTATTTTCGCCTTGCAGTTTTTGTGCAAGGGGCAACAAGAATCTCGCGCGCACGCCTGATGTTTTTTTGATCTTGTGTGACTCATCCACAACCAACATATCCACATCTAATTCCATGAGCAGTGGCGCATAATGTCCATTTAATTTTTCTTGCGAAATCACAATATAATCGTACTGATCTTTGGTAATGCCCCGCAATTGTTTCAAATTATTAACTAATAAAACGCGCGGCGCTTGGCCGAATTTAAAATAACCCTTACGAGCTGGATCATCTGATAAATAATCCGCCCAAGTGTTTTGCACGCCCTTTGGCATAATCACCAGCGCACACCCCACACCCAGCCGCTCTTTTGCCATGATCACAGATGCGCTTTTCCCCAGACCCATTTCATCTGCAATCAAAATACGGCGTTTATCTTTTATTTCCTTCATGTTGATCTGCTGATTGATGTCAGGAAATTCTCGATCCGCCGCAAGCGCATCAACAAATTTTTCTGGTTTGTGGAAATCACGGAGCGCCGAATCAAAATACAGGACGACTCGCTGAATGACATCATCTAAAAATTTATTGGTGATGGTATGCGTTTCTTCAATTATTTTTATCAGATAATTATAAATGATCGTGTGGCCATCAACCTGCACACCTTTTCTGCGCTGCTCAAAATAGTAGCGAAGACAATCGCCTTTAATATTTTCGTACAGTGCATCCTGAAATGTGATATCAGATAAAAATTCAACACCCTTTCCAATTTCTTTTAAATTGAATTCATGTTTTGCGGCGAGAAAATCGCCGAGGTAATCTGCGAGGCAACTACGAATATGCTCTGTGGGGAGGCCTTTGAATTCTGGGCGGAATTTGTAGAGGAGGTCAAGGGCGTGGGAGGAGCCAAAAATACGAACTAAGGAATGAAATCCTGTTTGATCTGAGGAATCAGAGTTGACCAATTCTTTTACCAACAACTCAATTTTTTTATATTTCTCCAGAACATCTTTATTATTAATTTTCCTGTTAAAATAAAATACGACCTCTCCACCAGCAAAATTTATAAAACGGTCTACGCCACCATTCTCGTACATCCATGAATATAAGGTTGCATACCCGTGGTTCTTCAACCACACCACATTAAAATTTTCTCGTTTGCCCTCTGGCATTAACTTCCATGTCTCAAGAGCCGTTCGCAACTCCGCTGCCACAGATTCCTCAGTTCTTTCTATATTTTTGCTCCATGTAAAATCTCTAATGAGTTTATCACCTGCGTGCATTATATAAAATTTTGTACCTTTACCTTTTTTCATCCAGTAATATAGGTTGGCAAAACCATTTTTTTGTAACCAAGTAACATTAAAAATTCCCCGCTCATGAGTATGGAGAGCACTCCATTTAATATATGCCTTGTTGAGCTCAGCAATTATAAATTCATCTGAGCGTTCATCAGTACGCCTGCGAACAAAATCAATCACAACATCACCCCCCGTACGTTCGATAAACGTATCGACACCCTCATGTTCATGCATCCACGAATAAAGAGAGCTAAAGCCATTTTTTTGTAACCATACAATTGAAAAGGGGCCGCGTATATCAGGGGGCAAAGATTTCCATTTTTCATGGGCTACTCTAAGATCATTCTCAACCATTTCTGGTGTGCGATTCGAAATATAGTTAGTAACAAAATCAGACGCAACATCACCACCCGCACGTTCAACATATGTATTTACACCACCGTGTTTAAACATCCATTTATAAAGCGACGTAAACCCGTTCTTTTGCAACCAACCAACGCTAAAAGAGGTGTGATGATCTTCTGGAATCATCATCCACTTTTCATGAGCTTCCAACAACTCTCTTACTACGGACTCAGAAGTTCTTGTGGTATTACGGTGTTTAAAGTCAGCTGCAATATCAATACCTGCGAGATTTGCAAAAAAACTAATCCCCCCATTTCTTCGTAACCATGATTCAAGCTGAACAAAATTCTTGCGAAGCCAAGCACCATTAAAGGAGCCCCTCTCGCTTGCTGCCAACAACGACCACGCTGCATGAGCTGCTCGTAAATCTGCAACGGCAGATTCTTGATCTCTAAAATTATGTACATTAAATTTTATGTCGGCAGAATCAATGTTTTTTATTTGATTAATCAATAGTGCGATATCTGCTTTAGTTCTATCAAGCCATGTCATTAGTCCTGGATTATTTTTTCTTAACCATGTAGGCCAAAAATATCCTCGTTTATCTTTGTCCAAAGCTACCCATTTTCTATAGGCAGCGTATAATTCTGCTTGCACAGACTCCTCAGTCCTTTCAGAAATACGAAGATGCACAAAATCATCTAAAATTTGATTGCCTGACAATTTAATATATTTAGCTATACCACCATGGCTAGACATCCATGCCACTACTTTGGCGTAGCCATATAATTTCAACCAATTACTATCAAAAGGGGGCTTCTCCGATTCTGACGAGGCAAACCATCTCGAATGTGCATCTTGCAAATACTTAATAACCCTGTCTGTACTGTAGTTGTCCGCACGAATGGTTTTAAAATCAGCTACAGCGCCCCCTCCTATTCGATCAATCCATGTCTGGACACCACCGTGTTTAAGCATCCACTGATAAAGCGACCCAAAGCCATTTTTTTGCAACCACACAATACTAAAGGCACCGCGCGCTTCTTCTGGGATTGCTTTCCACTTTTCATGAGCTTCCTTCAACTCTATTATCACAGAATCAGATGTTTTTATTATACGACTATGTTCAAAATCAACCATAATATCTTCGCCAGCAAGATTTACAAAAAAATCAACGCCGCCATTATTGCTTAGCCAGGCTACAAAACTATGGTAGCCATTTTTTATAAGCCAATTATAATTAAAAAAACCTCGACCAATTTGTTTCCATTTTGCATGTGCCTCACGCAACTCCTCTACTGCATCATTTTGCGTTCTAAATTTTTTTTCTATACGCCCTCTGCTCTTAAAATCTGCTTGAAATTCTGGCGAGACAAGCGATAACAAGTCATCCGTATTAATAAAATGTTTTCTAACCCAATTTTGCAAACCGTGATAGCCGTTCTCATCTAGCCATGTTCTGTTAAATTCGCCTCTTTTGTCTTCGGGCATTTCTTTCCATTTTGTATAAGCATTCTCTAGTTCACCAACCGCACTTTCGATTGTACGCTCAGATGTGTATACACGTGTTTGAAAATCACGCGCCACATCATCTCCCGCAAGAGTTGCATAATATTTTATACCTTCTCTCCGACACATCCAAATAATTAATGGATTGTAGTGCTCTCTAAGCCACTGAAAATTAAATTTTGCAGTACTTCCAGATTTCAACCAATTTTTATGGGCTTCGCGTAATTCATCAGCCGCCGTTTCAGCGGTGCGATCTTCAATACGCCGCACAAAATCAGCAGCAAGTCCATTGCCAGCCAATGTAACATAGTGATCAATACCGCCATTCTTTAACATCCAAGAGTATAAATTATTATAACCATTTTTTTGAAGCCATAAAACCCTAAAAGACCCTTTTACTGACTCTGCAATGTGTTTCCAGTGCGCATAAGCTTCTTGCAGCTCTTTAACTGCGGATTCTGGAGTGCGCTTTTTCCTTAATTTTTGTTCAGACTGAAAAGACACCTCGTTCTTTTTTAAATCTTGTTCATCCTTAGATTTTTTGTTTTCAAACCCATCAACCATATAAAATAATGTTATTTCGCCCACCTCTCTGCTTCCCCAAACTTCACGCTCAACAACTGCGACACGCCATCATCCCCCATGGTCACGCCATATAAAACTTCGCCCTTGGCCATAGTGGCGCGGTTGTGGGTGATGACCATGAACTGTGTTTTTTGCGCCAGTATTTCTAAAATCTCTGCATAGCGCACGGAGTTGGCCTCATCAAGCGCGGCGTCCACTTCGTCCAGCACCACAAACGGCGACGGGTTGCTCGCCAAAATAGCACAGAGCAAAGCAACGGATGTCAGAGCGCGTTCGCCGCCAGATAACATAGAAATATCCTTGATACGTTTCCCCGGCGGCTGGGCGTGAATTTCTATGCCCACCAACACCGGCTCGCGCGACGGTGGCCGATTGGCGGTTTCCATTTCTTCTGCCACATCTTCTTCTGTTTCGTCATCTGCGTCGTCGGCAGAGGCCGCCAATTCATCAGCAGGATCGGCAAACTGCGGAACCAATTTTGCCGTGCCACCCCGAAATAATTTTGCAAAAAAATCTTGGAACAAAACATTAATCGTCGCGAGCGCTGAGGTGCGGCGCGTGCGGAGCACTTCGTCAAATTCCGTAATCGCCTGTTCGGTGTTGGCAAGCGCGCTGTTTAAGTCGCCCAGCTGTTTAGATAAAAAAGTATAGCGCGTGTTGGTTTCCTGAAATTCTTCCATCACTTCCGGATCAATGCCGCCTATTAATTCAAGTTGGTGTTTCAAGGCATATAACTCGCGCGCGGCGGCATCGGTCACGGCCAACGGTTCGGCAGGCGGCGCGGCCATCACTTCTTTCATAAAAGCTGGAATCTCCAGCCGCATTTCTTCACGCAAACCATCGGCGCGCGTTTCGTGGCGCGCCAATTCAATTTTACGATCGTTCAACCGCTGTTCTATGGTGTGCATAGCGCGCTGTTCGTCTTGCAACTGGCGCTGTACGGAAAAAAATTCTGACTTTTTTTTCTGCTCACGGTGCGATTCGGCGTGCATCCGTTCGCTCAATTCTTTTAACTGCGTGTCAATGATCGCGATAGACGTGACGTTGTCTTCTATGGCGGACTGCACTTGGGGGTCTTGTGGCAATGTGCGCGCTTCTGTTTCTGGCGCCGGCCGCTGGAGCCGTTTAATCAATGCGTCTGTGCGAGTGACGAGCGCGTCAAATTCATCAAGCAAGGCGTGGACTTCGCCCATATTTTTTGCGCGGCGTAAACGCGCGGCGCATACGTGTTGTGCCGTTTTCATCGCGTCCAACTCTTCAATTATTCTGGTGAGTGGCAGTGGCGCCCACTGACGCTCGGCCTCGGCACGCACGCGTGACACCTCCAACGCCGTTTTCAAACGTAAATCCTCTTCGCGCAAATGGCCGCGCTGTTTGGTTAAATTTTCATACTCGCGTTGTAAACCGATAATCACCTCGCTCTGAGTTTCGGCAACTTCCAGTGCGTGTAGGTGTGCGAGCGTTTGTTGGTTTGCGGATAGCGCGGCGGCTAATATTTTTTCATCTTCTTTTGCGTGGGTAAAAAGAGCGGCGATTTTTGCATGGACCTCGTGCCACATCGTGCCGTAATATTGTCGCTGGAGCGATTGTAACTTATATTCCACCGCCCCTCGTTCTTCCAAACGTTTCACGGCGCGTTGTAATGAACGCACGCGCGGTTCAATTTCGGCGAGCAATTGCTCCGCCTGCGTAATATTTTCCCGCGTCGCGTGCAATTTTAATAACGCCTGATGGCGCTTTATTTGAAATTCTTTGACACCAGCCGCTTCATCAAAAAACTCTTTGCGCTCTTTTGGAGAAACTAACAAAATTTGATCAATCAAACCCTGACCGATAACCGTGTACGTTTTTTGTCCAAAATGCGCCTGCGCCAACATGAGCTGGATGTCTGATAGCCGCACGCGCGCACCGTTAATTAAATATTCTCCCGTGCCATCGCGAAACAATCGCCGCGTAATAACAATTTCCGGAAAACGCAAAGGATTATGTTCGTCATCGCCGTGTGTGGCCGCATCCTTTTCATTGTTTAAATGCAGTGACACCTCGGCCATCCCCAACCGCCCCTTTTTGTCCGAACCGGCAAAAATAACGTCGTCCGATTTTTTGCCGCGCAGTGTTTTCATGGATTGTTCGCCGAGCACCCAGCGCACCGCGTCGGCAAAATTAGATTTTCCGGAACCGTTCGGCCCCACGATACACGTAATGGCGTGCGGCGTGCCACTCTTCATTTCAAAAGAAAATACGGCGCGCGACGCGAACGATTTGAACCCCTGCATTTCAACGCGCTGTAAAAACATGGCGCCATTGTA
Source organism: uncultured Gammaproteobacteria bacterium (assembly GCA_964623315.1). Taxonomy (GTDB): domain Bacteria; phylum Patescibacteriota; class Patescibacteriia; order Magasanikbacterales; family 2-02-FULL-50-9b; genus CAZUSU01. The sequence goes on along the minus strand of CAZUSU010000007.1, from coordinate 3,129 downwards.
TCATTTTTATGGTGCAGTTGACAGCCGCGCCGCAACGAGCTACATTGTATATATACCGTTACTAACCTATCCGCACGAGTATCTCGGTACCTTATTGTATGCAAATTGTGTCCGTATTCGCTCAAATCAGCCACACGCTAACTTCGTAACCAGAGGTTGATTTTGTATACAAAAGCGCTCGCGCGGGGATAACTTATTTGATATGTCCCCCTTATTCCTTATTGCACTTGCACTGACAACGATTATTTCCGTTACGATTGGCTATTTTCTACGCCGCGCCATTGCGCAATCGCAGGCAAACTCCTTGGAAGCAAAGGCAGACAGAATTATTACCGAAGCACACGCCAAAGAACAGGAGGTGCTCTTGCGCGCGCGCGAAAAAGCAATGAAGGTGTTGGACGATGCAAAAAAAGAAGAGGAGCAGTTGCGCCGCGATTTAAAAGAATCGCAAATACGTTTTGAAAAACGCGAATCAACGTTTGATCAAAAATTAATGGAACTGCAAGATAGGCAGACCAAACTTGCCGAACAATCCGCGCGCGTTAAAACAACGCAAGATGAAATTGACCAGCTGAAACAGGATGAGATTGCACGCCTCCAAGAAATTGCCGGTCTGACGCGCACGGAAGCGGAACAGCGATTGATGACTGCGGTGGAAGACAGCATAAAAGAAGCGCTCACCTCGCGCATCATGAAACTGGAGCGCGAGTCGTCCGAGTATTTTGAAAAAGAAGTGAAAAAAATTCTGACCACCGTGGTGTACCGCTACGCCGGCTCGCATGCTGGTGAAACAACCACCTCGCATGTCACCCTCCCCAACGATGAAATGAAAGGACGCATCATCGGCAAAGAAGGACGCAACATCAAAACAATTGAAAAATTGACCGGCTGTGAATTGGTTATTGACGACACGCCGGAATCAATTATGATTTCCGGCTTTTCTCCCATTCGCCGCCAAGTGGCGCGCATCACCATTGAAAAATTAATTGCCGACGGCCGCATTCACCCCGGACGCATTGAAGAAGTGGTGGAAGAAGCAAAAAAAGAGTTGGCCGTTGATGTACGCAAAGCCGGCGAAGACGCGTTGTTCCAGTTAGGCGTCACAGGTCTTGATCCAAAACTTGTTTCTATTTTGGGCCGCTTAAAATATCGCACGTCGTACGGGCAAAATCAGCTTCTGCACGCCACCGAGGTCGCGTATATTTCCGGCATGCTTGCCGATGAACTTGATATTGACCACACACTCGCGCGCAAAGCCGGCTTACTCCACGACATCGGCAAAGCGATTGACCACGACACGCAAGGGTCGCATCCGGAACTCGGCTATCAACTGATGAAAAAATTCGGCCTGCCGGAAGAAATTGCGTATTGCTCCATTGCGCATCACGAAGATAAACCAAAAACGTTATTGGGGTGTATCATCAAAGCGGCCGACGCCATTTCCGGCGCGCGGCCGGGCGCGCGTCGCGATTCGTACGAACAATACGTGCGTCGTTTGGAAGAACTGGAAAAAATCGCCACGTCGTTTGAAGGTGTTGACAAAGCATACGCCATCCAAGCCGGCCGTGAAATGCGCGTCTTTGTGCGCCCGCAAGAAGTTGATGACTACGGCGCCTACAACATTGCCAAAGAAATTGCCAAGCGTATCACATCGGATATGCAGGTTCCCGGTGATGTGAAAGTGACGGTGATTCGTGAATCACGAGTCATTGAATATGCCAGATAAAACGTGTTCGCGCATTGTATGTCAGAAACGTTCGCGTCACTCCAGCGGTGACGCTCACGATGATTACGTGCGACACCGAGCTCGCGCGGCTGTGGATGTTCTTCCATACAATACGCGAACACCTTTATTTCTGATTGTATGGCTCGGTGACCACGTGAAGCCGCACCACTGTGTTCTTTCGCACTGTTAATAACTATTTGCCTCCCCTTAGCCAAAAACGTATAATTCATTCTAAGGGCAACAAATAATCATTAACCCCATCACTATGAACAAAGCATTGCTCATTACCCAATTGGCAGAAAAAACCGGACTAAGCAAAAAGCAGGCGGAAGATTTCGTTTCAGCGTACGTTCACATTGTTATCAACACACTCAAACAAGGCGGCGAAGTCACCATCGCCGGATTCGGATCATTCTCGGCAAAAAAGCGTGCCGGCCGCACCGGAGTTAATCCGCAAAAACCAACGGAAAAAATTCAGATTCCGTCCGTCACCGTGCCAAAATTTAAAGCCGGAAAAAATTTAAAAGAAGCGCTCAAAGCTTGACGATGCATGATTCGTCCGTGTAGCATAAAGCTATTCCGCAAGCGGACTACTTCTGCTCACTACGGACGACTAGCTCAGCTGGTTAGAGCGCACGATTCACATTCGTGAGGTCACAGGTTCGATCCCTGTGTCGTCCATTCAATGACCAACAAAACTAATCGCTTCCTCCACCACTTGCAGTGGCTTAGTTGCCGGTCGCTGCGAGTGGTGGAGGAGTCGTTGTGGCTACCAAGCATCCACTCGAAAGTGAACCATCGAAAATGAAGGTGCAAGTACCAGGCACGAGGCAATCGCTGTTCAAGAAGTTCCTGATCGATCTTCGACTGATCGATCTTCGACTTGTTGTTGTGGTCTGCATCATGTTAGTCACGGCCATCGTCGTTGCAACTCCGCTGACGCCAATCTATTACCACCCTGAATTATACGCACCGGTGGTAGTATTCGCCCTTGTGGTAAGCATTGCGGTTGTGTTCTTTGAACGGTCTCACAAGAACAAGTAGCTCAAATGGCGCCAATCGTCTACAGATCGTATTAGATCGTGCAGATGATTGGTGCCGATTTTTTGACAGAAAACCCTCAAAAGAGCGTACATCTATCTGACGTGCGTCCTGTTCTTTGGACAGTCGGGTTCCGGCCGGCGGCACTGCGGCGACAACCGCTCGCAGTTCTTGCGTTAGAGTTCTGACCGGCTCCCTTGAACTCCATAATAAAACCCACTTTCATGGGTTCTTTTTATGGACGCTATGTACACGGGGATCGAAGGGCGAGCACACGACCGAGTATACGCAGGTCGTGTCGCGCGATATGATTCGCGCGGAGGCGATCCCTGTGTCGTCCACCAAAGTGCAGATTATCGTTC
>CAZUSU010000006.1:0-31624 GCA_964623315.1 uncultured Gammaproteobacteria bacterium | reverse complement strand
AACCAAAGCGCAATTAAGAGGAGTGTGACCATGGCGTTTCCCAAGCGGCCTGATCGTAAGGCGGGTGCCCTCCCGCCTCCCGGAGATCTCGTTGTCGTCCGCCTCAAGTATCCTGCGCCTGCCTCTGCGAGGCGTGGGCAGGACTTGCAGAGCGACGACCCAGACGACGCCGGCCTCGCGGTGGGTGCCACCAAGCGGAGGAAAGAACACTACAACCGGCCGAACGGGCACCGCAACCGGCGGCGCCCGTCGCACCACCGCAACCGCTAGACCGTACCGGCCGCGCATCACACCAACCTCTTCCGGTGCAATGCGCGGCCGGCCGTTTTATTTCGGTGCGGTAAAAATCATCACTTTTTTACCCACGTTAGTTTTTTTGCCGTTAAAATCATGGTTGGCGTTCATGAGGCGTTCCATCGGATATTTATATTGGCGGCCGTGTCGTGTTCCCACCTCGTTGGTTATAAATAATTTTTTTTCATCATCATAACCGACAATAACGTTCATGTGGTACGGATAGTTAGCCGATCCAAAATAAGGGTTTTTCAGTAGGGGCATATGATAAGGGACAATCACCGGATGCCCCTCATCAATTTCTTTTTTGATTTGGTCTATCGTTGGATTGTCCACCGTGCGCGCGCGGAATTTCATGAACTCATTAATAAATTGCGCCGTTTTTTTTGCATCGGTATCTTTGTGCGAACCAAATGTTTTTTGTTCAAATTGCACCACCTCTTTTATACGGCGCGTCATGGCGAGCGCATCAATTTGTTTCTTATTATAAAACGCTTCCACCAAAATTGCAGCCGCCTCCTCGCAGGCATCTTTAAACGGTTGAATTTTCCACGTATTGTTTGGCGCTTGAATAAAAAACGGCACGTCATGGGTTACGACGGCGGCGCGTGAAGTGAGCGGGAGAAGCGTCAAAGCAACACTAAAAAAAATGGCAACGGATTTCATGCGCCGAGTATAGCATATGTGGTATAATTTTACCATATGCACACGAGAGCGAAATTATTTTTTTATTTATTATTTTTGATTTTTGTTCCGGCAAGTACCCGCGCCCAGACCACATCTATCACCCCTGCGCAATCGGAGAAATTAAGTGCTTGCATACAGCGGCTCAATGAGCGTCTCACGGCTGGTGAAATTAAGTTTAAGGATATCGGGAGCGTTACGGCGGTATGTTTTGAACAGGCAGGGCTTAAGGAACTGTATGAAGCGCAAACGGCTACGGAAGAGGAACAACGGGCCGCGACAGCCACGGCAGAGTTGTGGGAAAATAACGAAGCATTGCGTATTAACATTCCGGAGTTGCATAAAAAAATGACAGACACGCCGTTGAGCGTTGCTGAAAGTCAGAAAATCGCCGCGTGTATGGAGGATTTGGCGCCGTCTTTGGAGAAAAGTGCGGGCGCGGCGCCTGATCCGGCCACATCGCGCGCCATCGCTGGATGTTTTCAGGGCACGGCATACGAATCAATAGTTTCTCCGGTGTATGAAAAAATTGCCGTGGTTATTGAGTGTGGCCGCGATAAGTTAGGAGAAGATCGGGTCGCCGAAATGACCGATCAAACACTGATACTCACTGATCGTGATGTAGCGATCATCACCAAATGTTATCTGGAACGTACGGCGCCAGTGGTAACGGCAATCGGTGCGGTAAATGTCATTGCGGTTGGCGGCGTGCGCACCGTGCTGTTGTTTGGCTATCTCGGGATTTCAAATGTATGGGCCATGGTGCGTCGGCGGCGTGGTGTGCGGGAAGCGCGGGTGATGAATGTGTTGCGCAATGTGCCGGTTGACTTGGCTATCGTGCGATTGCTGGATCCGGCCACCGGCGCCACCAAACGCACGATCGTTTCTGACACCGCTGGATCCTGCTATCTGTTTGCGCCGAGCGGTTCGTATACTATTGAAGTGAAAAAACCCGGTTTTATTTTTCCCGCAGTACATCTGCCAACTCCAGACCCAACGATCGGCATACAGGTAGTCGTGAGCGAACAGGATCCGGTGGTGCGCGGCATGCTCGGTGTTGAAGAACAGGTGGCTGATGTGTCGGTGCGGCGCGAACAGTTGCGTCGGTGGGGGCATCGTGTGGCGAATGTTATTGTCTTTGCGGCGCCACTGGTGGGTGTGGTGATCGCCATTTTGTCTCCCCAGCCGTGGATCATCGCATTGACTGCGCTCAATGTAATATTTGCCGTTGTATCCTATGCGTTGGCCGCACGCGTAAAACCAAAAGCATACGGCGTGATACGTAATTCATCTGGTGTGGCGGTGGCGCAATGTATCGTGCGTCTGTTTGATTTGCAATACAACAAATTGTTAGCGGCTGTGGTTACCGACAATCGGGGAAGATACGGATTTTCTGCCGGCGTCGGCACGTATGAATTGCGCGCGGAAAAAAAAGGGGATGGTGCGCATGTTCAGCGTGTGGCAGTCAGTGCTAACGATGGCGTGGTGGCGCAGGATATGGTTCTGACACCGGCCGCTTGATTATTTTTCATTGTTCAGTTACGCTGGGCATACTATGAAATATACCAGCAAAACCACCGTTACGTCAGAAAATGAAATTATCATTGTGCCGATTATTCAGGGCGAGCGACCGCCGGTATTTGCGCCAGATAGCGCCATACAATTGAGTGGAGAAGTGGGCGAACAGATTTTTACGGTAGTGACATCAGGAGACAAAAAACATCGGGTGTGGTATGTGGGTTTGGGCACAGAAAAAAAGATCACCGCGCATTCCTATGTGTCTGCAGTTGCGGGAGCGGTGCGAGCGGTGCAGGAAAAAAAACAGTCGCAGGTGGGAGTTGTTGTTGATGCGGCGGCATTGAAACGTGCCAACCCACGCACACTTGGCGAACTACTTACGCGCGCTATCGGCATTACAACATATCACTTCACCGATTACCTTACGGATCCCACCCGTCACGCAACGACCGTTGAACAGGTTACTTTTTTTGGTATCAGCGCGCGGGATAAAAAAATGTTTGACGCCGGTATCGCGTCAGGTGCGGCCATTGATGCCTCTGTGCAGTTGGCGCGGAATTTAGGCAACCATTTTCCCGGTCACATGCATCCTCTGCAATTGGGTCGCGCCGCGCAGGAGGCCGCGCGCGGACTGGCGAAACTTTCCGTACGCGTGTTGTCAAAAAAAGAAATTACAAAAGAAAAAATGGGTGGCCTGTTGGGGGTGAGCGCCGGTAGTGTACGGCCTCCGGCGTTTATTATTATGGAATATCGTGGTGGTGCGCGGCGTTTGGCGCCCACGGTGTTAGTCGGCAAGGGAATCACGTTTGACACGGGCGGTATTTCCATTAAGCCATCAGACAAAATGGATGAAATGAAATTTGACATGATGGGGGGCGCAACGGTTATTGCAACGGTATGCGCGGCGGCACGGCTTAAATTGAAAAAAAATATTATCGGATTGGTGCCGGCGGCAGAAAATATGCCATCCGGCAGTGCAACGGTGCCGGGTGATATTTTAAAAATGCATAACGGCGCCACGGTTGAAGTGCTAAACACCGACGCCGAAGGTCGGCTCATTCTTGCCGACGCGCTTTCGTATGCAAAAAAATATAATCCTTCCGCAGTGATTGATCTTGCAACATTAACCGGCGCATGCATCGTTGCGCTTGGTGAATTGCGCGCCGGCCTTTGGAGCACCGATGAAAAATTGTGTCGTGCCATTCAGGACGCCGCAGAGCGCACCAATGAAATGGTGTGGCGTATGCCGCTCGGCGATGATTTTACCGCGCAGATAAAATCAGAAGTGGCGGACTATAAAAATATTTCAGATCGCATGGGTTCCGCAAACGGCGCCGCCGCTTTTTTACAGGCGTTTGCGCCCACAACGGTATGGGCGCATATTGATATTGCCGGCGTGGCGTGGTCGCCTAAATTGCAACCGGCGCGACGCGCGGGCGCTTCTGGTTGGGGGGTCGCCTTGCTTATTGACCTTCTGCGGCGGTAAAATAGATGTATATGAGTGAAACTACCACGGAAGAAACGGCCAAAACCGAAAAGGCAGAAGTTGAAGTCCTTGTTGAACAGGTTGAAAAAACGGTGACCGACCTGAAAGATATTGAAGAGCACGCACTTGCTTCGTATAAAACGGCGTATGACGCAACGCTGGTGACGCTGGCAAAATTACAAGCCGCGGCCGCGGCGGCAACAGACCCTGCGGTGAAAGACGTCTTAACGCGTGCCATCGGTAAAGCGCAAGAACTTATCACAGAAATGCGCGCCGTCGGAAAAGAAGCGTCGTTGAAGGTCGCCACCATGCAGGGCGAGCTTCAGGCGCTCGTTGATCAGATTAAATTACTAGATCCGAGCAATGCGCTCGTACAAGATTTTTAATATGGGTTTTTTCAGTTCGCTGTTTGGGAAAAAAGATGAACTGCACGCCGCGGCAGGTGCCGGCTCCGCACCGGCGCGTAACTCAGCAGATCAGATTAAATTAGAAATTGAAAAATATGAGGGCGAGCTGGATTCTGCGCGCCAGCAAGCCGTTGCGCATCCGCAACTGGCAGAACATTTTCAAGCCATTGTGCGTGCCAAAGAACAACAGGTGGCGGCGGCAGAGGCGCGCCTCGCTCGTGCACAAAACCCATGATCGGATTTTTGCGCGGTACCATTTTATCCGTTTCCGCGCGCGGTATTATTCTGGATGTTAACGGCGTGGGGTATCGCGTTGATGTAACCCCGCATGATTTATCACGCGCCGTGCGCGGTGCCACTGTGGAACTTTTTTGTCATACGCATGTGCGCGAAGATGATTTGCGCCTTTTTGGTTTTTTTGATCTTGCGGCGCGAGATTTTTTTGAAACATTGATTGGAGTGTCTGGCGTGGGACCCAAGACCGCTTTGACGATTTTATCCGTTGGCTCGGCCGCAGAAGTACGTGCCGCCATTGAGCGGGCGGATATCGGTTTATTGACAAGCGTTTCCGGAATTGGCAAAAAAATGGCCGAGCGCATGGTGTTGGAATTGCGCGGAAAAATTTTTGACATACTTGATGTTGCCGACACTCCGCACGCGCAGGCAGTTGCCGCACTGGCGTCGCTCGGATTCAAAAAAGAAGATGCGTCGCGCGCACTTCGCGATGAGCAGGGGACTACCGAAGAATTGGTGCGTCGCGGATTACAAAAATTACATGGCGCATGAATTTGTCGGAACCGATACTGCATGGGATGAGTTGGTATTGCAAGCCGCGCGTATTGCACACGTTTCCGCACCCTTTACGCAAGGAGCGGTGTGGGCTTTGGTTGCACACGAGCGCCACCATCCGTGTGCGCGCGTGCTTGATTCACACGGCAATCCGTCGCTGTGGATTTTGTTAGAAATTAAACCGTGGTGGCGCGTATGGTTTTGTCCCAAAGGGCCGGTGGTTCTTCCGCCAGAACAAGAGTGGGATGAAATAATAGAAGTATTACAGCAGAGGAGTCATGCAACGCTGGTGCGCATAGAGCCGCTAAGTAATGTGCCGCCTCGGCGGTTTTTTAAACGCAAAGACGTGTCGCCTTCCTGTACCTTGCTGACACCACTGCAACGCAGTGACAACGAATTATTTAATTCATTTCACGAAAAGACGCGCTATAATATTCGGGTATCAGAACGGGCGGCGGTGCAGGTAAAAAAATTAGAGGTGCCGGAGGCGATAGCGCGCACTCCGGAAATTTTGTCTTTGTATGACGAGACCGCACTCAGGCATGATATCGGTCGGGTGTCTGATGCAGAATTACGGTCACTCTTTTCCTTTGCCGAAGTGTGGGCGGCCTGTGTTGATGATCGTATGATCGCGACGTCATTAGAGATGCGCTATGCAGATACGTTAACGTACGTGCACGGCGCCTCGCGGCATGCTGACCGCGCGAGCATGGGGACGTATGCTCTGCATTGGGCAATTATGCGCGCGGCGCGCGATGCCGCCTGCACGCAGTATGACTGGTGGGGCGTTGCGCCGGAAGGCGCGGGAGAACAGCATCCGTTGGCTGGCGTAACACGATTTAAAATTCGCTTTGGCGGTACACGCGTTTTGACATCGGGAACGTTTGACCGACCCGTTGACCGCGCGCGCTACGCGTTGTACACTGCGGCAACGCGTCTGCGTAATAAATTTTAAGCGCTCGTAGTACAGTGGATAGTACGCTGGCCTCCGAAGCTGGAGACACAGGTTCGACTCCTGTCGAGCGCAAATTAATAAACACCAAAATAGTTTTGGTGTTTATTAATTTGTCTACGTAAGGAGTCGAAGCGCGAGCGCGCATGCGCATACGTACAGCATGCGTGGCGCGAGCGCCGGCCCGACGCGCGAGATGCTTCGCGCGGAGGCGACTCCTGTCGAGCGCACTATTCAGGAAAAGTCAAATAGGCGGTTTTCAGTGGGAAAAGAAAATTTTTTCATAAAGATTTCTTCCAATGAGCGGCAAATCGCCACTCATTGACTTTTATGTTCTAATATGCTAACTTTGACAATAGTCAAGTAGTACACTTGACAACTTCATAGAATGAGGTAAGACAGTGAAGAACGCACCGAAATCGTACTTGAATAGGAGGAGGCCACCGCTACTGGACGCAATCCGAGCAGAGGGGGACGTGACCAACGAGGAAGCGCACGCCTCGCTCAGGCTCAAGGGCTACTTCACTGCACGGCCTCGTCCGTGGAAACTCGGTTTCCATAATCGGGGACATGGCCATGGGGACTACGCAGTTTTGGATCGTTTTGGTGACCTCGTCGCCGAGACTCCAGAGCTCGCAAATGCCAACCTGATCATTGCGGCGGTGAACGCACACAAGTCGTGATCCGCCGGCCGCGCAGAGCTCCCGCGCCCAAACTGACCCGCCATGTCCATTCGGACCTCTGGCGGGTTTCTTTTTTTGAATTTGAAAGAACAGAGAATTTGCCGGCAAAGCAGTAAATTTTTTCAATCATTTTTCATTGAAAAATTTAAAATAATTTTGGTGTTTATTAATTTGGAATTATACAACTCCGCTCGAACATTTTTTGAACGGAACTGACCGCCTCCGCTTCGCTCCGGCGGAACGCTCGGGCGCGGCGGAATTCCCCCCACACCCACCTTTTTCCGCCGCGCCCTCGCGGGGGTCCAGAATTTTTTCGCCGCCAATTACAATAATGAACCAGCAAGCAGACGAAAATCTTTGTCAGTTTCCCAAAGTTTTAACAATTCGTCAAAGTTTTCGTCTGGTTTCTGCATGAGTCGAGCGAGACCATCGATTTTCTCAAAATCTGTTTCAGTGAGATTATCAAACTTTTTTGGATCGCCATATTTTGTTCCGTGAAGATAGATAATCTCACTGTTCACTAACGAATGAAAATCGTAAAAAAGTGACCACACAACTACTATTTTGCCGCGATAACCTCCGGCATTATGGAAATGTTGTGGGTCAACTTTTCCGGCGCGGATATTAAGCTGTGCGTCAGCAGGAAAATCGAATTTTCCGTCAGGCATATCGTAAGGGTCAAATTTATCGTTCAAACTTAAACTTCCGTCAACATCAATCGTTATCCAGCGATTTTCCTGCTTACTCCAATATTGATTTATCCAATGGTCGGTGCTTACATTTCCAGGTTCTTCACCCATATTAAAATATGGCGCGTTGCCGGAGCGAACCCGCGCCGGAATACCTTTTGATTTCAAAATACTTGCCATCATTATTGCAACAAAGCGGCAAGTTAGAACTAATTTGTCTTTTGGTTCGCGATCTATTACAAAACCTCTTTGGTCGCGCCGATAAAGTTCGGCGAGCATAGCGGTGCTAGTAACTAAATTATCGTCTTCAGGTTGTCGCCACCACGGGACTTTTGTCATATCGCCGAACTTTAGATCGGCGATAATATCTGTATTTTTCGCCGCAAGCGTTGTGCGATGAATAAAGTTTTTACGAACCAAAAGACCGATTTCCATAATGTCATCAGGCAAATCTTGGCTCAGTTTTTCTTGATACAAACCAGGATAAGTGTAAGTGCCAAACTCAAGAAAATGTTTTAGGATTTTTTGATTCATATTATTTTTGCAAAAGTAAATCGCTGTACGAAACGGAGATTAAATCTTTTTTTGGAATACCAAATAAATCAAGATAATTCTGGCATTGTTCGAGTAGTTTTTCTTTTCCGTAAGAGCCATCACTATCTATCGCCTCAATTTCCATAAATGTCCCCAGATTCTTCACTGTATCAATGTTAAATTTTACATTCTCAATGAAGTAAATCTCTCTTTGCTTATCTACCATGACTAAAGTTCCGAGAGAAGTTAGTAAAATTTCTTTTAGTGAAGAATTTGGATCGGACTTAAACAAAATAACATCAGATTGTTTCGGTCCTTCTTTATCTTCTCTCTCGTAGAACACGAGAAAATTTTCAGTATTTCCTTCGCGCAGTTTTAACCTACCGTTATTCACTTTGAAGTAAGTATCAATTTGGTGGTCTGTTCCTTTAAAATCCGCATTGCGCGATTTCAAAATTGACCGAATTTTCTCGTGGTCATTACATCTTGCTTTAATTTCAATATTGAGGTGTTTCATATTATTTCAATTACTCATCGGTCGACACGCCGAGAGCATCTGCCAATCCTTGAATTGTCGCAAGGGTAGGATTTTTATTACCCCTCTCTATGTTGCTAATATAGCCTTTATCTACCTCTAAAAGTCGTGCTAACGCCCCTTGCGACAATTTTTTCTTGCGCGAATTTTTTTCAAATTCTCCTAATTATTTAGAGATTTCCTGCATATTCATTATACACATTTTATCACTTGTTGTTTTACTGGACAACGGTTTTACCATAATATAACCACGATAAATCCTTCCTTAATTGGATTGGCGGCGAAAAAATTTGGCCTCCCGTGAGGGCGCGGCGGAAGGGGGGTTAGGGGGAGGAATTCCGCCGCACCCTCGCTTCAAAAATTTTTTCAGAAGAATTGGCGAGCTTCAACCTAGTAAAAAAGTATTTTGAGAACAGAAATTCGAAAGAATTTCTGTTTGCGTTTTGGGCTTGACGCGAAGCCGATAATAATGTAGGATACAATGTCAGGTCACCTGATCTGAATTTGCTTTTTCCAAAATCAAAAAACCAAAAGGAGGTGTAGCCGTGAAGGGTACTTGTGATGTCTGCGGACAACGCAGAACCGTCCATAAGAATCGTCAGACCGGCAAAGCCATCTGTCCGAACTGCTATCAGATGGCTCGTTACCGAGACCCTTCCACGCACGAGAAATGTTTCGAGTGTGGCGAGGTCAAACCGGTGGCAATGCGCAACGAGACCGGCAAAGCCATCTGTCACAACTGCTATCGCAAAGACCCTTCCACGCACGAGAAATGTTTCGCGTGTGGCGAGGTCAAAGCAGTGCGCGCTCGCAATGAGACCGGCATAGCCATCTGCTATGCGTGTTACCAGCGGAGTAAAGTTGACAGTTGCGCCAAGTGCAAAGAGACGAAAGTCATTCAAGCACTTGGACTCTGCTACGGTTGCTACCAGTATCAACGGCGCGCCATCATGGCCGCCCGATCCGCGTGAGTATCTCCAATAGATCCACGCGGGTCTTTTTCTTTTATCTTTAATTATTTTGCAATTTGTCTACGTAAGGAGTCGAAGCGCGCATCTACGCCGCCCTTTTTTCCGCGGGCGCCGGCGCCGCTTCTTTTGTTTTCAAAAAGGCCTCTGCCTCGGCAATAAAATTCGCATCATCATTGTTGTTTCCTTTGCCAACCTTTGACGCATAAACGGCCAGTGACGGCGGAAGCTCAGATGGATTTACTGCGCCGATTTTTGCTTGAAGTTGTTTGCGTAACGCGTATGTTTCCAGATCAACGTCTTTCAGGTTGGCGGTCAACTCGGTTATGCGTTGCCTCTTGGCGCGAGTTGTTTCATCTTCGGCTTGCTCCGCTGTTTTGGGTTCTGGTTTTTTTGATGCCTTACTTTCCGCATGAGTCGCTACAGTTTTTTCTGCCGACGCAATAACGCTTTCAGTGTGTTGTTTTGCCGCCGCGCGTTTATTTGCGAAGTCCAATAAGTGTGCGGCAAATTTTGTTTTTTCATCCGACGTCTTTGCGCCGGCGAATAATCGCTGGCGTGACGCAAATTCTGCGTCCAATTTTAGCGCAGGGTCTGCCATCAGCTCTTTCATCACTGCTTCTGCTTGCTGAATTGCATTTGGTGCTTCATTCGCGGCGGCAGGGGCCGCTTCTGCTACCGCAGTAGGAAGTTTTTCACCACCACCAAGCTCTGCTAATTTTGCTAGCGCTTCGGCAAGCTCAATTTTACGTGTCTCCAATAGCTGTTTTGCACCTTTGGAGTTCATGGTGCTGAATTTTTCTACCGTTGCCGTAAGGCGGGCAACGCGCGCTTCCAAAAGCGATTTTTTTTCTGATTCGGCAGAACTTGCAAACGCGGCGTCAAGTGGGCGCGCATCTGGTGAAAGTGCGGCGGCAACTTTGGCGTGCAAAGTGGCGAGTTTTTCTGGCGCTAAGGCAGTACGTTCCGGCGGCTGAGCGGCAACCGCTTCTACTGTGGCAACCGCTTCTATTTTTGGGGCAGATTCCATAGTGCTATTTGATTAATTGCAGTGTCGTTGGTTCTGTCGCAAGGGTCGTTCCGTCCGCAATCATTTTTCCGGTAATTGCGACGGTTAGATCATCGGCCGCGGCAGAAAGTGTTTCGGCGTCGCGCGCAAACAGGCGAGCGCTTAACGTAACGGTTTGGGATGGGGATAATTCTTTTAGTTCCGGAAGTTTAGTTCCGACTTTCCACGTAATCGTGCCAAGGCGGCGCGTGGGTGAAAGCTGTTTACCAATAATGTCCGGCTCGCCGATGGTATCAAGACGGGTGTAATCAAACACGCTTTTATTTTGCACCGACGGCGCTTCCACTTGCAGTTGCAGAGCCACATTTTTGAGCGGCTTAAGGGTGGTATTAGTAAACGTGAGGGAAATATCAACGAACTCATTGGGACGAACGGTGCTTGCCTCGGTTCCGGCCGTGCGTGTCACAATAATGAGCGGCTGGGTAGATTCTACGCCGACGATTGCCTGCGGCAGGGCGGTGCGTTCCTGTGATGCTGACGCGATAAGCAGTTCGGTTTGTTCCACCAAACGATTCACCAAAAACTTTTGCGTTGCCAATCCGGTGGGACCAAGCGTGCCGGTGATGGTTATTTTTTGTTCTGTTTGTGGTGCGATAGCGGGGAGAGGGACCAGCGCCTCTACGCCACGCATTTGTGCGACGGGTGTTGAGGTGGAAATAACAAAACCTGTTCCAACGGTTATCACCGCTGTGGTGCCAGAAATTATTTCCGCCGTTTCATTTTTTATTGTTGCAACAAGCTGTTGTGTTTTTTTATCTTTGGTTGTGGCGTTAATGCGCAATACGAAAGGGAGGGTAGGATCGCCGAGCGGCTGGTCAACACTTTTTTGAAAATCAGCGTTGAAGTTGGACGGACGATAGGACAATAACGCGCGCGCCATTGCGGCCGGAGCCGGAGAGGGGCTTATTCCCTGCACGCCGGTAATAGTAATGGTTTTGACGCTTCCGGCGTCAACTGAGCCGGTGATCCATCGTTCGTATTTATTGGTGGCGGCCGCCGGCTGTGCATCAGTGACAACAAACGGCTGGGGTAATTTTACGTAAACTTCCGATGACGCAAGCGCAAGCACACTATCATTGCGTACCGTGACGACATATTTTTGCGGCACACCAATGATCACGGGTTGTGGCGCAGAAATGGTGACGCTAATTTGTTGTTCGGAAAATTTTTGTGCGGGAGTAAACACAAAATAACCGAGCCACGCGGCGCCACTGGCTAACGCCAATACCACGAGCGTAAAAAAAGCAACGGTCGCGCCGGTGCGGTTGCGCGCGCGTTCAAAATGTTTCATATCAGGGACGGTGCCGTCCGGTTCTTGGTAGAACTCTTCCAGCGTTTCTTCTAGCAGGTCCTCCGGCGGCAGTGAAACCGGCGGCGCGGCGCGTTTACGGGTTTTGTGTGAGGTAGAACGTCGTTCCATATTGTTCATCTTGAGTAAAAGGTGTTTCAATTAGTATGCCATTGTTTGCTATGCGTGCAAGCGGATTGGTGACCCATGCCGGACGCCACGATTCAGGAATTATAACACGCGACGAAAGGGTGTCATTGATGGCGCCGGATTGGTGTTGCGCAAAAAAACGATAATTGGCAACGGGCGTGAGCGGTACAATCGGCGCGACAAGGCCCTGCATCCATGTGGGATTGTCCGGACGCACCACCAGCGGGATGCGATAGGTGATGACCGCTTCGGTGGTACCCCCCGGTTTGGTAATCATCCAGTTTCCAAATACCGTGTGACCAAATTCTTCGGTCATGCGCGTGCCGGTAGCGGGATCCGTGCCAATTGTTTTTTCTATCGCACGCAAATCTTCATCTTCTTTTTGCCACGCGGGCGCCGCTTGAAAAGACGTCTCGGCTGGTGAAGTAAATCCTACCGCATTTTCCAAAATACTGCCACGCGGAACGTACAAGCGGGTGTAGGTAACGTTGGGGCCTCCTTCAAATGCGCGATCGCTGTAGCTTTGTGTACGCACCAAGCGCACCGTTACGCGGACAGTGCCGTCCTCGGCAATTTGTGCCTGATGGTCAATGGATTGTTTGACCACCGCATCGGTTTTTTGACCGCCGATATTGGTGTTGACCACAAATAAATAATCGCCATCAGGATTATCGCGCACCGCACCGTCCCATCCAAAAGAGGTAATTTGTCGTTGTAACGATTCATCACGCGCGTAAAATTGAATATCGCGCCGTTCCAATGATTGCAAAAGTGTGGTGATTAATCCTAAGAATTTTTCGCGTGACCCTTCGGTAACCGTTTTAACCAACGCGGGCGCGAGGTCGGTAACTATTTGTTTTGGCTTATTGCTCCCTTGTGCCACAGAGGTATTTATTGATTGGCGCAGATATTGCAGAGCGTCATCTGCGGTGACGGTTTGTCCGTTTTCCAAAGTGACCGGACCGACAACGGCAAGTAGTGCGGGCAGAACCGAGGCGTTGATTGCAATCACCCCATCAACGGTTGGACCTTGTGACTTTTCTAAAAACCACATTAATTTGCGAGCGGACGTGGGAAAGTCCGGAAACCAGTTGCCATCTTGAAATTCCCATCGCGCATTAATGATGTGGAGCGGGAGCGGCGCATGTACATTTGTTTTTAACACGCCTTGCAAATCATACGACCCGCCGGGAGGTACGAAAAGTTTTTGTACGGCGCCATTCTTAATATCAAGCAAGGCAAAAGATCCGATAAATCCGCCTGTGGGCCGCAGTTCTGCAGGATTTTGAAATACCACCAAATAACGGCGCGGCGTCAGTGACCCAAGCGTTGATAAAATAACCGGACCGGCAGAGATTAAATACCCTGCATCATTGTAAAGCGCAAGAATTGCGGCGCGCGCTTGGCGAATACGCGTACGTTGCGTTTCATCCGTAAAACTATCTGGGTTTATCGGTCGTACTAAATCTGCGGCGATTTCCAAATCACGTACAACGGCGCGATTGCCTTCAAAAAATAAACTTAAACGCTCAATAACAGGAGCGTCGGCGCCCTGCTGGAGTGTTTTAAAAAGTTGCATATACGACGCCGCGGCAAAGGACACACGCTCTCCGGCGGCCGTGAGACGCTGTACCACGCCAAACCGTTCGCCGATAATGGGCGTATGAATCAACAAAAACTCTTCAATTCCCGTGACGCGCGATAAAGAATTTTGCGCCGAATGAAAGACGCGGAGTGTTTCGGTGACTGTTTCGCTGGCCGTGGCAAAGGGCGCCGCAGAGATTGATCCAAGAGATGTCAGCGCGCCGCGTGCAGAATTGATTTTTTCAAAGGTGGTGATGGCATGAAGCGGTGACACGACAAGCAGTGCAACCAACACAAACGATCCGAGCGCTTTTGCATGGGGAAATTTTTTTGCGTGGTTTTGAATCGCGTTTTTTATTTTTGTAAGACGCGACGGTGTTTGTGCATCACTCACACGAGCGCGCATGCGGGCGCGCAGTTTTTCGCGAACGGTGGTCATGGCCGGCAGCAGTTCAATTTTAAGTGGCTGCGAGGGGGGCGGCGGCTGTGGCGCGGGCTCGCGGTGACGCAGGGTGGGGTGCAGAGATGCCGCCGCATGCGCGGCGTTATTTTCTATATGGGCAACATGCGACGAAATCAGATGTTCGCCGCGCTGTACGGGAATGTTGTGTGTGCCACGAATGTGCGCCATGGAAGGGAAGAAAAGTGAACATATTATAACACATTCTTGTAGAGCGCGTGAGTTGCAGAGGCGCCAGCAGACCACGTAAAAGAATGTGCATGACGCATTGCATCTGTTGAAGCGCGGCGCGGAGCGGTCAATAGTTCAAAAAGTTGGTCGGCAAGTGCGTGAGCATTATGTGGGTCCATCCAGATAACGTGTGGTTCAAGCAGTTCGCGTGCAACGGGTGTTTGCACTGCAAGTACGGGCGTTCCTGCGCCTAATGCCTCCAACGGCGGTAAGCCAAAACCTTCGGCGAGTGACGGAAAAATAAGGGCGCGCGCATGGGCGTATTGCAGAGCTAATTCTTCGTCATTTGCATCGAACAAAAAATGTATGCGATGAGCGTGCGGCTGTAGAGAAGCGCGTACGGCCGCGGCGCGCGAAAACCGATCCTCGTGCGTCACGAGGTTCAGATGAACCTGTTCGTCACGTTCAGCCACATACGCAAACGCCCGCAAGGCAACGTCGTGATTTTTATGCGGATAAGAATTACCGACGATTAAAAAATAAGGATGGGGCGGTGGTGGCTCGTGAGGCAAACCGACCGCGGGAAAAAACGATACGCCATTATGGATGACCGTTATTTTATGTGCGGCCGCGGGGAATCGTTCAACTAATTCATCGCGAACCGTGCGTGAAATAGTAATGATGGCGCGTGCACGACGAATATTTAATCCGAGCAGGCATCGCCAGACATATCTTTTTAGATAATAGCGCCAGCGACCGCATCGGGTGCCATCATGCGTAGAATATTTTTCTGCAATCGTGTCGTGAATCGTCATAATAAACGGCCGGCGCAAAAAAAGCGGCACGTTCCAGTGAGGGATGTGCCACAGAGCAACATCGGGGCATGCGTTCATGGTGAGTCCGAGCAGAGTTTGTTCTGCAATGCCGTACCACGGCGTGTCAGAGGGCATGTGATGAATGTTTGCGCGCGCCAAAGACGGGGGCATCGTGGCGGCAAGTACGGTGAAATTATCTTCCGGATAACGCGCTGAAAGATGTTTCAAAAGTTCTGAACAATAACGGCCGAGCCCACCTTGTACCGCCATAAATCTGCCATCAAATCCGATGTTCATAAGGGGAAAAGTGAATCAAACGCCGCGCGTTGCCGTTCTATACTATACCATGCGGCGCGGGCTTCGGCGCGCGCAGTGAGGTGCAAACGGAGCAGGGGGTCAACCACCACTGCTTCAAGCGCAATGACAATTTGCGAAAGATCGTACGGCGAAACAAGGAGGGCACCGTCGCCAATGGTTTCGGGTAGTGCGGTGACGTTGGACGAGATGATAGGGCAACCAACCGCCGCCGCTTCCAATGGTGGCAATCCAAAGCCCTCAAAAAAAGAAGGATACACCAGTGCCTCTGCATTGCGCAGGAGCCACCATTTTTCCGCCTCACTCGGGTAAGGAAGGTGGTGAATATAGGGCGGCAAGGTGGTTGTAGGTGGCGCACCAAATCCGGCGCGGCCGGCAAGCACCAGATGGTGTTCTGCGAGTGCGGGTACGGTGTGCGCCACGGCAAACGCCGCTATGATGCCGTCAATATTTTTTCTTTTTTCTAATGTGCCGAGAAATAAAAAAAAGGGTTCGTTTGAAAAAGGAAGGCGTGGCCTTATATAGTTCACCGGTGCCGGCGTGTGCGGATGGATGGTGAGAATTTTTTCTTTTGGGACGTCCAGCGTTGTGTGTACGTCGTGTGCCGTCCAATGTGAAACGGCGATAATGGTATCGGCGCGGCGCAACTGTTTTTGTGCGCTAACGGCGATATGCCACAAACGCGCGCGCGGACCGAACCAATAGGGCGCGTGCAAAAAAGAAAGATCGTGCACGACGGCAACGCGTCGTGTGTCGCGTCGCGTATGAGCAAAATTTAAATTAGGAGAAAAAAAGATTATTGGTGCGTCCAATGGCGCGTGCGCGGTATGTTCTACGGTGTTGAGGCACAGCCCGTAGCCGATATTGGCGAGTGCGTTGGATCGCGCGTCTCCTGCCGTGAGAACGGATAATTCCGGTACCCGTTCACGCAATCGTTCCAAGAATTGCTCTGCCACCACCGTAACGCCGGTGGGGTATGGTTCGGCGAGCGCGCGCGCATCAAAGAGTAAGCGAGTCATGAGGTGGGGTGCGTTGCCTCCCCCGCGCGTGCAACAACGGCATTGATGCGTGTGTCAAAATTTTGTCGCGAAAATTGTTGCGCATGTGCGGAAATTATTTTTGGATCAAATAGAGTGGAATCAAATCGGAGCAGTGCGTCCAGCACCCCTTCCCAGCCATCGTAGCGCATAAATAATCCGGTAACGCCATTTATAACCGTTTCCGTGGAGCCGCCTCGCGGTAAGGCAATCACCGGCCGCCCACACGCCATGGCTTCCACGGCTGTCATGCCAAAGTCCTCAACTTGCGGCTGGATAAACGCGCGACAGCGTGCGTATAATGTTGCCTGCTGTTCCGGTGTGACGCGTCCTAAAAACTCTACGGTCGGTCCGGCGATTTTTTGTAGTTCAGCACGCACAGGTCCCTCGCCAAAAATTTTTAACGGTACCTGCAGGCGCGTACACGCTTCTACAATCCAATCAAATTTTTTGTAGGCGACGAGCCGGCCGCCAGCCAGAAAATAATCAGCCGGCGGATGTGTTGAACGAGTAAATCGTTCCGTGTCAATTCCCGGATACACGATGATGCTCTCGCGGCCATAATATTTTTTGATGCGCTTCTGCACCGTGACTGAATTGGCAATAAAAATTTCTACGCGTGACGCGGCAATGCGATCCCACACGCGCAACAGTGAAAGGATCGGCGGCACGGCCCATTTGATGAGCCGACTGCGCGGCAACTCTTCCACATACGAATGTGTGTCACTCCACAAGTAGCGCGTTGGTGTGTGGCAGTAGCACATATGCATGGCGCCGGCGTGCGTGATAATCCCTTTTGCAAATGCGGATGTGGACGAAATAATAACGTCAAATTCCGACAGGTCGTGGTGTTCGGTGGCCAGCGGCATGAGCGGCAAGTACCATTGATAATGTTTTTGAATGAAAGGCATGCGCGCCAAAAATGATTCGCGAATATCGGCAGACGCCAATTCGGGAAATTTTTTCTTTTCGGCAAACAACACAAAAATTGGTGCGGCGGGGTAGAGCCGATGTAACGCAATCAGCACTTCTTCGGCTCCGCCATGTTGGGAAAGATAATCATGGACCAGTGCAATTTTCATGCGGCCATCTTGCCACATATTGACAAAATGCTCAAATGATGGTAAAAAGTCATTGATCGTTGTCAAACGGCGCTTTGCCAAGTAGACGATGTGATCAATAGTGAAAGGAGTCTGTCATGGCCCAGAAGAGGGGTAACAACGACGGTGCCTACGGTAGAGTCATGATGCGTGCGGGTGACCTTGCGCGGCGTGTCGGCGAAGGCACCGTTCCGGAAGAGCGTGCGTTGCACGGCATCCAGATGCTCAGTGAGGGCGCGTCGGTCCAGAAGGTGGCGAGCGATCCGCGCTTGCTGTCGGTTGAGGGTCTCAAGCGCCTCATGCTTGAGCCGGATCGTCCGCTTGATTCGTGGCGTGAGGTGCTCGGCATCGAGAAGCGGGATTGGATCGACGACATTGGCCTGTTCGCGGAACCGGAGCAGTGCGAGGTCGGACTGTCAGAGATCTGGTACTACATCGAGAAGCCGGGTTGCGTGATCTGGTCGCTCGAGGCCTCTAATCGGCTTTTGGATCGGGATCTGCGCGGTTTCACCATGCGCATGAACTTCGCCTTGGCAAAGGCCGAGCGTGACATGATCATGGCGTCTGGTTCGCTTGTCGCCTTGAGTTCTGCCCGTCATGGTTCCAAGGACCGCCTCTTCGTGCCGTGTCTGGGCGCGTTCGGCGTGCGTCTCAGCGCGAGCGTGTATTGGTACGGCGGCGGCGTCTGGAGCGAGGGCTGTGAGTTCCCGGGCTTCCGCAAGTTGTAGATCTGTGTCCTTGGGCACTTTCCCGCCGGTTTGCTTTGAGCGAATCGGCGGTAATTTTTTTACAATTCTATTCCGCCCGCCGCCGCTTGACCACTGCCCACGGCGTTTTCAATAAAATAAAAACGTCCATCATGAGCGACCAATTTTCTAAATAAAGCATGTCCAACTTAATTTCATCCTCAAACGCTAAATCACTGCGGCCGGAAATTTGCGCAAGTCCGGTGATCCCCGGTTTTATTGCGTGGACGCGCCGATCTTCCGGCGAATATTGCGCCACCTCGCGCGGTTGGTGCGGGCGAGGCCCCACCAAACTCATGTCGCCACACAGCACATTCCACATCTGCGGCAGTTCATCAATGCTCCAGCGGCGCAAAAATTTTCCGACCGGCGTGACACGCGGGTCATCGCCAATTTTATACACCGGCCCGCGTTTGGTGTTCTGCAAAGCTATGAGATTTTTTTCCGCATCAAGCGCCTCGTTTGCGAGATGATGTTCCCCTTCGGTGCAATCTTTTTGAAACATGGACCGGAATTTGAACGTTTTAAACCGTCGGCCACGATATCCGACGCGTGTATTTTTGAACAGCAACGGTTTCCCCGTTTCTTTATAAATCGCCACGGCGGCCGCGGCCATGAGCGGTGCCATCAGGATGGTGCAGAGCAATGCGCCGCTCACATCGCATACGCGTTTTAAAATCTTACCCCAACCATCCAAACGTGCGCGACGAAATTCAATGAGTGGAATATCGGCGACCGTGGCGACGCGCATGTTGCGCGCCAGTGTGGAAAATAAATCCGCAGAATATTGAAAGGTAAAATGGTGCGCTTCGGCAAACGACAAAACGGTCAAGGTTTCTTCGCGTGATGCCTTGGGGTCGGTGAGAATTAATTCATCAACGCCGTTGCCTGCCGCACGTTCTAAAATTTCATGGCGTACCGTTTCGTTGAACACGGAGTAGCGCGCCACCACGCGGAATCCCAAAAATTTTTGCGCGTCAAAAATTTCCGCAAGACGGTTGGCGACCGGACCACTGCCGATGAGTGCCACGCGACGGACGCCCACACCGCGTGAGTACAGCAATAGTTTTATGAGGCGCAAAAATAAATGCGCGCCCGCGACATAGATACAGGCAATGAGCCAACCAGCCAACACGATAAAACGTGAATTAAAAAATTCACCGCGGAAAAAAATAAACACGGTAATCGCGGCGAGGCCAACGGTACAAGAAAAAAACACGCGTGAAAGTTCCGAAGCAAATTTACGATTGGGGTCCATGACATACAATCCATTGGCGGCAAAAATGGCTATCCAACTGGGGACCAAAATAAGCAAAATTTTGGTAAATTCATGCGTCGTGAGCGAAAACATCACCGGCCGAACGTCAACGGCAAATTCGGTAAAACGCAACGCATACGCCGTAAAACCGGCGGCAAACAGCGCTATAATATCCAGCGGCACCTGTACGGCCCTGAGCGACAGTTCAAATTTTTTCATATTTTTTATCGGTAATCTGCATCTGCATGGGGGAAGTGTAGCAGGGCATCTTGACTTTGTAAATTTTTTTTGCTACTATTCATATACCACACACGCCAGACGAGCGCCCTATCCGTGCCTGACACGCGAGGGGAGGAAAGTCCGGACACCCGCCGAGCAATCGGTGTCGTGGTGCTGGCTAACGGCCAGGCATTCTGTGAGACATAAACGACGCGCCGCAAAAAAGCGCCCGCGAAAATCTCCTGACGGAAAGTGCCACAGAGACAATACTAGCGCGGCGTTGAAAGGCGTCGCGTGAAACGTGAAACGTGAGAAGATGTGCCGTGATCATGTGCGCCCTAAAGGCGCAGAGAGTCCCTCGTGCTACTTCTCTCGCCGGCGCCGCGAGGCGCATGGCGTGGCAAACCCCACTTGGTGCAAGGAGTAAAACTCCGCAACGAGCGTTGCGCGTAAGTGCACGCCCAGAGAGATGCTCGTCACGCGTGCCGTAAGGCGCGCGGACAAAATCCGGCTTATCGGTGTCGCGTGGTAAAAGCCGCCCGAAAGGGCGGTTTTGTGTTATAATAAAAAAATTATGCCCCTTACTCATGAAGCATGGCGCGATCCTGCGCGCGCATTTTCTGCTGAAGATTCATTTATGCGACCGAAAATTAAAGGGTCGCTTGATCCTATTGAAGTACGTGATGGGCACGTGAGGGTGCGTCCGTTTGAAGAAAATTTTTATGGGCATACAGAAGGGCCACAGCTAACCCCGCAACAGGCAAAACAGGAATCAGCGCGCACATCCATTGAGGTCAAGCAGTTGGTGATTGATAAATTAAATAATCGGCGTGCCGAATTATTGGCGCGGATAAATGTGCTCTCTACAGATCCGGCGTTTGATGTGCGTGGCGCGGTACGTTCTTTGGAACGTGAAGGCGAAGCAGAAAGGCGTGCGCACGCCGTGTTAGGAGAAAAGTTGCAGGCACAAAAACAAAAAATGGGGCGCGTACGGCGTTTTTTTTCAGAACGATACGGCGCATTATATATGCCGACCGTTGCCGTTCGTGCAAGTGCCACGCGTCTCGCCGGCCTAGAACAATCCCTCAAGGAAATGTGTGCAGATTCAGAAAAAATAAAGATGATTTCAGACGAAATGCAAAAACTGCGCGACGAGTTGGTATTGGTTGACGCAGACCAAGCTATTATGACAGAGCAATTGGCACAATTGATTGCGTCGGCGCGCCAGAAAGGGTGGGTGCGCGAAGTATTAACCAAAAGCCCAGAAATTATGCCCGCCGCCGGCGCTGAAACACCGGCACAACCAATGCGCGCTCGTACCCGTAAACGCACGCTAACTGATGGTGCGTGACAAACCGATGTGTTCGCGCACTAACGCCATAGTGTCCTCTGCAACGGAACGCGCTTCAGCAGAGCCCTTTTTTATAACGTCGCGTACGGCGGTATCTGTAATATTATCGCGAGCGGTACGAAAGCTCTTAAACGCGTCGGCAAGTAATTCTGCGAGTGTGTCCTTCAATTCAACATTTTTGAGGTCGCCTTTTTTGAAATCAGACATGAGGTGCTGATAGGTAAGTCCGCCGGCATCAAACAACTGCGCCAGTTGGAGTAAGTTTTTGACGCCGGCCGCGTCCGTCACCGCTTTACGAATTTTTTGATAAATCACTTCCGGAGCGTCGCACAGAAATATGCACGATTTTTCCCCGTGCGATTTAGACATTTTTTGTGTCGGTTCGGTGAGCGACATGACGCGCGGTGCGGGCGTAAGCAGTGCGCGCGGTTCCACAAAAAATTTGCCAAAACGCGCGTTGAATTTTTTTGCAATGACACGCGCCAATTCCACGTGCTGTACCTGATCTTCGCCCACCGGCACGGCGGCGGCGCGATACATTAAAATGTCTGCGGTTTGCAGAACCGGATAGGTAAACAGCCCCACATTAATGTTGGCGGCGTGGCGCGCCGACTTATCTTTATACTGTGTCATTTTTTCCAACTCGCTTATTGGCGTGAGCGTATTAAAAATCCACGCTAATTCTGCGTGCTCCGGAATGTGCGATTGCACAAACATATGCGACTTGGCTGGGTCAATCCCCAGTGCCAGTAAATCGCGTACCAGTTGCAAAATCTGTTTTTGTTTGTGCGCCGCGTCATAATCAACAGTCATGGAGTGCCAATCGGCCACAAAAAAATATCGTTCAAATGACGGGTCGGCTTGCAGTGCCACCCAGTTTTTTATGGCGCCTAAATAGTTACCAATGTGCAGATCGCCCGTGGGCTGAATGCCGGAAACAATGACTGTTTTCATAGTGTAGCTGAATTATAGCAGGAACTTGACAAAATGATAAAAACTTGCTATTCTGTGTGGTCTGGCCACAGAAAGGCCAGCTTTCCGCGCAATTGAGCGCGGAAAATGATCAAGGGGGAAAGTCATGGAAGTTCACGACGTCACGGCGTGTGCCGTGTGCAAGAAGGTGGAGGAAGGGCGGCGCGCGTGGCCGGCCGAGCGGCTGGAGAAGCTGTTCAGGCTGGACTACAACGCGATTGACCTGCGCACGTGGAAGCTGGCGGGCCTCTGCGACGCCTGCGGGAACACGGTGTGGTCCTGCATGTACGGTCGCGCGCGCGCGGCGATCGGCAATGAGACGCCGTTTCCGGTGCGCGAAGTGCCGCGGGACGCACGGGACGAGGAGTTGATGGCGGCCTTTGGGACGCTCTACCGCTCCGTGGCGCTCAACAAGTGCCAGTGGACGCCGCCGTCGCTGGACGCGGTTGAGAATGCGCGCCGCGTTCTCAACACGAACCACGCCGTGCTTGGCGTGTTGTTCCGGACCACCGGTCACGCGACCGATCGGTCGCAGGTGGGGACGCACGCGGACACCCGTGCCTCGCGCAAGGCGCGGGAGGTACAGGCGAAGGTCAACGCCGCAACGGCAGAGGCAGTCGCGACCGGCGGACAGCTGATCGTGTTCGAGCAGCGCGACCGGCAGCGCACCGACCGCGACGACCAGAACTACGGGGCGATGAAGCGGCGTCCGTCCGCGCAGGGCAAGGAAAATGGCAAGAAGAAAGAAGTCGCCAAGCGCGACCGGCGCGAGAAGCGGTTCGGCTAGCAACAGCAGGCCAACCGCAATGGCGGAGCGAGTAAGGACACAACGTGTTCCTACTCACTCCGCCGTTTTTTTATGTACGTTTAATTCACTTAAAATCACTTAAAATTCAATTTAAAATATCACGGGCAGGGGTACGATGTAGCATTGATGCGTGCGCGTCAGGATGCGCCGCCAAATATTTTCCGACAAGAAAATATCCAAGCGCATAGCCGCCCCATTTTGGTAGGCGTTCTACATCAGAACCAAAAAACCACGCGTGGTGCGAATAGGGTTTGCTTAATAAGGGACGTGCGCGCTCCAACATTCGCTCAATTTCTTCTGCTGATAACGCCTCTGCCCACCGTTGCGGAAGGTCGCCCGTCATTTCAACATCAAAATGGTCGGCCAACCCCTCGGTCACCAACGCCTCACCTAAGGTTTCACCATACCCGACCGAGCGCCATCGAATCGCGTGATGAAATTCATGCAACAAGGTGTGATGCAACTCCGTATCAAGGGTGTGTGCCAATTTTTTATGTTGCGTGTCAACAGAAATTAAAATGGTGTGTGCGTCCGGCGTGTATCCGCCAAATCCCAAATGTGGAACAGCTTCAACTGGATTGCTCATGAAAACAATGTCAACGTCAGAAATCGCCAACTTTGTTCTGGCGAGGCCGATCGTTTTTTGTGTGACGGTTTGTATCACATCGCTCAATGAATCAAAATAATGACTCGTGTTGAGGATGGTGAGGGTAATATTGTGCTTAAAATCAGTCATATTGAAGAAGGTTGACAATCTTTTGGTCGTATGCGAAAGTTGTCGAGTGTACCCCTCACTCCGCCGTTTTTTTATTGCTTTACACCTCAATAATAACCGGCAGAACCATGGGACGTCGCTTGGTCTGTGCAAACAAAAATTGTCCCACGTCATTGCGAATTTTATTTTTGATATATTCGTCAAACGCCTGCGATTTGTGGTCCGACTGTTCTAGAATGCGGCGCACCAGCATGCGCGACTTTTCAATGATTTCTTTATTTTCTTTGATGAAAATAAATCCGCGCGAAATAATGTCCGGATTGCCGATCAATGCGCCGGTGCGTTCGTCAATGGTGGCGATGACCACATACATGCCGTCCTCGGCCATTTGCACGCGGTCGCGCAACACGACTTCGGAAACGTCGCCCACACCAAGTCCATCCACCATGACGTAATCAGCAATAACGCGTTCTTCCGTGAGTCGGCCTCCCGCTTCATCAAATTCCATCACTTGCCCGTTGTCGGCGATAAACACATTTTCTTTTGCCACACCCACCTGATGCGCTAACTTTCCGTGCGCGCACAACATAAAACGGTTGCCGTGAATCGGCATGAAATATTTTGGTTTGGTGAGACGCAACATCAATTTGAGATCTTCCTGTTTGGCGTGGCCACCGGCGTGCACATCCATGTTGGCGTAGTGCATCACCGTGGCACCGCGGCGCACAATGGTGTCTTTCAAACGTTGCACCGTGCGTTCATTGCCCGGAATAACCGAAGAAGAAAACACCACCGTGTCATTTTCATGCAAGCTTAACAGACGATGTTCGCCACTTGCAATGCGCATGAGCGCGGCATTTTTTTCTCCCTGCGCGCCGGTGCACAGCACGACCATTTTTTCATCCGGTACGGAAGTTGCTTCGCTTTCTTCTATAAACGTGCCTTGTTTGTATTTGAGATATCCCAGTTCGTGCGCCAGTTCCACATTTTTTTGCATGGAACGTCCTTGAATTAACACGCGGCGTCCGTGCTTTTCGCACAGCGTTAAAATAATTTGCACGCGCGTTAACAGCGACGCAAACGTGCCGATGATAATGCGTCCCTTGGCCGCAACCACGATGCGTTCCATTTCTTCAAACACCGTTTGTTCTGAAATTTGGTGGCCCGGCGATTCGGCAGACGTGGAATCGGACATGAGCGCCAGCACACCGCGGTAGCCGTACAACGCAATGCGGTTAAGATCCGCCGGCTCTTCGTTAATGGGCGAATAGTCAAATTTAAAGTCGCCGGTAATGAGCACGGTGCCGTGTGTGGTGTGAAGCGCGGCGCCAAACGCATCGGAGATGTTGTGGTTAATGTGGAACGGTTCAAACACAAAATGTTTGCCGAGATGAAACCGTTCGTCTGCATTTTTTACGATGACGACATTAAGTTTTGGCGCGTTGATATATTCTTCGTGGCGGTTGCGAATAATGCCGGCCGTCAAAGGCGCGGTATAAATGGGCGGGTTACCGAGTTTTGGCACGATATGCGAAATACCACCGATGTGGTCCATGTGTCCGTGCGTAATAATAACGGCGCGAATATTTTTTTCTTTGCCGCGCAGGCCGGCGACGTTGGGGATAATATAATCAATGCCCGGCATCCCTTCTTCCGGAAATTGTAATCCAATGTCCACAATGACAATGTCATCACCGCATTCAAAGACGGTGCAGTTGCGGCCAATTTCTTCCAAGCCGCCGAGCGCATAAATTCTTAATTTCGGTTGTTCGCCAGTTTCCTGCGTTTTGAACACCGGATCAAACTTAAATTCTTCGCGTGTACTGCGCAGGACCGACGCATGATTACTCATGTCATTAATCCGGCTGGCGCTTGGCGCACTACCGTGAGGCCGTGGTGAAAATGGACGGCCCATGGGCCGTGCGGTGCGCAGTGGCGGGCGTGACAGCGGTGTACGTGCGCCATGAATTGGACGATTAAATCGTTTGAGCGGAGGCGTCGGCGAATTCGGCGACGCAGTTACTGCCTGTGGCATATGTTTCGTAATAAATTTTTGAACCTTTGTTAGGTATTTGGTTGAATTATTTCTTTTGTTTCGGATGAGTGACATCCGCAGGTGCGCGAGCTTGGTGTCGCACGTCATATTCGTGCGACGAGCGCACCGAGGACCGAGCGAGCGGCGCCGCAGGAGCGACGCGAGCGTTCACGAATTGAAACAAAAGAAATAATTCGAACGAATGCGTAATAAATTTTTAAAAAGGTATGCGACGATATGCCGCGGGGGGGACTTGAACCCCCATGCCCTTGCGAGCGCTGGCACCTGAAGCCAGTGTGTCTGCCAATTTCACCACCGCGGCAAAGGGAAAGCAATTTGAAAACTGTGTATACTATAACAGATTCGCCGGTTTATGTCAAATTATAGAGCCTATCTACAATCTCATGGCGCACGTTCTAAAACATGCGTTTTTAGAAGAGTGGAAGACTGTAAATATGCTTTTCCGTTAAATATCATCACTTTCAAGTCTAACATCGCTCCTGTCACCACGCACATCTTTACCCAGCTTGACTTTCACCGCCTCTTGAAGATTGCGTAAGAGCTGTTGTAATCTTTGAGCGTCTTGAGCTACAGATGATGAAAATTTAGATTCACTTGAATATAAAACTGCATTTATTTCATTACCAACATTTCCATTGCGTCCACGCTCCATAAAAATTTGATTGTTTGAAACCTGACGCAAAACATCATATGCGGCACTGATGGCAACGTCAATCTCTTTTTTTGTTTGTTTTTTGACAGGTCCATCAAGTAATAATGGGACCTCAACTTGTCGTCCATAAAGAGCAGGTGGTACAAGACCTTTTTCTTGTACTTCAAAGGTCGGTGCTTCAACCGTGCGAGTCCAAAAACCAAACCGCGGTTCAACTGCATGTAATTCATCAATCATTTTATTTGCATCCTGTACTGACTGGAGCATAACTTCTGCTATGCCCGATGCTGACCTAAAATAATCTCTCATCGCTTTTTCCTGTAGTGGTGTCGGCGATTTTCTATCGTAGCCAGCACTAAAAAGTGCCTCTCCGGTTCCACCCTTTTTTTTATCTTCGTCTATTTCCTGATGCAAGGCGAGCCGAGACTGCGACAGAGCCTCTCTAATCTGGTCAGCGGTAACTTCCCTTTTATGAATCTCCACTGGTTTATTCTCCGGAGCAGTGTCTTTGCCTTGTTTACCTTCGTATCCCATAGGTATAGAATTTAAATAATTAAATTGGAACGGTTATTAATAGTGTGTCCCCGTGTCTGTACACTATATCTGCCGGACCTTTTTAATTGTAACACAATCTGTCAAATTATCCAAAAACTCGTGCTACCACGCTCGTTGCGTTTTTACATACCAGTTTTGTATCTGCATGAACCGTTCGGTTGGATCGGTAATCTCATTCATCTGTATGCCTTGAAAGGTTGCCGCGACGTAATATTCATACGTGGGTTGATACAGAAAAATGGCGGGCACATCGGTCGCCAAACGGTCGCTTATTTTTTTGAGTAATACGTTGCGTTCGGCAGAACGTGATTCTTTGGCCAAAAGTTCCAGCCACGCGTCAACTTCTTTTATTTGGTAGCGCGCAAAATTTGTGCCGCCCACGCCGCTACTTTGCGAATGCCAATGCGGCGACACGGCGCGCAAAGAATAATCTTGCCCCAACAGTATGAGCGGTGCTTTAAGTAAACTGTCTGGATCGGTGGCAGGATCCACCACTTGCCGCTCGGTGTTTATTCCAACGGCGAGCAACTGTTTTTGTATGATTCCGGCAAGAGCCGTAAACGCCGGCGCGGGCGGTATGGCGATTATCAAAGAACTACTGTTCATTGCGGCGAGCGCCGTTTTTGCCGCAGAGATATCTTGCGCCGGTTGCGCGGTGAGCCCCGAGCTCGGCAAAATCCGCGTGGGAAACGGCGTGCGCGTTGGTACTCCCACACCATGGAGCGCTTCAGATATAAGCGCGGCGCGATCAATGGCGCGCGCAAACGCCTGACGCACCGATTTTTGTTTTAAAAGCGCCGACCCTTGCGGATTCAAAAATAAACTCACCACGACTGACGGTCGGATTTCATATTTTTTGACGTCGCGTTTGATTGCTTCTTGCGCCCGTGTCGGATCATTCATCACAAAGGCATCAACTTGGCGCGTGCGAAAAAAATCAGCGGCTTCGGCTTCGTCTGTGGCAACCAAGAGGGTGAGCGAATTGAGATACGCACGTTGCGGGCGAAAATCATCAAACGCATTGAGCATAAGACGGCGGATTGATCCGTTGGTATCGGTCACCACGGTGGTTATGGCAAAGGGTCCGGAGCCCACCGGCCGTCGGTTTAAATCATGGGTGCGTAATTGCGCTATAGGCACGTTACGCCAGCGATGCGCCGGCAATATGCCGCGCGAAAGTAACAGCGGGAGATATTGAGTTGCAGAGTGTGGCGTAATAATGATGCGACGTGCGCCATCAGCGCCAACGGTAACTTGTTGTGCCAGCGAGCGCCAGACACTGCCCGCCGATTCATTTTGCATCAGGTTAAACGTAAATACCACGTCATTGCTGGTGATGGGTTCGCCGTCCTGCCACGACCGTTCTTCCAGTGTTATGATATAACGCCCTTGCGCATCGCGCACACAACTGCTTGCCAGTGCGGGCGTGCCGCGTTCCTCTGTGTCGCAGAGGGGTAAAAAAACAAGCGACGTAAGGGTACGGTCTGAATCCGTTGCCGCAAACATGGGATTAATAAAGCGTGGTTCGCCCACGAGCGCCTCGGTTAAATCACCGCCACGCGCCGGCACGGCAACCGTTAATAATTGACGCGACTGCCAGAGCACGCCGCCAAACGCGATGAGCGCAATGACGCTGGCGCCGGCGATAATATTTTTTTCGCGCTGGGACAAAAAAAGCGGCGCATGTTTCCACTGCGCGAAAGTAGGCCACGCGCGCGGAACGAATTGCGCGAGGATGCGACGTCCTTCAGTAAGAAGGCGCATAAAATTATTATTTGACCAATACGTTGGCAATGGCAACGGCAACAAACAAAATAGCCAGCACAATCGTGGTACGGAACAGCAATTTATCAACGCCGCGCTTGGTGGAGTAAACATTGCTGGAGCCGCCGAATGCCGCGCCAAGGCCCGTGCCTTTTTGTTGTAATAAAATAGCGCCCATGAGCAGTACGGAAACGATGATTTGAACTATCTGCAAAGCAAATTTCATATTGAGATATGATAGCAACGGTTCATTATATTCGTCAAATAGCAGGGTGTGCTATAATGAGCTCCATAATTTTGTATGGATTCTTTAATAACTATTCCGCGCACGTCACCTCCGTGGTGGAAACGGTGGTGGGGCATCGTGCTTATAATTTTTGGGACGTTGTTATTTTTGTACGCGGTGTGGTTTTCGTTGGCCGTTTTTAGCAGTGTGCGCGACATTAAGTCCGGACGCCTGCGTGCTATTGGCGAATTTAACGATCAAATGACTACGAGCAAACGTTCATCCGGCGTTGGCACGGGGAAATCAGCAGAATTGGTGCGCGAGTGGAGCGCCACTTACGGTGACGCCAATGCACCCATCACCATCGTAGAATTTGGCGACTACGAATGTCCGTTTACGTTTAAAGAATTTCCGATCATTCGTTCGCTTATGAGCCGCGTTACCGGAGTAAAATTTGTGTATCGGGATTTTCCGTTAATTGATATTCATCCTAACGCGGTGCGCGCGGCACACGGGGCCGCTTGCGCGCGCGACCAAGGCGCGTTTTGGAAATATCACGATCAGCTTTTTTTAAACCGACAGGCGCTGTCTGATAAAGATCTTTCGTCATATGCGGCGCAAGTCGGCTTAGATGTCAAAAAATTTGACACGTGTATGAAAACGCAACAGCACATGAAAGAAATTGAGCGCGATTACCAAGATGGGTTGGCGCTCGGTGTACGGGGCACTCCAACATTTTTTATTCAGGGCGTTCGGGTATCCGGTGCCATTCCTCAAGCGGCGTGGACAGAAATTCTTAAGCGTCTCGGGGTGACGAAATAATTTATGCGACTGTTGTGGAAGTGGATTGCAACGGGTGCGCTGATCGCAAATATCGTCGCGCCGCTCATTTCGTTTGCCGCTGTCGCTGAAGAAACGGATTGTTGCATTTATAGTGTGTCATCCAATGCAATAGCAAAGATTGATGATGCCGGTTGGGGGAGTGAATGGTTTGAAGGAGTAACACCATTAAACCAATGTAAACCGGCGGCCAATGTGGTTGCGATTGCAAAATATGGTTCGTTATTTGACGCACCCGTAAAAAAATCCGGTGTTTGTTCTTCCACCACAGAATTTAAAAATTATGCCGCAGAAATGTCAACCGTGTACTGTTATATTGCGCGCGATGCAGGCGGAAAAATAAAACAGTGCTATGACGAGCCAAAAACCACCAACGCGTTGCAAAAAAGTGTTTATATCGTCACAAAAAATGCGGCACCGAGCGACCAAATAACGCTCGAAAATACGCCGTGCAATAAATTGAGCGCGTGCCAAGCGTACAATAAAGCAAAAGCTGATGCAGATGTTGATGTGGCAAAACTTGATGCCGAACGACAAAAGCAAATTGCAGAAACCGGCGTTGATTCTACTCCATGGACCCGCGACGAATGTTTAAGCGTTAAAGGGATGGACGGCGCGCCAAAAAATGTGTGGTTGCCGCCTAAAAAAACACCAGACGTTCAGATCGGTAATTTTTGCTACGTCACCCCGATGCGTACGGATTTAGAAATTGCCATTGGCGAAAAAACATTTGTCGCCGGTGCGGCGCAGTACATTAACACGGCATATAAATATGCCATCGGGTTGGCCGTTTTGTTTGCAGTGGTTACTATAATTTATGCCGGTTTTCAGTGGATGCTTTCCGGCGTTGCGGACAAAGTACAGAGCGCAAAAGATAAAATACAAAGTGCCGTGCTTGGATTGTTGTTAATTTTAGGCGCGTACACACTATTAAACACCATCAATCCGCAACTCACCGAACTGCGCACCCCGCCGATACAAGCCATTCGTCCGTCAAAATTAGTCGCCGATGGAAAAGCGGCGTGTGTCCCAGACGCAGATCCAAAATCATCCGAGGGGTGTGCAAAACATGGTGCCGACTTTTTTTGCAAACCAACGGTGTACGGATTTAAGGAGGCGTGCGCGGAGCGCATGAAAACATTTGTTGCCGTTATGTCTGCGCCTGCCGCAATTGCGCTTGGTGGCGCAGTGCTTGCAGAAGCCGGCTTGTTTAGTGGGTTGGTGCAAGGAGGCGCACGGCAGTGGATGACCACCACCGTTGAATGTATGCTTACCGAAGATAAAGAAAATGTTCCCATTTGTATGGCTGGTGGCGGTTTAACCGGCAAAGGTAAAATGGTGTTGGGAGCCGCCGCCGCCGTTGGTATTGGCGCGGGGGCCATTGCTCTTTTGTCCGATAATGAAAAGGATCCGGTGCAAGGGTACTGCGTGCAAGGCGCAGGTGATCACGACGATGGCATGATGTGTTCCTATGATAGTGAATGTGCTTCGCGAAGATGTCTTATTAGTAAAATAACGTGCGGCGGGCAAAATTATGGCGTGTGTACTTCCGGTAAACCGCGCGAACCGTGCTCAACAGAAAACGGTAAATATGGATGTCTCGCCGGCGCATCGTGTGTGAATAATGGATTCGGGGTAAATAAAGTGGGGATCGGCATTGGTTTTTGTTCCGACGGAACTTTGGGCATGGCATGCGGTGAAAAGGCGTCGTGCAAATCCGGTCTTGAATGTATCAAAGGGTACTGCCGCGAGAACGGATTTTTTGATCCGGAAACGGGATTGGTGAAGAAGTTTGCAGTCGGTAAACCACAGTGCATTTTGGCAACGGAATGTCAGCCGGAAAATATCTGTTCATCGGGTGATTCAAAATGTACGGCGAGCAATTTGTCGTTTATCGGTTGCATAAAGCCGCCGTTTCCCGATGGCAGTGTTCC
>CAZUSU010000005.1:0-16468 GCA_964623315.1 uncultured Gammaproteobacteria bacterium | reverse complement strand
GCGCAAGTTCCATCATCTGCTGTTCAACGCTCGCCGTCTCATCTGCCAGATAGTCCAAGTACGTTGACGTTGAATCTTCATTACCATCGTCATGACTGGATACCGGCATATCCAAACTGAATGCTTGCAGGTAGATGTTGTGCATCGCCCTCAATGCCAGCACCTCTTCCGGCGAGGTGTTGAGCGCCATAGCAATTTCCCGCACCGTAACTTCACGGCCTTCAACAGCGATCAATTTCATCACTGCTGATTGGAATTTACGAACCGATTCGCACATGTGCACGGGCAGCCGAATGCTACCAGTATTGTGGCTAAACCGGTCAATTGCTTGCCTCAACCAGCGCATGCAGTACGTGGAAATCCGGAAACCGTTGAGCGCATTAAACTTTGAAATGGCGGTCATCATACCGAACGTTGCTTCCTGCACCATGTCTTCGATCTCAATCGCGTTGTCGTGCCGGTGCGAACTAGACCACCACCACTTTGCCACAAACCAGCGGAGTTTCTGATGCTTAACGATGAGCCTGTTACGAGCCGCGATACGAACTTCACTGTCAGTCGTCTCGCGATACTGCATGAGCAGATCAAAATCCTCGTCGCCCAAGATGCGCCGCGCCTCTGCGACAGACACGTTCGCCTCTTCAATCGGGTCGGGCCCCTCAAACATGAGCGTCAGCTGATTCTGGTTCTGCCGGCTCGAAAGCGAAAGATTGAACTCGCCCAAGCGCCGCAACACCTCATCAACAATGGCAGATTCCTTACCACACAGCGACCGAAACTTGCGCTCATCAACAGCAAGCAAATCTTCGATCGTGTGAATGCCCGCACCCACGAGCCGCATCTGTGCCCGCAAAGAAATGCCAAACTCCTTGATCGGCGACTTCACGAAATCCGTCACCAGCCAGTCGTCGTCCGCGCCGTCAACCACATCCGTGACCGCCACCGGAGCAACAACCTGATCTTCCACTTCCGTTGGCGCGTAGCCGAAGCGATGAAACGTTCCGATCAGCTCAACACAAGCAGATTCGGGCAACCCTGCCCGCATCATGCCGTGCCTCGTTTTCGGGCAGTTTGCATACGACGTGATGCCTGCCACTGCCAACGCCTCCAGCGTTTCCGCCGAAAGACGCAACCAGTGCATGGGCACCATTGATTCTTCAACTACGACCGTGTTGCTCTTCACCATGCGCAATACCCGCGAGGGAGACCGCTCACAGTTCACATCAACACGTACCATCCGAGTGACATGCGGTGTTTCAATCCGTAACGTGCCGATCATCCGAAGCTTCTTTCCGTCGGAGATGCATGGCGGTACCGCCTGCGGGTCGCCGTACAGCGCACACGCCTGCTCAATCAGCTCGTCAGGAACCACGAGCGGGTTGGAGGCAAGCATCACGCCGACATTCAGCACATCAAACGCGACAACATACTCCGGTCGAGTGCCGTGCACGGAGCTACGATCCGAAATGCGGATGTCCGTGAGCTCGCCTGACCGATACACGCCCTTGCGGTCGTGTACGAGCAGACGCCCTCCCCAGCACAGCACGAGCGCACGATACACCTTGTCCAGATCGTGGCCGTATGTGCACCGCACCCCCATGAGGCGCAGCCGTTCAAGCAAGCTTGCGCGGATGAGATGCGCATCTTCCAGCAGTTTCATGTTGAGCCCTTGGCTCTCACACCACACTGCGTCGCCGCGCCGGATTGAATACGCGCGAAATGCACGCAGGAACGTGATCGCATCGCCCCGCGGATCACGGAACTGATTGAACTTGCCGCCAAACGAAACCTGACTGTCGGTGTCGAGATCGCCGAGCTGGTCTACGGACAGGATGCTCGCCACCTCCACTGCCTCGGCGGCAAAACCAAGATCAGCGGCGGTCAGCAGCATGTACGCCTGTTGAGGGCCCAGCGGCAGCATCATCATCCGGCGACCAAATTCCGTCACCGCACGATCAGCCGTCACTGCACCCCACCGCTCCAGATTCGCCATGGCGTTTGCAACACGCACAGTATCAAGCGGCGTCGGAAGGTCCAGACGCTCCGGATGATGGACACCACGCGCCAACAGTTGCAACACGAAGTCGGTCACGTCGCCACATTCCATGAACGGAGGCGCAAACTCCGGACGCGCCGCAAAACTTTCTGCGGAATACATCCGATAGCACACCCCCGATCCGGTGCGGCCAGCACGCCCGGTGCGCTGAACCGCAGATGCTTGGCTAATCGGCTTCATGTACAACGTGCGATACCCTCCGGTAATGTCGTACGCTGCCTCGCGATGCCACCCAGTGTCCACCACATGCGTAACGCCGGGAATAGTCACGGCCGTTTCAGCAATGTTGGTGGACAGAATCACCTTGCGCTTATCGGTTTGCGCAAACACCTTCTTACGGCCTTCGTGGCCGACCCGGCTGTGGAACACCTGAACGACGACGTCCGACGGCAACTTAACGTGCCGCAAATGGTGACGTACGCGATCGATTTCAAACATGCCGGACAAGAACACCAGCGTGTGACCGCTCGTCGTCTTGGCGTGGATCTTACTAATAAGCCGCGCCACTTCCTTGAGCTGATCATGCACGACCGGCTGATTAATGACCTCAACCGGATACTGCTTCACAGGAATGGAAATGATCGGCGCGTTATTGAAATAACGCGAAAGTGCATCGATTTGCATCGTTGCACTACTGACGATCACCTTCAGGTCGTGACGCACCGCCAGCACGCTCTTGAGATACGCAAGCAAAAAATCCGTGTGGACCCGCCGCTCATGCACCTCATCGATCATGATGACGCTGAACTCACGCAACAACGGATCTGCATTGATCCGCTTAGCAAGTACGCCGTCCGTCATGTACACGATTTGCGTATCCTTTGTCACGCACGTGTCAAACCGAATACGGTAACCGACAACGCCGGCCTTTTGGGGCCCCAGCGAATGCGCCACGAACTCAGCCGCATTCATCGTCCCCGACCGCGTCGGCAACGTGCAACAGATTTTCGTACGCTTACGAACCAGCCCGGCCTCCCACAGGAGCCGGGGCAATTGCGTGGTTTTGCCAGAACCAGTGGAACCGGCAATAACCACAACTTGATGGGCACGCACCGTTTCAAGGATGCGCGCCGCGTGTGCCAGAATCGGCAATTCAACGACGCCAACCTTCATGGTGGCACCCCCTTTAGTATTGTCCTCTTCAGTTGTGAGGAACTGATTGCTAAACTACGACAAAAGCTAAAAAATGTCAACTTTACAGTTTACTGTTGACAACGCGGCTCTGGTGTGGTGTAATTTGTAGCTCCCCCACGGTGTGGGAGATTTCCTTAAACAAGGAGGAAAACCATGTCCACGGACAAACTGCTGACGCCCGAAGAGGCGGCGCGGCGCTTTCGTCTGTGGCGTATGAGCCACCGGACGACGGCATCGCTGAAAGAACTGTCAGATGAAATCAAGATCAGCACCAAGGATCTGCAACAAATCTTAAGTTCGCGCGCGGCAGCCGGTAGATTCACCGGACACATCGACGCGTTTCTGTCTGCGTTCGCAGCTGGCGACGTCGCTTCGCTCAAGGAATTACGCAATGGTCAGTCAGCGACGCTACCTATACCACACGTTGTGGTTGCATACACGCCTGAACAAATCGTCGCGCTCAAGGCACGGCAAGCTCGGTTTGTTCGGTTGCTCAGCCGTCCGTACTGTCAGATCACGCGGCAAGAAATTTCGCCGCGGCAGTGTGTCGCATCGCAAACGCCACGCGACTGCTACGGATGCGGAGCCGTCACACGGTTCTGCACCGAATGTCAATTTGATACCGTTGCTTTTCCCGGTGCGGAACTGTGTGCATTCTGCCTCACGGTGCAACTTACTGACGAAATGACAGACAAGATGCGTCGTGTGTGGGTCATTTCCGTTGAGTGCAAACTCTCCGGAAATAGCCAGATCAGTACGGCAACGTGCGGACGGCTCCAAGGTGATGCATGCAGTGGTTGCAACGCAGCAACGCGGGTGTGCCTCATGTGCACGTCGCGGCGTGTGCGCTACCCTGACTTTGGAATGTGCCTGCGGTGTCATACATCAGCGCTCGGGTTTGGCTGGAGCCCACTCCCTACTGATGTGATAGAAGCGAAACATGCCGAACGCGCAGGGTTCTTCGCCGCAATCGAAAAGCCGAGGCCAGATCCGCCACCACCTTTGGTGCAAATTCGGGTGACCAATCTAATCAGCGTGCCACCGCAACCGCTTTTGCAACCACAGGAGTTTAGCATGCCGGAGTGGTTGCTGGCCGAACCAACCGAGCCGCTACCACGGATGATGAAAATCATCGCAACCAACCCAGCCATCGTAACACACGGGTTGCACGAATGGTGGAATGTGCACGTGCGGTGTGGTCATGGCGTTCACGGCTGTCAGTACTGTTTTACGCAAACGAAATGGATTGCATACGACCTCAAAATGGTATCGCACATGTTGTTCGGCGAACCTCTTGTCTGTACCGAAGATGAGATGCGCTACCTGTTCTATTACTGCTATCCGGTCATGCCGGCACGGATGCCACACACTTCGGGTGAAACCGAAATCTACAGTCGTGCGATCGCCGAACGCATGATGGAGGCAGATGACACTACCACACGCTTTGTGATGAAAGAGTTCGGTACAGCACGTCCAATCAAAACTGCTGTGTTGAGACTAGAAAAAAGGGGTGTCATCGGTCCATCACGGCTCGGGAGGAGTAGGCGGCCCATTCTCGTTTCGTCCATCGTGGAACTTGACGAACGTCTCGGGGTTAAGACGCCGCAACCTACCGATCTGTTCTTGCGCAAACGCGAAATCGTGATCACCAAGCATCAACTGCGGCGTTTGGCTCACGCCCCAAAAACATCAGTTGTTGATGTGATGGATCATCTTAGTCGCGTCATCGAGCACGCGCGCGACCTCGGTGCAGACGGGCGCGAACTTGCCCGTCTCATGCGTGAGCTGTTTCCTCGGTAAAATGCTTCGGACAAAAAAACCACCCGTACGCCGCACCACCTGACCGGTGATGTGACGTACGGGCTTTTACTTTTCAGCGGTTACTCCGCTGAGTGTTACGCTTGAACTGCCGCCTGCTGGGTCGCGGCGCGCTCGCGACGCTCGCGAACGCGCGGGAGCACTTCTTCCGTGATGTGGTCGGCGACCGCCTTCAGCTGCGTTTCGAGCGTGTGCGCATCCTCGGCGCTCAATTTGGACATGTCGAGCCGCTCGAGATCATCCATCAACTCGATGAGGTGGGCGTTGACCACCTTGAACTTCACCGGCTTCGGACCGTTCGGGTTTTTGCCGGCGGCCGGCTGATGCGCGCCGTTGCCTTTCGGATTCGCGTTGGCGACGATTCCCTTCAGACGGTTCAGGTCGAACCGGGCCTGCACTGCCACGGCAGCCAACTGTTTCTGCTGCTCCGGATCTTCCACACTGAGCAGTACCTCGGCCATCTCGAGCGAGATCTTGCGCTGATCTACCATGATCTGCACGTCCGAGTGGAGAGCGAGCAGTGCCACGCGCTTCTGGATGGTCTGACTGCCTGTGCCGGTCTTCCTCGCCACGACTTCGACATCGTTGTTGTTGGCTTCGA
Organism: uncultured Gammaproteobacteria bacterium; assembly: GCA_964623315.1. Taxonomy (GTDB): domain Bacteria; phylum Patescibacteriota; class Patescibacteriia; order Magasanikbacterales; family 2-02-FULL-50-9b; genus CAZUSU01. Next base: position 10,859 of record CAZUSU010000005.1, on the reverse strand, counting down.
GCAAGCGCTGGTAGCCATTCGCCTCCTCCATCGGCAGAAGATCGGCGCGCTTGGTGTTCTCGATGAGCGCCAACTCTTCCATCCGATCGTCCGGCATGTCCACGCGCACGATCGCTTGGATCTCCATCCAACCGAGCCGCCGATGCGCGCGCCAGCGGCACTCGCCGGCGATCAGCTGGTAGCGGTTAGGCATTCCCGGATGCGGCCGCACCGAGATCGGATTGATCAGCCCGCCACCGGCCTTGATGCTGTCCGCGAGTTCGCCGATGTACTTGTCGTCGAACGTCTTGCGCTGTTGGAACGGGTTTGGATCGATAGCCGTCACCGGAATCCGGACGATGGCCTCTGCCTGCGGAGTGGGCTGATTTGACATTTTGTACCTTCCTTACCGGGGATTTTTAGTCGCCCGAGCGATGCGCCTGATTGCGCAGTTTCATCCAGCAGTCAACGTGACCGCTCAATGATTAATCTTTTTATACGCGAAACGAACTATTTTGTCAAGTTCGCGGTGAATCGGTAGCATTCTTGACTCCCCAACCCCTCCTGCGTTATTATAGCCACAGTTTAAAAACCTATGAACATCATTCTTATTGTAGCTCTTGTCGTGGGCGTTGGTGCCATTGCCTTTGGCGGATGGCTTGCGCGCTGGATTTTATCCCAGCCAACCGGTGACGACCGCATGCGCGCCATTGCGCGTGCCATTCAAGAGGGCGCGGAGGCATACTTGAAGCGCCAAACGCGCGCCGTGGCGTGGATCGGGCTGGTTGTTTTTGCCATTTTATGGGCACTGATCAACTTTAAAACTGCCGCCGGCTTTGCCGTTGGCGCCGTGTGCAGTGCAGTGGCCGGCTACGTGGGCATGAGCATTTCTGTGCGCGCTAATATTCGCACCACCGAAGCGGCGCGCAAAGGCATGGCCGAAGCGCTTGAATTGGCGTTTAAGGGCGGTGCTGTAACCGGCTTGTTTGTTGTGGGGCTTGGTCTTATTGGCGTCACTTCATATTACTGGATTACCAAAGACGTTGCCGCGCTCGTTGGGTTGTCATTTGGCGCCAGTTTAATTTCTGTTTTTGCGCGTTTGGGTGGCGGTATTTATACCAAAGCCGCAGACGTAGGCGCTGATCTCGTGGGTAAGGTTGAAAAGGGAATTCCGGAAGACGACCCGCGCAATCCGGCCGTGATTGCAGATAATGTGGGAGACAATGTGGGCGATTGTGCCGGTATGGCAGCCGATCTTTTTGAAACATACGCCGTCACCGCTGTTGCCGCCATGTTGCTCGGCTATTTTACCTTCCGCAACGATGAGGCGGCTGTGGTGTTCCCGTTACTGCTTGGCGCAATTTCCATTATCGCCTCCATCGCCGGTATTTTCTTTGTAAAACTGGGCGCGGATCGCGACATCATGAAAGCGTTGTATAAAGGATTAATCGGATCTGCAATTATTGCGGCAGTGTTATTTTATCCGGCAACGATGTGGCTGATGAAAGAACACGCGCCGTTCAAATTGTGGTTGTGTGCGCTCGTTGGTTTGGCAGTCACTGGTTTGATGGTGTGGATTACCGACTACTACACTTCGTATAAATTCAATCCGGTAAAATCAATTGCAAAAGCGTCAGAGACCGGACATGGCACAAACATTATTGCAGGTATTGCGGTAGGGATGCGTTCTACGGCGTGGCCGATTATTATCATTGCACTTGGTATTTTAGCCGCACACACGTGGGCCGGTTTGTACGGCGTCGCCATTGCCGTCATGAGCATGCTTTCCATGACCGGCATTATTGTGGCGATTGATGCGTTTGGTCCGATCACGGACAACGCCGGCGGTATTGCAGAAATGGCTGGATTACCCGACGCGGTGCGCGACGTGACCGATCCGTTGGACGCCGTTGGAAACACAACCAAGGCCGTGACCAAGGGTTACGCCATTGCCTCTGCCGGTTTGGCGTCTGTGGTGTTGTTTGCCAGTTTCACACAGGAAATTAGCGAGCGCGGTTCAACAAAGTTTTTTGATCTGTCAGATCCGCTGGTAATTACCGGTTTGATGATTGGTGGCTTGGTGACGTATTTGTTTGGCGCGAGCGCCATGCAAGCTGTGGGCAAAGTTGCCGGCAAGGTGGTGGAAGAGGTGCGCCGTCAATTTCGTGAAATTCCGGGTATTATGGAAGGGCATGCAAAACCGGATTACGCACAGTGCGTTGATATTGTTACGAAGGGCGCTCTGCGTGCCATGATTTTTCCCGCACTGTTGCCCGTTGTTGTGCCGATTTTGGTGGGGGTGTTTTTGGGACCGGTCGCGCTGGGCGGCTTGCTCATTGGTGCGCTCATCACCGGTTTGTTTGTAGCCATTTCCATGACCACAGGCGGCGCCGCATGGGACAATGCAAAAAAATATATTGAAAAGGGAAATTACGGCGGCAAGGGCTCGTTCGCGCACAGCGCCGCCGTGACCGGCGACACCGTGGGCGATCCGTACAAAGATACGGCCGGCCCCGCGATCAACCCGATGATTAAAATCATCAACATCGTAGCGATTCTGATTATTCCGTTGATATTGAAATAAAAATTAATCGGACCGCACGCTATGAACGTCACGATTAAAAATCTACCCAAGTCGCAAGTTGAATTAACGATTACTGTTTCGCCAGCAGAGCAGAATCCGTTTATCCAACGCGCCGCTGAAAAAATTTCCAGTGAGGTGAAGTTCGCCGGATTTCGGCCGGGCAAAGCGCCGTATGACGTGGTTGTTGCGCACGTGGGAGAAATGAGCGTCGTGGAACGCGCGATGGAAGAGGTGGTACGTTCAACTTTTGTGGATGCAATAAAAACGCATGACCTGCGCACTATCGGCACACCAGAAGTAACGTTTGAAAAAATGGCGCCGCACAATGATCTGGTATATCGCGCCGTGATTTCTGTTTTGCCGGAAGTAACACTGCCGGATTTTGAAAAAATTTCAACAGAATTAAAATCCCCAACGGTGGAAGAAAAAGAAATTAATGACGTGCTCAATGACATGCGCCGCATGCACGCCACTGTCGCTGAAGTTGCGGCCGGCACTACTGCTGGCCCCACTGACCAAGTAACCGTTGATCTTGATTTGCTGGATGGGGCGGTGCCGCTGGAGGGTGGCCAAGCCCGTAGCCATACGGTGCATCTTGACGAGCCGTATTACGTTTCCGGATTCACGGAAAAATTGTTGGGCGCGCGCGTGGGCGATGCACTGGAATTTGTCTTACCGTTTCCTGCCGAACACTACCAAAAAATGTACGCCGGTAAAAATATTACCTTTAAAGTTCGTGTGGTAAAAATTGAAACACGTGTCCTGCCGGAAATAGACGAAGCGTTTGCAAAAAAATTAGATGTGGCGAGTGTCGCCGCCCTGCGCGCGCAAATTCAAAAAAATATTTTAGACGAACACACGCGGCGCGCCGAGGAAGCCGCTGAAATTGATATGTTAAAACAGGTGGTTGCGGCCGCACAATTTAATGACTTGCCGGACAACATGATAGAAAGCGAACGACACAAAATGTTGCAAGAATTGTTGGGGTCGCTGAAGCGCCACAATATTTCGGCAGAAAAATATTTTTCTGATCTGAAAAAAAATCCGGAAGAGGTGCTCGCCGGTTTTACGGACCAAGCAATGGAACGCGTCAAAATGGGATTAGTTACTTTTGCCATTGCGCGAGAACATGCCATTGAGGTTTCTAAAGAAGAATTACAGGAGGAATTGGAGGCAATTCGCGAATCGTATCACGACAACGCAGACGCCTTGCGCCGCCTGCTTACCTCCGACGTACAAGATATGGTGCTGTCGTCCATGCGCAACCGCAAGGTGGTTGAATGGATGCGGGAAAAAATGATCAAAAAATCGTAACCGTGCCGGCACGCGGCCAGAGCCTTGCTTTTTTTTGGCAGGGCTGATAGTATGTTATATTCTATGCAGGGTTGCATGGAAATTGCGCGCTCGCCACAACGGCGTTGCGCGAGGAGGTTAACGTGAAAAGTCGTCTGATGGGATTCCTCGCGACTGCGCTCGCTTTGTGCGGTGCGCTGGCCGTTGAGGCAGGGGCAGAGCCGGCATCCAGTCCGGCAGTGCGCGAAGCGGAAAAAAAGGCAACGCGCGCCAAAGCTCTGTTCATGGCAAAGAGCTTTGCGGAGGCGGCCAACCTGTTTCTTGAAGCGCACATTGAACTGCGCAAGGCAGGGGTGGAACGGCCAGCAGTGCTGTTCAACGCCGGTCGCGCCTTCCAAGAAGACGGCAATTTGCTGGAGGCGCGCGCGCAACTGCGGTTGGTCATGGCCATGGAGGGGGCAGACGCCGCAACGCGTTCGGACGCACAGCGTCTCATTGATGAAATTGAGGGGAAACTGCGCGCGCCAACGCCAGTGTCCACCACACCGCAGACGCAGGTATCCACGCCTGCGGTGGTGAACACCAAAAAAACGGGACGTCTGCCAGAACGGAAATTCCCGTGGATCAAAAGCGGGGCGGTACTGACGCTCGGCGCAGTAGCCGTGGGCACGTGGGCGTTCGCGTTTTCCCAAGCCGAATCCGCCCGCGCGATCGTGCCACGCAAAGAGGCGGATATCGCACGCTACGGCGAACTGCAGAAATCCGCCGAGACGTGGCAGATCGGCGCCATCGTACTGGGTGTGGCCAGCGGTGCGGCGGCGGTGTGGACCGCCGCGGACTACTGGTTTGCGCCAACCATCGCTCTCAACCCGCACGCTAGCGGCGGTCCGTCCGTCGTTGGATTGCTGGTTGGAGCGGCGTTCTAGGGTGTGTGTTTCGTCAGAGGGGCGGGGCGACACCCTAGAACACTCCGCGTCCGAGCAAGGACCATCCACTTGCTCGGCGCGGGGTCGTTTTTTTATAATCCGGAGCGCATTTCCACGCGCACCAACCGCGCACGATCCACTTTGAGATCCTCGCGAAGCCCACACACCTCTTCGTGAACTTCGGTAATACACTCATCTATCTTAACAAACCGCTTATCAGTTGATTCAGCAAATGCGTCTAATTTGCTTTCAAGTGTGTCTAGCTTCTCTAGCTTTTGTAAGATGATATCCTCCTTTTGCATAAAAAAATTTTATGAATAATGAATTGACTATAACACGTTATTTATTTTTGTCTAGGGGATAACTCATGCACAAGTTATCCACATTGACAGGGAAAACGTTCGTTCTCTATACTTGGTATTAGGAGAACTTGTGTTCTCCTTTAATTACTCTATGACACAACCCCTGTTTGACCGCCGTAAAAAAGACCTGATTCGTTTTTATCGCCGTTTCCACCGGCTCCCCTCATATGATGAGCTCGCGGATTTATACGGTGTGGAATCAAAAGGTTCTCTGCATAAATATGTAGAAAAATTTGTTGAAGAGGGATTGGTTGGCAAAACCGATGGCGGCCGGCTGATCCCCACAACTAAATTATACGGATTGCGCGTGCTGGGCACGGTGCAAGCAGGTTTTCCGTCGCCTGCCGAAGAAGAATTGGTGGATACGTTGAGTTTGGATCAGTTTTTGATTCGGCGGCCAGAAGCGTCTTACCTGCTCACGGTTTCCGGCGACTCCATGATTGATGCCGGCATCATGCCCGGCGACATGGTAATTGTTGAGCGTGGCCGCACGCCAAAGGCCGGTGAAATTGTGGTTGCCGAAGTGGACCACGAATGGACGATGAAATATTATTTGAAACGCGGCGACGAAGTTATTTTGCGTCCGGCAAATAAAAAATATCAGGACATTCGCCCGCGCGATGAAATAAATGTTGCGGGCGTGGTGACGAGTGTGATTCGGAAATACACATAATATGCCGACCATCGGCGCTTGGCAAACCTCGCCACACCTCCAATCATTCCCGCGCGCCATTGTGCACATTGATGGAGACGCTTTTTTTGCCAGTTGCGAAACGGCGTTACATCCGGAACTGCGCGGCCGGCCCGTGGTGACAGGGCGCGAACGCGGCATTGCTTCGTCACTTTCATACGAAGCAAAAGCACGCGGTGTGGTGCGCGGTATGATGTTGTCTGACATTCGGAAAATGTGCCCCGACGCCGTTATTTTACCAAGCGATTATGAAACATATTCCCTGTTTTCCAAACGGATGTTTAGTATCATGCGGCGGTTTACCAGTGTGGTTGAAGAATACGGCATTGACGAAGGGTTTGCAGAAATTACCGGCCTGCGCGGACCGTTGCACAAGGGGTACGAAGAAATCGCGCGCGCAATGAAGGCGGCCATAGATGCGGAGTTGGGGTTTACGGTTTCCGTTGGTTTAGCTCCCAGCAAATCGCTCGCAAAAATTGCGTCAAAGTGGCAAAAACCAAATGGATTTACCGCGGTCGCCGGACGCGCAATCCGTGGATATTTGAGCGCACTGCCGGTAGAAAAAATTTGGGGCGTCGGGCCAAACACGGCGCAATATATGTACACGCTTAACATTCGCACCGCGCTGGATTTTATTGAGCGGCCGTTTGATTTTATTACGGCGCATTTCAATAAACCGCATCAGGAAATGTGGGGCGAGTTAAATGGTGAATGCGTGTGGCCCGTGGTGACGGAAGAAAAAAATTCATACGCATCAATTTCAAAAACAAAAACATTTACCCCGCCGTCCGGCGATGCCGAATTTTTGATGGCGCAGATTACCCGTAATTTGGAAAATGCCTGTATTAAAGCGCGGCGGCACGGATTGGTTGCGCGGCGCATGGTGGTGTATCTGCGCACACAGCAATTTTCACACACGGCGGCCGAAGCAAAAATTACGCGCGCCTCAAATTTTCCGCATGATTTAATTGCGCACGTTCGTACGCTCCTTGCTGAAATTTTTAGACGTGGCACAATGTATCGCGCCACCGGCGTAGTGCTGGCGGATTTGAGCGCTGACGCGTCGGTGCAATCTTCGTTGTTTGAATCGCCGGTGCGCATAGAAAAATTACAGCGCGTGTATGCGGCGGTGGATGCATTGAGCGCGGAGTTTGGAAAACACACGGTGCACTTGGGCGGCTCTCAAGCAACATTCACACGCGCCACTGATGAAACGATTCGCCAACACCTTAATATACCGCGACTCATGGTAACGGTTTAAAAAACTGAATATTGCGAACGAATCACTGCTCAACGCATTAATCATTAGTTTCATCAAGCTTTTTTTGTTCTGGCGCATCCAAAAAATTCTCGCCGGTGATTACTGATTTTTTGGTTTTTTCTTCAAGCGCGGTGCGTGCTGTTCGTGCAATGCCACCACCTTTTTTGCCGGCGTCAGCGTTTTCATCATAACCATCCGCCTGTTCAACATTTGCAATTTCTTTCGTTGAAAACTCTGCAAGGGCTGTAAACAACAGCTCAGCTTCACACATGTGATCACGCAGATTTGTTTGTTTTGGAAGATTTTTTAGATCTTTGTGCTCGCCAACCGTCATATCAGTCCATTCGTGATGAATAACGTTGGTGAGTTTTGCGTAATCAGATGGAGTTGCAACGCCGTGCCCATCCCAATAATCCGAGAGTTTGTTGCGAATTTCTTGGCCCTGCATGCGCCGTTCAATCCACGATTCCGGCCGCCCGAGGCGTTTCCAATTTTCGCGCGCACGTTTGACCGCGCGTTCAGGGTCAACAGTTTCTTGGAGGCGTTCATAACCGACTTTTGCGAGCCAAAGTTTAAATGGCTCAGCTTTTTGAGAAGGGATAGATTGAATAAAGCGCAATATCCCTTCAACATTTGCAGAGTTTATTTGTTGACGCCCACCTTTAGTTTCCATCCAAAGGGTATGGACAAATTGTCCCCACCCTTTGTTTAATTCCGCATCTCTTAGCCTCATTTTATTGATATAGTCTGTTGGATTGACCGAATCAGTCAATACACGTACCACATCAACAATAGCAAAAAACCATTGCTGTTTTTCCTCACTCCAAACCCGCCGCACTGGCTGGTCGCTGAAGATGATGACGGACTTTTCGGTGTCGGATGAATGTTTTTGTGACATACCCCCTTGGATTAATTTTATATACCTCCATTATACCAAACAGAAACCGAATGTCAATACCTACTCATGTGGATAATATGTGCATAAATGCGTGGTTGTACGAACCCCATTTCAAAAACAAAAATTAAATCACAAAACAAATTCAAGAATCAAATTCAAAGGTTGACCCTCCTCTCGAGACGGAAGCCACGCTTCGGATACGCATCGCCCGCATCATCCCCGTTCAGCCCGAGCTGCCGATTGCCCGGAAAGAAGTAACCAAACGGCACATCGCCGACGGACACCGGCAGATCAAGAAAGCGAGTAAACGAAGTATTGTCCGTGCCGTCATAATAATCCAACGGACGCACCGTAAAGTTTTGTGCACCTCGTGTTTGTGCTGTTGTAAGTGCTGCGCGTGTCTCAAGCGCTTGGAAAACAAGGTAGCCAGGAATGTTCATGGCAATATATTCCGGATAGGCTTTTTGCCATTCTCGCAGAAGTGCTTTCTGATCTGTTAATTTTTTATTGAAGGTGTCTGGTTCTGCACGCGGTGTTGGCAGCGCTAAAAATAAATAAGGGTCATCCGGCATATCAACAAACAGTGCGTCATTTTTGTTTGTGATCATACTACTGATATGACCCCACTGATACGTTGCTACCAGTGTTTTCTCCTGACCATTTTCATACCACACTGGCTTCATGTTTTGAATTGCAGCGCCGAGTGTTTCTTTAATAATTCGTTTGCCCGGCATCAAAAAGGCGTGGGCGCCATCCTGCATTTCACGCTCAATAAACTCTCGTTTGTCTGCTGACAGCGCCGCGATTTTTTGTTCAACACCCGCAAGGGCGTCTGCCCATGCTGGCATGTTAAGTTCGTTAAAGAGCCTCGTAAACTGTAGCGTAAACCCACGCGCGTCTTCAAGAGGATTGATGAGCTCTACACGTGACTCGATGCTACGCTGTGATTCTGGTTGACGCACTACAACACCAGAACGCTGAATTCCACCTGCCAACTCTTGAACAGAACCGCTTTGTAGCGCGGCTCGCGGTGCTTGTGATGCGGTGGTTGGTGTTCGCGTAACAGCCGCTGGTGTTGTGATAGCCGATATTTGAGGTACAGCACCTGCTGACCTAAATTTCGCGAGTTCCATTTCAAAATCTGTTGTACTCGTTACCAACATATCAAATTGGGCTCGCTCCTCGGGGGTGAGCGGCGTGGTTGGAGATTTTTCATCGCCCATCTCAAGACGGTTATATGATGGAAGCTCATACTTAGCACCTTGTGTTGAAACGACTTTAAGAAGCGTGCTAATCCGCGCATTAATGGTACAAATCGGATGAGCTGTATGCTCGGGAGTAAAACAATTCAACGAATAATTGTGGGCAAAATCCCGCGCAATCCGATAATGATGCTCAAGCACCAGCTGTGCGCGCGTGCGCCATTCCAGAAAAGTCTGCGGATACTCGTGTCCCGAATGCCCAAACCGCACTGTAATTGCATCCATGCGTTGCTGATCGGTCTGTTGATTGTTCCACGCATTAAATGGGTCTGATGGTTCGGGCATACGATTGAAAAATAGTGAGGGAAGTGTACCATTATTTTGCTTCGCTCAACAAATTTGTAATGAGCGCAACCATTATTTCTTTGTCTTTCGGCGAGCTTTGCGCAATCAGCAACGCCAGTGCAACCAAAGTGTTGGGATTAATTTTGCGCTCGCCACGTTTGTCGCGCCCAAATGCATTGATTTCCAAAAACCGCACAAACATAAATGCTCCGATGCGTTTGTTGCCGTCGGAAAAAGGATGATCTTTGATGATGAAGTACAACAAATGCGCCGCGCGCTCTTCAAGCGAAGCGTATAATTGTTTGCCGCCGAATGTTTGTGTGATTGCGCCAAGCACGCGATCAAGTCCGCTCTCGCGCTCAATGCCAAACAGAGTTCCGGCCTCTTTTTTATGAAGCACGTGGCGCTTGAGTTCTGTGATTGCCTGTTTTGCTTCATCATACATGATGGTTTTAAAATCTGTTGTGCGGGTACGTTGCACCTTGAGCTGTTCATCATCATACTGCTGTAGGAGCGACCACGAGTGCGCGTATTCCGTGATGACCGTGAGTAGCCCGCGCGCCTCACTGCTTTTTAGTGTGCGGGCGTCCGCTGACGAACGAATCAGTCGCACCGCGCGCTCAAGCTCATGCGCGCGCGACGTCGTTTCCTTGAGCCGCGATTCGTTGATTGTGTAGCCCTTCATGATGTGATCGCGCAAAACGCCTGTTGCCCAAACACGAAACTGTGTTGCACGTTTGGAATTAACGCGGTAGCCGACTGAAATAATTGCGTCTAGATTATAAACCTGCACCTTATATGTTTTGCCATCTGCCGCAGTATGTTCCAAGATGGAACATACTGAATTTTCGCTCAATTCAGCTGTTTTAAAAATATTATTCAAATGTTTTGTTATGGCCGGCCGCTGTGTACCAAGAACGGTGGCGATCTGCGCCTGCGTTAACCACACCGTGTCCTTGTCCATCCGAACCTTAACCTTTTCGGCGCCCTGCGGGCCAGTGTATAAAACGATTTCTTGTTGCACGTTTTGCATATCTCCAAACTTAATGAGTAATAAACATATTATATCCGAACAGAAACCGAATGTCAAATTGTGGCGATAAAATTGTGCGAATAAAAAATAAGCCCTACTCACGCCACGCGGTTGCGCGATGCTTTCGGGCTTGGCTTTCGGACGTTTCTATTCGCGCTAGATGTTCTGGATGACGGCGGCGTATCCCAGCCAAAGCTTGAACCGCTGCGCGGCGTTCTCGAGATCGGTGCAGGCAAGAATATCGTCTGGATCTTGAAAGATCGGCGATCCGCGCAACAGGCGTGA
>CAZUSU010000004.1:0-17821 GCA_964623315.1 uncultured Gammaproteobacteria bacterium | reverse complement strand
AAAATCTATCTCTCGAACATCTGCACAGACAACATTCTTTTCGTTTCCGTCGTGAATATTGCGAGCGTAGGTTTTGCATGTATCGGCATCGTAATCATTTGCCCAAACTGGCTCAATGATATAGGTAGTATTGTCATTTTCGACAGAAGATCGGATTGCACCAAGTGCAAGTCCGCCAGGACCGGAAAATAACTCTGCTAACTTAAATTTGATTTCTTTTTTATTCATAAAATCTTCAATCCTATTTTAGCATAATTACTGCTCAAGGTTCTTCACAACCTTCACAACTTTACCACTAATTCTAAAATCATCCTTTTTGTGTATAAAAATTGGTGAATATTCTTGTGTCGATTCTGACAACAAAGCAATTCTGGAATTTTCTCTATCCAGACGATATTTTTTTATGTTTGCCATACCATCAATAACCGATACCACATAATCACCATCGCGCGGTGATGTGTTTTCGCTGTCCACAATAACAAAATCTCCAGTTTCTACATTCTTACCACTGATATTCGCTTTATTGAGAGAGTTGCCTTCAGCTCGTAAAGCGAAAACACTTTTCTTGTTTGGAGCGAGCCGTTTGGATATTTTCAAGTATCCTTCAATATTTTGATCGGCATAAATGGTTGCTGGGCCACAATTAGCCGCACCGACTATTGGTATTGAAACAAAAATATCTCCAGCTTTTGTTTTGTTGCTAATTCGGATAATTTTCTTATTTTTTTTATCAATCAAAATAAAACCCCTTCGTTCCAGTTGGGATAGGTGATGCTTAACTTTTTGGGGGAATTTTTCATCTATTAAATCTCCGATTTGGCGTAATGTAAGACCTCCAACATTTTTATCCTCAATTACTCTAAGTAGTTTTTCTTGTATTGCGTGCATATCGTCATTATAGTGGGTATGTCAAAGATATGCAAAAAGTTATCCACAGGTAATTAACACTTGACAGAGTTGACAGAGAAAGCTTAAGCCGCTTAAAATGTAACTATCCCAATGGCTTAGTGACATGATGTCGACGGGTGAAGATAATTAACTACCAAAAAGAAGTATGGCAAGAAATTACAGCACAGGACGCGATGGTTCCGCTTTTGATGAAGCAACCATTGAGACCGTCTGGAAAAAAGGTGAGATCGAGCCCAGCTATCCAAGCTACCGAAAAGATAAGTGTGGTGCCAGCATGCAACGCGCGAAGTACGGTCAAACAGTGCAGTGGGGATGGGAGGTTGATCATATCAAACCGGTTGCCAAAGGCGGCTCGGATGATATAAGCAACTTGCAACCGCTTAAGTGGGAAAACAATCGCCACAAGAGCGACAGCTACCCCAATTGGACATGCAAAGTGAAATGTTAATGGTACTTTCGAAAAAGCGACCCAGTATTTGGAGCCTGATCGCCTGAGAATTATCCACGAGATAAAAATGTTGTCCGGCTTGGATGAGATGGCGAATGACCGGCGCACCCTCGACTTCGCTCGCGTCTCGGCAGGCAGATTGAGAGATGGTAGAATGTAAATAATTATGATGAGCCCCCCAAAAAGATTTCTTACCTATCTCGCCGTGATTTTCGTGCTTGCCTTGGCGGGATTCGCATTTAAATTCTTCAGTACTTCCGAAATTAAAAATGTCTCGCGGAGTGGTTTTTATATCGGCAATCAGGTCTGGAGCGAGAATATTAGGATTACCGGCGACACGACAATACTTGGAAATTTGACTGTTCGGCCCGGCGCAATTGTGCGTTTTGAGGTTGGAGACGACCAAAAGGGGGGAGATGAAGTCCCCGCCGATGGATACAACGATTTGGATCCCACGCGCCTTCTTTCTTATGCCACTGCGCACTCCAACTTGCACGTCTTGCGTAAAATAATCGCGAGCGGGACAGAAGATGCTCCTATTATCTTCACCTCCGCAAGTAAAATTCCAACGTATGCCGATTGGGAAGCGATAATTTTTAGCGGGAATGGGAGCATCCTTGATCATATAATCGTTGAGTACAGCCGGAACGGTGTAAATCCGATCGGCAGACAGCCGGACAGCATACTTCGTAATAGCATCGTTAGGCATACCTTTTGGGGCGCGGTTTCTTCCGGTCATTCGCCGATTCAGGTTTTGAATAATCAGCTTTCAGATTGCGGACATGAGGGCGTAGATATACAGAGCGGAACACAGATTGTTCGCGGGAATACGATTGAGGATTGCCACGCCGGCATTGTGGTACTGGGCGGGTCGCCGGTGATTGAAAATAACATAATTAGAAATGTCAGTGACGGAATACATGTTGATGCAAAGGCGACGCCAACCCTGCAAAATAATCAAGTCACGCTTGCCAATCCAGAGCAAGACCGTGAGTGGCGTTACGGAGCATTTACCTATCGTCTTTGGGGCTCACCGACAGTTGATAAATAACATTCTTTCTTTTGCCTGCCCGAGCTTAGTCCGCCGGCTGTGTGCATTCTTTTTCAATTCACCCTCACAATATCCGTACAATTTCGTACACCAGTTTTTTGGTCGGTAAGGTAATGGTAACGGTGCTACCAACTGGATGGCCGAGCAGGGCAGACCCAATGGGCGAATTATAAGAAATAACGCCATCTTTGGGGTTCGTTTCGCTTGACCCTAAAATGTGGAAGGTGCGTTCCTTGCCGTCACACAAAACGGTCACGGTATGGCCGATCGCCACTTCATCCGTATTTGATTGATTAATGAGCACGGCGTTATTGATTTGATGTTCAAGCCGCGCGATGGAATCATTCACGCCGCGCAAGCGTCCTTTGGCGGTTTGATATTCTGCATTTTCGGAAAAATCGCCGTTTTGCGCCAGACGATGCACTTCGTCAGCCAAATGAGGCCGGCCGGCGAGTAATTTTGCCAATTTATTTTTCAGCTCCGCCAGCTTTTGCGCGGTAATATGCGGATCGGCGCCGAGCGGAGTAAATGTAGGTGGCTTACGATAGGGGAGTTGCATAAAACGATGATACATGGTACGCTGTCATCTTACAATCCATTTAACCAAATTCAGTGAAATATATGGCATTTTATAACAAGTCAGGTGGCGATCGCGGACGACGCCCCTTTGGTGGTAATGAACGTGGAGAACGCGAGCTTTTTAACGCTACATGCGCACAATGTGGCAATTCATGCCAAGTCCCTTTCCGTCCGAATGGCACTAAGCCGGTGTTCTGCAACAACTGCTTTCAGCGCGAAGAAAAACCACAATTTTCACGGCCAAGCTATGATGGCGGTTTTTCGCGTCCGTCAGCGCCACGTCCCTCTGCGCCAGATGTTGATAAATATAAAATTCAATTTGACATGATAAACAGCAAGTTGGATCGCATCTTGAAATTCGTATCGCCCGTGGTAACCATTGAACCGTCAACACCGGATGACGTCGTCAAGCCAAAGGTTAAAAAAGCAAAAAAGAGCGCGGCATAATGCGGAATAAACTCGCGGTTATCGGCCGCGAGTTTTTTAATGTCAGCTCTATTGGGTTACCGGCGCTGGGGTTACCGGCGCTGTTTTTGCCGCTTCAAGATCTGCCTTTAATTTTGTTTGCGCCGCTTTTTTTGCCGCGTCAAACGCCGCCTTGGCCGCTTTCATCTGGTCCTTTGACTTTATCGCCTTGGCCGCTTTTAATGCATCGGTGTACTGTGTACGCGCCGCTTCATTTGCCGCCTTATGCGCCGCGCGTGCTGTTTCCATCATTGCCTTGCGCGCCTCTTTTTTAATTTTGGCGCTGTTCGCCGTTTTGTTCATCGTTGTCGGAGCGGATTGTTTCTCCGGCTTGGATGGCTTTACTACTTGTGCGTGAGCTATAAACGGAATAAGCCCTGCTAATACAACAGACGTCGCGATCCATGAAGAACGCATAATTTTTTTTGATTAATTAATAACAGGTGAATTATATCACGGAACCATTAATCCGTACACAAACCGGCTTACTTCACGAATAACGTCAGCTTGCTGTGCCAAATTTTGACCTTTGGTCATGACGCATAATATAAATGGCCGCACCTCGGCATAGATAACGCCACATTCGTGCAGTTCACTTCTGTGCAATTGATTACCGGCTCCATACACGGTGTGCTCGCCGAATTTACTGGCAACCGGCACACCCGAAGGAATGCCGGCACGCATGCCGAACACGAAATCAGATTCGGCAAGCAGTCGCAGTATATACTCTGACTGCTGATCTCCCGCATACGTGCCGTTCACCAGAGCGCGAATAATTCCGGCGTACTGGCGTGGCGAAAGCATAGGATCTGCTGACGGATATGCTATTTGCAGTTCATCAAAAACGTTTTTAATGGCATTGTCGCCGCCCACCGTTGCGGCAATTAATGTACGCGCGTTGTTATCGGATGATACGAGCATTGCAGACAGCACGTTTTCAAATGAATATTGCCTGCCCGCAACGAGCGCGCGTTTGTCACTCCTAAAATATTCACCGCTATTTTCATTCATCGATTCTGCCGAAAGGGAATAACGTCCGTTGTTGTCACTGCGAGCCGCCATGGCAAGAGGTATCTTCAATAAACTTGCCGGCGTATACGTTTCGTCTGCACGAAAACCAAAGGCCGTTGCATCCGTCAGATCTTCTACATAAACGCTTACCGTGCCGCGACGCGTAGAATAATTTTGACGCGTAATAAATTCTGCAAGTGCGCGCTCACGCGGCGAGAGACGTGCATTAATTCGTGTAACGTCATAAGAACGCACCGGTCGCACATACTGATTGACGCGGCTGTCAGACGAACGAATGAGTGTTACCTGCGTCTGTTCGGTTATTGGCAGAGGAGGCGAAACAACGATAATAACAAGCAGTCCGGCCAGCGTTCCCATTAAAAAAAGAGCAACCGGTACCCACACGCGAATCCATAATGAACGACGCCACATATTCTTGAAAAAAGTACGGCATTATTATAACATGCTATCCATGCAACCGTCTCTTTCTGAATTCAAACGTTTGGTACTGTGTCACTATCGTGCGCACGGACGCTTTGACCTTGCATGGCGAAAAACGACCAACCCGTATCACATAGCGGTATCTGAAATAATGTTACAACAGACACAAGTGGTGCGCGTGCAGGAATTTTATGCAAAATTTTTGAATACATTCCCCACGTGGGACGTTCTGGCGCGCGCTCCCACACCGCGGGTGCTCTCTGCATGGAGTGGTTTGGGCTATAACCGCCGCGCATTATTTTTAAAACGCATCGCAGACCTTGTTGTCCGCGATTATGATGGGGCGCTCCCGCGCACCCTTGAGGCGCTCCAAAAACTTCCCGGCATTGGTCCTAACACGGCCGCGTCAATTATGGCGTTTGCCTATAATATTCCGTGCGCGTTTATAGAAACCAACATACGGACCGTTTATTTGCATCACTTTTTTGCCGGCAAAAAAAATATTTCGGACAGACAATTATTAAAATTGATTTTCAAAACGGTTGACCGAAAAAATCCGCGTCGCTGGTATTGGGCGCTGATGGATTACGGCTCCTCTCTAAAAAAAGCGTCTCACGACGCATCGCGCCTGTCGCTCCATTACTCAAAGCAGTCAAAATTTAACGGATCCGTGCGACAACTGCGCGGACAAATTCTGCGATTATTACTTAAGAACAAACAGATGACCGCCATTCACCTGCATAAAAAATACCCTGCAAAAACAGTCAACCAAATCGCTAACGCATTGGATGCGCTTGTCCATGAAAAGTTTATCGTTAAAAACGGTGATTTTTATTCATTAGTCGCATAGCCGGTCACTTTTGTTGACGCTTTTCACCGTATTCTTTATACTATCCTTGCGCACTACGGCGCTATTTTCTATGTCAGAGCCACAATATGTTACGGCACAGCGTTTACAGGAACTACAGGACGAGCTGATGCAATTAAAAACCGTTACCATGCGTGAATGTGCCGTTCAAATAGACGATGCAAAACAGCAGGGCGACCTTTCGGAAAATGCCGAATATCACGAAGCGCGGGATCGCATGGCGTTTATTCAGACGCGCATTGCCCAAATTGAGCACACCCTTTCCAATGCGCACATCATTAGCTCCGCAGAGCAGAGCGGACCTACGGCAACGGTACAGATCGGCTCAACCGTCGGCCTCATGGTGGGAACGGAAAAAAAATCATACACCATCGTTGGTTCAAATGACGCTGATCCGAGCGCGGGAAAAATTTCCAATGAATCACCGCTTGGCGAGGCATTTTTGGGCCGCGCAGTCGGCGACACCGTAGAGGTAACGACACCGGTTAAAAAAACGACGTATCATATTACGGCAATCACCTAAATTATATGTCTGGCGGATATCAGGACGAGCGCGCGGTACGCATACAAAAAATACTAGACCTTGCCGCGACCGGCACTTCGGCATTCAATGACGAAAATAATCGAACACACACCATTGCGCAAGCGCTTGATGCGTTTGATGAACTGCGCAATGCCGATTCAGCTATTACGCTCTGCGGCCGTCTCATAAGTTTGCGTTGGCATGGCGGCTCCGCGTTTGCTGATTTGCGCGACGGCACCGGTCGCATACAACTACATTTGCGCCGTGATGTTCTCGGTGAGGATACCTATGCCGCGGCAAAAAATTTTTTTGATCATGCCGATATCGTTGAAGCACGCGGTAAACTCATTGTCACTAAAGTGGGGGAGCGTACCTTGGAGGTCGCGCAATTAAAACTGCTTGCCAAAGCGCTCCTGCCTTTGCCGGAAAAGTGGCACGGTTTACAGGATATAGAAACACGCTATCGTCAGCGCGAATTGGATCTCATCGTAAATCCGGAGGTACGCGAACGATTTGTGGTGCGCAGTAAATTGATTTCCGGCTTCCGACAATTTTTAAACGACCGCGGCTTCTTGGAAGTTGAAACACCGATCCTGCAACCAATTCCGGGTGGCGCCAACGCGCGTCCGTTTGTCACGCACCATAACGCGCTGGACATTGATTTATATTTGCGCGTCGCGCCGGAATTATATCTCAAGCGCCTCGTCGTGGGGGGGTTTGAAAAAGTATACGAACTGGGCCGCTGTTTTCGCAATGAAGGAATTGACTATGCGCACAACCCCGAATTCACCATGCTTGAACTGTACTGGGCATATGTATCAGAAGAAAATTTCATTCGTTTTATTGAGGAACTGGTGGTGCACGCCGTAACGATTGCCACAGGCACGGCGGCTCAATTTGATACGCCGTGGGCGCGCAAAACATTCAGAGAGGCCATTTATGAGGCGACCCATATTGATATTAACCAATGTCCGGACGAACCGTCTCTCATAGCCGCCGTTCAAAATATCAACGTTGAAATTGATTTTACCGGCTGTGTGGGGTGGGGGGAGTATTGTGACGAAATTTTCAAAAAAACAACGCGCCTGAAAATTGTTCAGCCCACGTGGATTTCTGACTATCCCCGAGAGCTAAAACCGCTTGCAAAACGTTCCCCGCACGACGAAACAAAAAGCGCATCCCTACAACTGGTTGTCGCGGGCGCAGAAATTGTCAATGCCTATTATCACGA
Organism: uncultured Gammaproteobacteria bacterium; assembly: GCA_964623315.1. GTDB lineage: Bacteria > Patescibacteriota > Patescibacteriia > Magasanikbacterales > 2-02-FULL-50-9b > CAZUSU01. The sequence goes on along the minus strand of CAZUSU010000004.1, from coordinate 10,295 downwards.
ATTAAATGACCCGATAGATCAACGCGCCGTGCTTATGGCCCAGCAGGAACTACGCGAGCGCGGCAGTCAGGATGCGCAATGGTTGGACGAAGATTTCCTGCGCGCACTGGAGCACGGCATGCCGCCCACCAGCGGATTCGGCATCGGGATAGATCGTTTAGCCGCGCTCATTACCAACGCCTCCAGCCTGAAGGACGTCATATTATTCCCCACGCTTAAACCGGAACAACATGCCGACAATCATAACACATAACGCGCCACATCTGGATGAAATTGCGGCCATCTGGCTCCTGCATCGTTTTGTGGCGCGCTGGGGTCGCGCAAAAATTTCTTATGTCGCATCCAACACCATAAAGCGGCCGATTGCCGAGCGGGCTCTTACGATGTACCTCGGGGTGGGTCGCGGTATGTTTGATGAACATAAAGGGGATGCCAAACATTGCTGTGCGACATTGGTATATCAGCATTTGTTAAAGCAAAAAAAAATATTGCTGACCCCCGCAAAAAAAGCGGCGGTTGATGAATTGCTCGCGTATGTCAACGAAGATGATCATGGCACGCTCATTAATGCGCCACGAGCGGAATTTTCTATTGGCTCGGTAAATACCTACTGCACTCTGCTCGGCGCCACATCTGCAGAGCTAACGGCATTTGGTGAAACCTATCTTGATGCGGTGTATGCCGCGCTTGTGGAAAAATATACTTTGCAAAAGGACTGGCGCAGTGCCACCGCATTTAAATCGCGGTGGGGTAGGGCAGTTGGCATAGAAACCGAAGTTAATGCAAAAGTTGTTCTACGCCGCGCGTCGCAGGAGGGGGCGCACGTGGTGGTGGTGATAAATCCAAAAAATAAATTTCGCTCCATTCGTTCACTGCCACATACCGCCGTTGACCTAACGTCGGCTTATACGGTCGTAAAAAAATTGGAACCAAAAGCAGAATGGTATTTGCACCATAGCAAGCGCATGCTCATTTGCGGATCCGACGTTGCCGCCAATATATACCTTTCAAAAATGCCCCTGCGTGCGCTTATTAAGCTAGTCAGCGCATAAGCCGTATGTCAGTACGCCGCGTCATCTGTTTTGGCACGTTTGACATAGTCCACCGCGGACACGTCCATTTTTTGACGCAGGCGGCTCGGTACGGCACTGAACTATTCGTAGTGGTATCACGCGATGACCGCCGCGCGGCGTTAACCGGACGCCCTCCGGTGCATAACCAAAAAGAACGCATCGCCGTTGTGCAGGCACTGCGCGTCGTTACTCGAGCCGTTGCCGGCCATCCAACGGATATTTTATACCACATAAAAAAAATTAAGCCGCAGGTGGTGGTGTTAGGACACGACCAAAAATTTGGCGTTGATGTCCTTCAGACGTGGGCCAGCGCACAAAAAATGCCCGTTAAAATAGTTCGTCTCAAACCATTTCAGCGCACACGCTATGCAACGTCGCATATAAAAAAACGTCTATGCAGAACGCCGTAAAACGCCAAATTGCCGTGGCGCTTGGTGCCGTGATGCGCGCGGATGGGCGTATATTAATGAGTAAACGCTTTGACCCAAAAAATCGCGGCATGCACCACCGCTGGGAATTCCCCGGCGGCAAACTTGAATTTGGCGAAACGCCGCGCCAAGCCGTGGAACGCGAAGTGCTGGAGGAAGTGGGCATTCGCGCCACTGCCGAGCGGCTGGTGGATGTCTTTTCATGGTTTCATCCGAATCGTCCGCACATTCAGATTATTTTGATTGTGTATCTCATGAAGACCGACACTCCCTCAGCGGTTCGTCCGTCATGCCGAGAGGTGTGTGACGTGAGTTGGGTAACCCTTGACCGCGCATTACGCATGAACGTTGCTCCTAATAATCGCAAAATATTGCACACAATAAAAAAAGGGGTATAATGCTACCCGTATGCTTGACATAAAATTAATTCGTCATGATCCAGAGCGCGTAAAAAAAAGCGCACAATCGCGTGGCGTCACCGTTGATTTTGATCTGCTGTTGGCGACTGATCAGCGTATTCGCAGTGCACAGGCAACTCTTGATACTCTGCGCCACGAATTGAAAAATCGTTCACAGCAAAAACCATCTCCCGAGGAGCGTGCCGCACTGCACGAGTTGTCAGCGTCCATAAAAGAAGGGGATCGAGAGCTTGCAAAGGATGAATCACTGCGAGATGAGCTGATCGCAACTCTGCCAAACATTAACGACGATGAAACGCCGATGGGCACGTCCGAAAATGATAATGTGGTTATCCGCACCGGCGGAGACGTACCCACCTATGCATTCACGGTTCGCCCGTATTATGAACTGCCGACTGTCACGCCATTTATAAAAATGGAACAGGGGACTCGCACCTCCGGATCGCGATTTTATTATCTCACCGGACCCGTGGCATTACTTCAGCGCGCCGTGATGGATGTCGTGAGCGAAATTATAGCGAAACACGGATTTGAACGGGTTGTCCCACCGGTGTTAGTGCGTGAACGCGCCATGTTTGGCACCGGACATTTTCCCGCCGACCGAAATGAGGTGTACACCGTTAACACGGGCGAGGATAATCTATTTTTGGTGGGAACGTCCGAAGTACCGCTGTTATCTCTGCACGATGACGAAATAATCGGCGCCGCGGAACTTCCAAAAAAATATTGCGCCGAGACCACCTGCTTTCGTCGCGAGGCCGGAAGTTATGGCAAAGATCAGCAAGGCATTTTGCGTGTACATCAGTTTCAAAAAATGGAAATGCTTGCCTTTGCAGATCCTGAACAGTCGCGTGCTTTGCATCGTACTTTTTTGGCAATAGAGGAGGAAATCGTATCTGCGTTTGAACTTCATTATCGCGTGGTAAATATCTGCACCGGCGACTTGGGGTTTCCTGCGGCGCAAAAATTTGACATTGAGGCGTATTTTCCGTCACAAATGCGTTATCGCGAACTCACTTCTACCAGTAACACCACGGACTACCAAACGCGACGCTTGCATATTCGCTGTGAACAAACGGACGGAGAGCCGACACTCGCGCACACCGTAAACGGCACTGCGGCAAGTGACCGCTTGTGGCTGGCAATACTGGAACAGCACCAGCAAGAGGATGGTACGGTATTATTGCCGCGCATCCTGCGTGATCGTTTACCCTATGAATCGTTTCGCTCGTTGGCAACTGGCGCACCGCACGGTTAAGCGCGGCGGCGGCGTAATTTCACGTGGCACATTGTTGCGCATCGCAATACTCGGCATAATTTTATTTGCCACCCTTTTTATCGCCGGTTCCCATGATTTTTTTGTTCTTAGTGACGTGGCAATTTCCGGACTTGATAGTGTAGGCGCCGCGCGAGCGCGCGAAATTATTTACCGTCAGCGACTCAATTATTTTACGTTTTCAACGCGTACAATGGTTCGTGAACTTTCCCGCGCCTTGGTGCTGGAAAATGTAACGGTCAAAAAAATATTTCCGCATACACTGGTGGTCAATGCGCATGAGGTGCGCTCAATAGCGCTCATTAACACAAAACTATCGCGCGGGACTCTGGCAAGCGATGGCCGAGTAGTACGCGTTTTCAACAGCAATTCTGCGACACCTGATATGACGATGCCCATTATTGATTTGCAGTACGAGGTGACGCTCATGCCGCACGAGATTCCGATCAGAGCAGAACTGCTGAAGAGTATTCGCGAATTACTCACGCGGGGTTTACGTCTTGAAGAGCGTGATTTAATGCAAATACAGATAGCTGAACCCAACGATACGGTACTGCGTGCCCATTATAAAGGGGGAGTGGTGGCAATGCTGACCACCGATGGTGACATGCAGACACAAATTGAGAAGCTGAGATCCGCACTGCGACAATATCCTTCTGCGCGCACGATTGATGTGCGGTTTGGCGACAAGGCATTCGTCATATTTTAATTTCTGCCGTGGAAGGGAGGTGGGGCAACTGGTGGAGTTTCTAGAATAGTATGGCGTCGCACAATATACCTTCTGCGACACTGAATAGCAGTGGGTCCAGCCAGCGCCACTTAATTTCGCGTTTATGGTACAATGGATGCCTAATCATTCATCTATGCACCGTCGCTTTCTTACAACCCTAGGAGTCCCACTTTTAATGTCACTGACCGTTCCGTTTTTCTCTCATGCGGCAATTGAACAACCACCGCTACTAATTAAGGGATCCGGCTCAACTGCCGTTTATTGGGTCAAAGATGGCGCGCGGCGCCCGTTTCCTCTGTTATCGGTGTATGCGTCCCATTTTGGAACGTCATTTAAAGGTGTCACCGAGGTCTCTTTGGTGTCACTATCACAGTATCCTCTCGGTCCGAGTGTGACGTTTAAAAAGGGTTCGCTCATAAAAATTCAGACCGATCCGAAAGTTTATGAAGTTACGGATGAACGCGGCTCAATTCAATGGATTAAATCCGAAGAAGAATTTTTGTCGCGCGGATTTAGCTTTAAGCAGATTCAGGACGTGCCAGACGCTTTTTTTCCTGATTACAAAATAGTTACGATGTTGACTGCCCCACCGGCAGGTACCCCGCCCCCCGCACAAGATTTTACGACGCCAACCTCCACCGTATCATCAACGCCCTCAACGCCCGCAGTGCTGAACCTTAATCTTGAATCAATTTCAGTTCAACAGAAAAAAACGACTGACGGCGCAAAAACCTCATTTAATTTTGCCACTACCCTCCCCGCTCGTGCGGAAATCAACGTTGGCTATGAGGGCGGTGTTACCTCAACCATTTCTCTTCCCACCGCAAAGTCATTCTCCAAAGATGTCGTCGTTCTTGCCGGTTCAACGTATAATTATTCCATTTTTGTGACCAATGACGCGGGCCTCTCCGCCACTTCTACCGGTTCGTTTATGAGCTATGCCGATATTACCGCAAAAGCAACGTCCGGCGCCGTAGCATCCGGTGCGCCCCTCCTTAAGCCGTTGACGACAATAGGCGGCATCACCGTTACCAACAACAGTTCAGAAAAGCGCTACCTCAACAGCATGGTGCTTGGATTTTTTTCTGCCACAAATGTTACCACCAACGTAAGCAAAACGCTGTCGGTATATCGCTCCAACGGTGGCGTGCTGGGCGACCTCCTGATGCAACGCAATTTCGCCAACGGAACGTCAATTCTTAATTCTCAAAATCAACAGACGCTCACATACGAGGACACCTTAGCACCCGGCGAAAGCAAATCCTATCTCATTACTTTGAGCAATCTTGACAATCTGAATATGGCGCTCATCAATGGTACGGAAACGTTTGAAACGCGTTTAATCCGTCTTGATTCACTCGGAGACACAACCGTGGGACTTTCATCAACTCCATTGGGCATATTGCTACACAAAAAACCGTAATGAGACCTCTTCAGATGTCTCTAAACACTAATCAATAAAATCCATCGCATTTACCGGAATGCCTTCAGAGCGAACTTCAAAATGCAAATGCGGGCCAGTCACAAACGGACCGGCGCCACGTGTTCCGGGCATGCCGCCACTATAACCAATAATTTCACCGGCAGTAACCATATCATCTTCCACTGCCGTCACGCGCGACAAATGGCCGTACACCGTTGAAATTTTGTTAGAATGTACGATGATAACAAAGCTGTAACCCATTCCACCATCCTTGGCGCGTGCAACAACACCGGCGGCGGCGGCTCGCACGGGTGTCCCCTGCGGAGCGCGCATATCTGTCCCCGGATGTTCAAAAATGTGGCGAAACGGATAGTCGGGATCATGGAACGGTGAGGTAACCACCCGAGACGGCACCGGCCATTGCATGGCGACCGGACCGGAAGGCAGTGCAGATCCTCCCCCCTTCCCTTTTGAGCGCCGAACACGTTGCTCAATTGCCTGTATTTCATTTTCCGTGTTGCGATAATCACGTTTTAAATCCGCGACCAATTTTTGAAATTTTACCTCACTTTCCTCGGTACGAAGCAGTAATTGACCCTTTTCATATCCTTGATTTTTTAGCGTCTCCTGATGCGTTGCGAGCTGATCACGTACTACCTGCAATTCTTGCTGTGTTTTTCTATACGACTCTTTTTCGGTGGCGAGTTGTTGAACTAATGAGCGAGTGGCGTCCGTGGTAAGACCGAGCTGTGATTGTGTATCATATAACAGTTCACCGGCAGAAAAAAAATCGGATAACGTCTCACCTTGCGCGAGAATCGTAATCACGGTTTGCCGTTCCGCTTCGTCAAGTGCGCGCAATAAATCAGCGATGTGTGACCTCTGCTGTTTCAACAATTGTTCTTGCGCAGAAAGACGCAACGTAATTTGCTTTAATGAAATTTCGGTGGCCGAGAGTTGTTCGCGAGTGACTGCAATAGACAAATTTGTTTTTTGCAATCTACCCTTAATTAATCCCATCTGATTTTGCAATGATAATTTTTCCTGCTGTTTGGCGGCCAGCGCTTTTTTTATCGTGTCAATTTGCAGTTGAATTTCTGAAATTTTGCCCTTTCGCGCATCAATTTGTTTTTGCAAAATATCAATTTCCTCGGCGGCAAAACTAAACAACGGAAGCGCGGCGCAAAATCCTGCAATTAAAAAAATTCGGTAGTGTGATAGCATGTTTTGCTAGTATAGCAATATTTCGTAGAGCGCACGAATGGGAAAAATGACCGTTGCGCGAATAATTCTAAAAAAACGGCGCGGTTCCACCATGACGCGCCACAGCCATTCCAGCCCCGATACGCGCATAAACTGCGGGGCTCGGCGCACGTCCCCCGCCCACACATCAATAGCACCGCCCACACCAATCCACACCCGCGGATATGGGTCCAACAGGCGCGCCGCACTAATCCAGCGCTCCTGTTTACCATGACCAAAGCCAACGAGCACCAATTGTACGGATGAATGGCGAATACGCGCCATGAGATCGTCCTCGCTCGGGCGCGATAAGGGGTCAAGTTGTGGGCCGCGTTCGCATATTTCAACGCGTAACGGCGGTAAAAAAGACCGTGCCGCACGCTCCGCAGATTCTCCCGTTCTACCGCCTATAAGTGCCACTGGCTGAAACGCATTCTGCTGTGCCAGATTGCGCGCAAGGTCAATCCCAGCAATCCTCTCTGCCGAAATATGCAGAAGACGCAACCACCACTGCACTGCTATGGAATCGGCAACCACAATGTCGGCGGCCAAAATGATACGCGCCAATTCCTTATCCCGAGTTGCCGCCAGAGCCATTTCCGCATTAAGTGTTACTAGGTGAACACTCTTTTTTTGAGCGCGATATGCTAAAATACGTGCACAGACATCTGCAACCGAGATGGCAATGACGTGCCGATTGACAAAACTTTTCAATAGTGTTTTCATGGATATATGAATCCTAACCAATTTACCCATAAATCGCAAGAAGCGATTCAGCGCGCCCACGAAATGGCGGAAATTAACGGTCAGCCGCAAATTCATCCGGAGCACCTGCTGAACGCACTATTGCTACAGGAGGGCGGTGTGGTGCCAACGATTCTAAAAAAAATGAACGTTCCCGAGAGAATTTTTTTGAACGCGGTGACGGCTCGTATTAAGCAACTCCCCAAACAAAGCGCCGGCGGCAGTTCTGCGCTCGGACAAATTTATTTTACCAAAGAAGCAATGGCGCTCCTGCAAAGCGCGGGGGAAGAAGCAAAAAAACTTCATGATGAATATCTTTCCACCGAGCATTTACTGCTGTCATTTTTGGCGATTAACCAGCCGATTTCGGAATTGGCGCGCCAGTTTGGCATCACCTATGATGCGGTTTTGCAAACATTGGTAAGCATTCGCGGTGCCCACAAAGTTGATTCACCCGAACCGGAACAAACGTATCAGTCGCTGGAAAAATATGGCACCAACTTTACCGATTTGGCGCGCAGAGAAAAACTGGATCCCGTCATCGGTCGTGACGAAGAAATTCGCCGCGTCATGCAAACACTCTCGCGCCGCACTAAAAATAATCCGGTGCTCATTGGCGAGCCCGGAGTGGGAAAAACGGCAATCGTTGAAGGTCTTGCCCAGCGCATTATCGCCGGCGATGTACCGGAGTCATTGCGCAATAAGGAAATTGTCGCGCTCAACATGGGGTCGCTGGTTGCCGGCACTAAATTTCGTGGCGAATTTGAGGATCGTCTCAAAGCCGTTATTCAAGAAACCAAGGAGTCATCCGGCAGGATTATTTTATTTCTGGACGAATTGCACACAATTGTTGGTGCGGGCGCTACCGAGGGCGCTATTGACGCCGCTAATATGATGAAACCGGCGCTCGCGCGCGGTGAGTTGCACTGCATTGGCGCCACCACGCTCAAAGAATATCAAAAATATGTAGAAAAAGATGCGGCCTTGGAGCGTCGCTTTCAACCGATAATGGTTCAGGAGCCATCGGTGGAAGATGCCACCGCAATTTTACGGGGCATTAAGGAAAAATATGAAGTCCACCATGGGGTGCGCATCACGGACAGCGCCATCACCTCTGCGGTGGAGCTTTCACAGCGTTATATCGCCGATCGTTTTTTGCCGGATAAAGCCGTTGATTTAATTGATGAAGCAACGGCGGCCCTGCGCATGGAAATTGATTCCATGCCCGTTGATTTGGATCGGTTAAAGCGTGAAGCAATGCGTCTGGAAATAGAAAAACGCGCACTGCAAAAAGAAACGGATGAGGACGCAGTAGCACGCCGCGCCGACGTGCAAAAAGAATTAGCTGATATTGACGAGCGCACCCGCGGTATGGAGCTGGAGTGGCAGGCAGAAAAAAATGCTATCACCACCATTCGTCAGCACAAGCGCTCGCTTGATGAATTGAAACAGGCCGCAGATATCGCCGAACGCACCGGTGATCTTCAGCGCGTTGCAGAAATTCGTTACGGACAGATACCGGCGATTGAAATGGCGCTCCATCGCGAAGAGGCACACCTTGCTGAATTAAAAACCACCGGCCGCCGCGTACTCCGTGAAGAGGTCACTGATGAAGATATCGCCGCCGTTGTGGCGCGCTGGACCGGCATTCCCGTTACCAAAATGCTGGAAACGGAACAACATAAATTATCCCATTTGGAAACAGAACGGCATCGTCGCGTTATTGGACAACAACGCGCCATTGCCTCAGTGTCAAACGCCATTCGCCGCTCGCGCGCCGGTCTGAGCGAACCTTCCCGCCCCATCGGTTCATTTTTATTCATGGGGCCTACCGGTGTCGGAAAAACAGAGCTGGCAAAAGCGCTCGCCGCATTTCTATTTAACGACGAAGGCGCGCTCGTGCGCATTGACATGAGTGAATTTATGGAGCCACATGCGACGTCAAAATTAATTGGCTCCCCGCCCGGATATGTCGGATATGAAGAGGCCGGACAATTGACAGAAAAGATTCGACGTCGTCCTTACTGCGTACTACTCTTTGATGAAATTGAAAAAGCGCATCCCGATGTGGCAAATATTTTACTGCAAATTCTGGATGACGGCCGACTTACCGATGCCAAGGGACGCACGGTGTCGTTCAAAAATACCGTTATCATTATGACGTCAAATATCGGATCGGAAATTATTCTTGATGCCGGTCATAAGCAAAATTTAGGTTTTGCCGATCGGTCAAAACAGGATCAGGAGCACGACGACCTTCTGCGTTCGGTGCGCGATCAGTTGCGCAACCATTTCAAACCGGAATTTTTGAACCGCATAGATGAAATCATCGTATTTGATGCACTCACCAAAAAACATCTCGGTCAAGTTGTTGCCATTCAACTGGCGGCGCTCACCGCACAACTTACCAAGCGCGATATTGGCATTATTGTCACCGCGCCGGCAAAAAATTGGCTCACGCAGTACGGGTTTGATCCCCTTTATGGCGCGCGACCTCTCAAGCGGCTTATTCAGCGCACGATTCTTGACGAATTAGCGCTTAAAATTATTTCAAATGAACTCCCCCCTCATTCAGAGGTCACTGTATCCGTAGAAAACGATAAGCTCAAGTTTGTTATCAAGCCGCGTGGAGAGTAGGTTAGAACTGTGCTATACTGCTCTCATGCAAAAAATGCGCATTTTTTGGGTTATTATATTAGTGACGTTTGGCGGCAATCCTTTTGTGGCACATGCAGTGCGAGAATTTAATCCGGCGCTCATTATTACCGATGCGGAGCTCACCGATTATGACACCATGTCCGTCGGCGATATTCAAAAATTTCTTGACCTATTCAACAGCGGTTTACGCAACATGAAATTTATAGATACGGATGGCATAGAACGCACGGAGGCTGAAATTATTTTTGCCACGGCACGAGAGGCAAAAATAAACCCCCGCTATATTTTGGTGACTTTGCAAA
>CAZUSU010000003.1:0-6065 GCA_964623315.1 uncultured Gammaproteobacteria bacterium | reverse complement strand
CGACGTTGCAGACATGAAGGAAACCACAATTGAAAAATATTTTTTGCGCGACGTAGGGCGCGGACGCGAATTGCTCACCCTACTGTTTGCTGATGGTTCGGCAACAATTCCGTCAAACCCAAAAGACAATAAACGTCATCTGGACGATGTGTTAGCGCGCATTCGCCGCCTGCTCAAAACGCGAGGCGGCCGCCAAATCCTGCCACCACCACTCATCAATGGCACGGAAATTATGCAGACGCTAAAAATACTGGCCGGTCCAAAAATCGGCGCGTTGCTGGCGGCGGTGCGCGAGGCGCAACTGGCTAAAAAAATTAAAACAAAAAAACAGGCGCTTCTGTTTCTCAAGAGCGCAGACTTGACAAGTACTGTGGCAACCTAACGGTTTCCGTTATACTGGAAAGTAATAATTCAAAACTCTATGTTTTCTGCAAAAGGAATCAACAAAACAAATGCGGGGCTTTCTGTCGCCGCGCTCCTTGGCGCTGTTCATGTGCTGTGGGTGCTGATCGTAGCGCTTGCCCCTAACACTGCACAGCGCATGGTGTCATCGTCGCTGGAGCTCCATTTTATTAACGTTGCGGCATCGGTTACGGCCTTTTCGCCGGCGCGTGGATTGGTGGTAATTGTCATGGCGTGCGTATTTGGCTTTATTGCCGGCTGGTTCGTAACCGCCGTGTACAACGAACTCAACGACTAACCATTACCGATTAAACCGCGCGCTTTTCGCGCATGCGCTTGGTCGTTGTTTTTGCAAATGAAATATCGGCGCGACGCGTTTTAAATGCACGGACGACTTCAATTTTTTTTATCGTTGGCAGGGCGAGCGGAAAAATTTTTTCCACGCCAATGCCTTCTGATTTTTTATAAACAGTAATGGTTGCGCCAATTTCTTTGCGGTGACTGCGCTTTAACACGAGTCCTTCAAAAATTTGGATGCGCTCTTTTACCTCTCCCTTGGGAGTTGTTTCTTTAATTGCCTGATGGACGCGTACCACGCATCCCGCACGAATGTCTGAATAGGTTTCCATAGCGGAGATATAATAACAACTGTTGCGGCGCCTGTCAAATATACCCCGCGGCGGAAAGGACGGGACGAATTATTTTCATTACCCGCGCGATAGTCGCGCCCCGCTGTCCCTGACGATTAATCACCACATGAGTTGCGATACGTTGCTGTTTCATTTCATCAGCGGCGGCGCCCCAGCGACGCGCCAACTGTTCCGGTGTTTCAGAAGAGCGACGCGCGGCAATGCGTTTGCGCAGTGACTCAAAAGAGTCCGGTGCCAAAAAAATAATACAAGCGCCATTCAGTTTTTTCTTAAGTGTGCGCGCGCCTTGCACATCAATAACAAACAGCGGTGCGTAACCGGTTTTCTGCAAATGTGCTAAATCGGCCCACGCACTGCCATAGTGATCGCCGTAAACGTTGGCGTGTTCAAAAAATTCGTGAGCCGCCAATTTTTTTTCAAATTGTGCTCGTGATACAAACCGATAATCGCAACCATCAATCTCGCCCGCGCGCGGCGCCCGCGTGGTGTGCGTAATCACTTTTTTGAGCCGCTTAAAACGACGCAAAAGCGCATGCGCCACCATGGTCTTGCCCACGCCCGATGGACCGGTGATGATAAAAATCGGATCCTGTGCGCGTTCTGTCATAGGTCCTATTATGTCACAAGTTTAAACTCCTTTAAATATTTTTGCAGTTCTGCGGGGAGCGGCGGTTCATAGGTGTGCGTCGTGTGGGCGCCATCAACAAACGTCAGACGCGCCGCATGTAAAAATAATCGTGGCGGCAGAGGAAATGATTTTGCAATGAGCCGCGGTTTATACACCGTGTCGCCCACCACCGGATGCTGAATGGCAAACAGATGCACGCGAATTTGATGCGTGCGGCCGGTATGAATACGCACGCGTAGTAACGTCACGTTGGTGAAACGCTCTACCACTTCATATTCCGTATGCGCTTCACGCGACCCTTCATGATCCTGCGGGCGCGCCGCCATGCGTCCATCCGCGCCGCGGCCAATCGGAAAATTTATTTCACCAAAATCGCGCGCCACGCGACCGTACACCAAAACTAAATATTCTTTTTTGATGGTGCGCTGTTGAAATTGATTTTTTAAAAGTGCAAACGCCGCGGGGGTGCGCGCCACCACCAACGCGCCACTCGCATCCCGATCCAGCCGATGCACCAACCCCGGCCGTTCGTCCGGTTCATCGCCGACACCGCGCAATTCCGGAAATTTTTCGCATAACCAATCCGTCAACGCCGGCTCATTACTGCCGGCTGTCGGATGCGTTAACATGCCCGCCGGTTTATTGACGACAATAAACTCATCGGTAACGGCGAGTAATTCGGGCGTCATAGGATGGCTTTTAACTGCGCGCCCGTCAAACTTTCTTTTACTTTTGCCACATCTTTTGGTGTGCCGGCCGCAACCAAAGCGCCGCCGTGCGTGCCGCCTCCCGGCCCCAAATCAATGACCCAATCCGCACATTTAATAACATCGGTATTGTGTTCAATCACAATCAGGGAGTTCCCTTTTTCTACCAACTGTTGCAAAACGTGCAACAGGCGTTTGGTATCTTCAAAATGTAACCCCGTGGTGGGTTCGTCCAAAATGTAGAGTGTCTTACCGGTGGCGCGCCGCGATAATTCGGTTGCCAATTTGACGCGCTGTGCTTCACCGCCGGACAACGTGGTGGCTGGTTGGCCGAGTTGCAAATATCCCAATCCCACGTCAAACAAAATGTGCAATTTATCGTTGATGGTAGAAATATCCTGAAAAAATTGTCGCGCTTCATCTACGGTCATCGCCAAAACATCCGCAATGGTTTTACCGCGATAGTGAATTTCCAACGCCTCGGCGTTGTAACGCTTGCCGTGACATTCATCACATTCAACGTACACGTCTGCCAAAAATTGCATCGGAATACGCACATATCCCTCGCCACTGCACGCTTCACACCGGCCGCCGCCCTTTACGTTAAAGGAAAATTTGCCCGCGTCATAACCGCGCACCTTTGCTTCCGGCTGTTCCGTAAACAGATCGCGAATGGCGGTGAACACGCTCGTGTACGTCGCCGGATTACTGCGTGGCGTGCGGCCGATCGGTGTTTGATCAATCGTAATAACTTTATCAATATGGTCAAAACCGGTGATTATTTTATGCGCGCCCGGCTCCTCTTTGGCGCGATAAAAATGCTTGGCCAGCGCGCGTCCCAAAATATCAATAATCAAAGTTGACTTGCCGGAGCCCGACACGCCGGTAACGCACACAAATTTACCGAGCGGAACGGTCACGTCAATATTGCGTAAATTAAAAGCGGTTGCGCCTTTGATCACCAAATTTTTTCCATTGCCTCTATGCGGTTTTTTTGGCGGATCAATGGCGCGCTTGCCGGTCAAATATTGCGCCGTCAGCGAATCTTTGCATTTCAAAACGTCTTTTAGCGTGCCGGCGGCTATAATTTCTCCGCCATACCGTCCAGCCCCCGGCCCCACATCAATGACATAATCAGCTTGGCGTATCATTGTTTCATCATGCTCAACCACAATGACGGTGTTACCGATGTCGCGCAGAGCTTTTAATGTATCAATTAATTTTTGTGTGTCCGTGGGATGTAAACCAATAGATGGTTCGTCCAAAATATAAATAACGCCGGTCAACTGCGATGAAAGTTGTGTTGATAACCGTACGCGCTGTGCTTCACCGCCGGACAGCGTGTTCATACTGCGATCAATGGTGAGATATTCCAACCCCACGCGATGCAAATCATCAACGCGTTTTAACACTTCGCGGATCAGCGGCACACAGAGCTGTTGTTCGCGCTCGGACAGCGATGATTTTTTAGTATTTGTGAGATCAGAAAAAACAGTACGCGCCTCTTCTAGAGAAAAAGAGGTGAAGTCCGCAATGGTTTTACCCACTACCGTTACCGCAAGCGCTTCGGCACGCAGTCGTTTACCGTTGCACGCGGGACAGATACGCTCGCGCATGTACGTTTCAATTTCCTTGCGAATGTAATCCGACGTTGTTTCTGCGTGTCGCACCGTAAGGTTTGCCACAATGCCTTCAAACACGACGGACTTTTCTTCCACCAGATAAACCTGCTGGCCGGTGCCGTACATCAAAATATCAAGCGCCTGTTTTTTGAGCGACCCGACCGGCGTGTCAACGGAAAAATGATGAGCCGCCGCAACAACGGACAGCAATTTTTGATAATAGGATTGATTTCCGGTAATGCGCGTCCATGGTTGGATGGCGCCTTCGGCAAGTGTCAGGCGATCATTGGGAATGACTAAATCCGGATCAACATCCAGAGTAATACCAAGACCGGCACACCGCGGACAAGCACCGTGCGGCGAATTAAAACTAAAAAATCCCGGTTCAAGCGGCGGCAATGATTTGCCACAGGTAGCGCACTTGCGTTCGGTGGAATAAGTTAATTCGTCACCGGTGTCGCTGACGACAACGATAATGGTGTTGTTCCCCCACTCAAGCGCTTTTTGCACCGCGCCATTCACATCATTTTTGCGCACGTCATCTATGCGCCCGCACACAAATTCAATGGTGTGCGGAATGTCTGCGGCAATGTGCAGTTGCGAAATTTCGCTGGTACGCACAAACATCCCGTCAATGCGCGCCATATCGCACTCTGCTTTTTGCAGGGCATCAATAATGACACGGTCGCCGAGCGCCTCATCTTTATATACCGGCGCGAGCACATATACTTCGCCATGCTCACGACTCACTTTGCGCACTTCTTCGGTCATCTGGCCGCGAGTAAATTCACGCGACGCACCGCCGCATGACGGACAGTGCTGACGTCCGGCGCGCGCAAACAACAGGCGCAAATGGTCGTACATTTCCGTGACCGTCCCCACGGTGGAGCGCGGATTTAACGATGCCGTTTTTTGATCTATGGCAATGGTCGGCGACAACCCCTTAATTTCATCCACGTCCGGCTTATCTTGCATCCCCATAAACTGACGCGCGTAACTGGACAAACTTTCGGCGTACCGACGCTGACCTTCGGCATAAATGGTATCAAATGCTAACGATGATTTTCCGGATCCCGAAAGGCCCGTCACCACGGTTAACGACTGTTTGGGAATTTCAACGGAAACATTTTTTAAATTATGCGCACGCGCGCCGCGTACAATAATTTTTTCAATTGATGTGTTTTTTGGTCGCTTCTGCCCCATATATTTATAAAAGCCAAGATGGGAAGAAGCATAACAGGTTTTATATTATTATTCAAGAGGGCAGGTATCTTGTCTTTTTTTTGAACATCTACTCCCACAGAATCAAGTGTCTACGCGACGCAATAATCGTGTTTAAAAAAAATACAAAATACCTGCCCTTCAATAATATAAAATGCTCGCTAAATCGCTAAACGTAGGCAAACCAATTGACATAAATTTTTTGTCCTGCGCCTCAACGGTCAGATATTTTCCGTCTTTGGAAAACCACACGGCGCCGCCAGCTAAACTGCCATCCAGCACTCCAGCTTGGGCTATGCGCGCGCTATCGTTCAGTTGCGAAACGCAGGCGCCCGCAACCGAGGCGCGGCCACCGGACACTATAAGATTTTTTGCGTTTAATTTTTCTGCGTCAACGCGGCATACGTCCCCCGCACTGCACCCGACAAAAGCAATTTCAACGCCGTTCTTCCATTCTTGCGGAACGGTAAAGGCGCTATTATTTTGGTTATTGGTAAATACGCCGAGAATTTTTTTGAGATACCCGTCATACGGACGAAAGTTGGCAAAACAGTATGAATCATTAGAAACCCCGCTGGCGTATTGCGCCGCTTTATGTTTGTCATCAATGTAAATACACGTCCCCGTGCTAAGCAGTTCACGAAAATACGTTCCGTCCAGCGCGCCGGCTTTGGCGCCGAGCAGTAGCCGAGCCGGAACACTGCCATCGGGAAACGGCGGCTTTATGCAACCGATAAACGACAAATTGCTCGCCGTACATTTTGAATCACCCGATGAACAGATATTTTCCGGCTGACATTCCGTTGCCAAAATGCACTGTGGTTTACCGACTGCA
>CAZUSU010000002.1:0-6932 GCA_964623315.1 uncultured Gammaproteobacteria bacterium | reverse complement strand
GGCAACGCAATCATTGGGCGAAGCGCTGGAAGTTGGATTTTATTCGCCCAAATTAATTGCCACACCCACGCTTGCAACGGGCGAAATCGGTTATGTGGTGACCGGCCTCAAAGAAATTGTGGGTGTGCGCGTGGGTGACACCATTACCACAGCAGTTGACGGCGCCACGCACGGCCTCCCCGGCTACAAACCGGTGGTGCCCATGGTGTACGCCGGCATTTATCCAAAAGATGGTTCGCAATTTTCGCGCCTGCGCGACGCGATGGAGCGCCTCAAATTAAATGACTCGTCCTTGGTGTATGAATCAGAACAGTCACCTGCTTTGGGTATGGGATTTCGGTGTGGCCTGTTGGGGTTGTTGCATTTGGAAATTGTCCAAGAACGTTTGAGCCGCGAATTTAATATGGATGTGGTGGTCACCACGCCGAGCGTTGCGCTCACGGTGCGCAAAACAAATGGCGAAACGATTACCGTGCATTCGCCCATGGAATATCCTGACCCTTCGCACATTGCCGAAACTTTAGAACCGTGGGTCACGGTTGATGTGGTCACACCGGCCATTGCGCAAGGCGCCATCATTCAACTGGTGCATGAAAAACGCGGGCGCTACAAAAACGCCGAATATTTGTCTGTCGGCGAAGTGCATTCGCGCGTGCTCCTGCATTTTGAATTGCCGCTCTCTTCAATTTTGGTTGATTTTTATGATCGCCTGAAAAGTATTTCCAGCGGCTACGCATCGTTATCATACGATTGGCTGGATGAAGAGCCGGCAAAAATTGTGCGCGTGGAAATTTTGGTTGCGGAAGAATCTGTGGAAGCGCTCGCGATGTTGGTGCCGCAAGAAGATGCCTACCGCGCTGGCAAACGCGTGTGCGAAAAATTAAAAGATAATTTACCGCGGCAGATGTTTGAAGTGAAATTGCAGGCGGCTGTAGGCGGAAAAATTATTGCGTCCGAACGCATCAGCGCACAACGCAAAGATGTGACTGCCGGTTTGTATGGCGGCGATATTACCCGCAAGCGCAAACTTTTGGAAAAACAAAAAAAGGGCAAAGAAAAAATGAAAACCATGGGCCGCGGCTCCGTGGACATTCCGCCGGAAACTTTTTTGGCAATTTTGAAACCGGATCAAAGTTAAATATGACGCAACGCTGTTACGCATTTGATCTGGACAACACGCTTGCGCATTTCACCAATGGACTGTCATCTCTTGTTGATTTAACCGTTGCATTCGGCGTGCCGCGCACTGCGGCAGAACAAATTCTTGCTGATGTTTCAAATTCTCATGAAGGATTTTCGCATCGCACGTTTGCACATGCCGTAACATCAGTGCATCCTCATATCATGCCGAGTGCATTTCAAGATGCGGTGTATCACTGGCTGGCTGATGATGGAATAAAACTTTATCCGGAAGCGTTAGAAGTGCTGAATACATTAACGTCAGATAAACACACCATTGCCGTCATCACCGCAGGAAATTCGGAATGGCAGAGTGAAAAACTAAAGCTTCTTGGTTTGCAACCGCATCATATATTTGTCACACCGCCACCCGTTGGTAAAACATCTGCGATAGTGCAACTCATGAAGACAACCGGCCTTCCCCTTTTGTATGTTGATGACCGCACACTTGAATTAGATCGCATACGCGATATGCACAATCCAAAAGAGGTGCGTCTGTTTCATATCATACGCGACGACTCAATTGATACGGATGCCCTTGCGCGGCATGCGCATGAACGAATTACGTCGTTGAAAGATGTACTGAAAAAATGACACTCTTAACCAAGTCCCCGCGCACTTTGGCGCATTCGCGGGTGGTGTGAATAATGTAGCGCAACATGCCGGTGGTCTCTTCGGGCGTGTGGACTTCTGCTGTTTGTGGGGTCACCCCCTCCGTAGTATGTGCATAACCACTCTGTCCGTCAACGCGCAGATACGCTACAATACCGTGTGTATGAAACAAAAAACTCATAAGATTTTGACGGCAATTTTTGCCAGCTTGGTTATCATTTCCATGATTTTGGCATTTTCCGTTCAATAATAGGCCGCCTGCTCAATATGAAAAACACCGTCTGGCAGATTCTGGCAGAAACGAATCCATACGCGACTGATGCACTGCCTGATATGCATCCGGTTGTGGCGCAATTATTGTGGAATCGCGGCATGCGTTCGGCAGACGCGGCCGCCGCATTTTTGGCGCCGTCGTATGAGCGCGACGTGCATGACCCATTTTTGTTTCGCGATATGCGTCGTGCGGTTGATCGGTTGCGCGCCGCAATAATTGCGCACGAATTAATTATTGTGCACGGCGATTATGATGCGGACGGTATTTCTGCGGCCGCAATTTTGACGCACACCTTGCGTACATTGGGCGCGAACGTTGACGGATTTATTCCCCACCGTGAACTGGATGGCTACGGATTAAAAATGTCCAGCGTTGAAACAATCGCGACGCGCGGCGCAACAATAATTATCACGTGCGACTGCGGCATTTCCAACGCAGAAGAAATTGCGGTGGCACGGACGCGCGGCATTGATGTCATCATCACCGATCATCACACCATTCCGGCAGTGTTGCCAGATGCATTCGCCACATTGCATCCAAAAATTGCTGGTGAAACATATCCGGACCATACCTTGTCCGGCGGCGGCGTTGCGTTTAAGTTGATGCAAGGGTTGATGCAAGATCCGGAAACGCGGAAATTATTACCGCCGCACGTGAATCCTGACACGTTTCAAAAATGGCAACTGGATTTGGTTGCGATTTCTTCTGTTGCAGATATGGTGCCGCTCGTCGGCGAAACGCGCACGTTGGTCTATTACGGATGTAAAGTTTTGGGAAAAACAAAACGGCACGGCCTGCGTGCGCTTTTGGCTCGCGATAAAATTTTAATTTCGGACAGCGGCCCCTCACAACCCATCACGCCGCAAATTATTGGGTTCAAAATTGCGCCGCGCATTAATGCGGCCGGACGGATGGATCACGGTCGCCACGCATTTGAAATGTTACTTGCGGAAACGCCGGAAGACGGCGCGCGGCTTGCCGCGGCGCTCCACGAACACAATACAAATCGCCAAAAATTAACGGAGCAAATTGTGCGCGAAGCAGTTGCAAAAATCGTGCGCGACGGATTGGACAAATTTGCATCATTAGTGGTTGCGGGCGCGGGATGGCCGGCCGGTTTGGTGGGACTCATTGCTTCGCGGCTCAAAGAAAAATATTACAAACCAACATTTGTGATAGGTATTAATGAAAATCGCATCGTGGGGTCTGGCCGCTCCATTGACGAATGGAATATGATAGCGGCCCTGCAAACACGGCCGGATTTATTTTTGAAATTCGGCGGCCACCCGCAAGCGTGCGGATTTTCCTTAGCCGACGTCAGCGCCATTCAAACATTTGCGGACGCAATGCACGGCATCGCCGACACGCAAGTACAAAAAATTCAGGAATTAATTCCAACGGTGGCGATTGACGCGCGCGTACATTTGGATGATTTGGATTGGCCGCTGTTGGAGCAACTCCAAAAATTTGAACCGTTTGGCGTGGGCAATCCGGAGCCAATTTTTTTGAGTGAACAGATGCATGTAGTGGCGGCACAAACAGTTGGCGCCGAAGGCAAACATGTGCGGCTCATGGTAAAAAACGGATCGCCACACACAAAAAAAATGATGGCATTTGGGATGGGAGAATTTCTGCCGCAACTCACCGTTGGCGCCGCAATCAATGGCGTGTATAATTTCGGAGTCAATGAATGGAACGGTACGCGTGAACTCCAATATAAATTACAAGATTTTCGCATCGTATGAAAATAATTACTTTCACGGATGGCGGTTCGCGCGGCAATCCGGGGCCGGCGGCCATTGGCGTTGTTGTTAAAAACGCGGCAACCGGAAAAAATTTAGAAGCGTTTGGTCGGTACATCGGACAGACCACCAACAATCAAGCTGAATATCAGGCGCTGGTAGCGGCGCTGGAAACCGCACTCAAACGGGGCGCCACCGAAGTGGCGTGTTTCCTTGATTCGGAATTAATTGTAAAACAGATGAACCGCGAGTATCGTGTGCGCGACATTAATTTACAGCCCCATTTTGTAAAAATTTGGAACATGGCCGCGTCGCTCAAAAAATGCACTTTCACGCATGTGCGGCGCGAAAAAAATCAAGAGGCGGATGCGTTGGTGAACGAGGCGCTGGATCAGCGGTCATAACGCCTTCTTCCTCTTTCGTTTGACAACCCCACAAACAATAAACCAAAAATCGGCGCCACCACCCAGCCGAATTTTCCCCATGGACTTGAAAAAATAATTTGCGTGAGCGGTGATAATTTATCAATCCAATGCGGCGGCAAAAAACCCATCACCACGGACACCAACATGCCCACCTGCATGAACGATAAAACGAGCACATGCCACCAGCGTCCCAATTCGCCATCGCCGGATAAGGAATGGTTAAGCGCACTGCGCGTTAACATAAAAAATAGCACGGCAAACATCCCCAAAAATGTCCCCATTTTTATAACAAACCCATTATTAAAAGAAATGGCCGCCGTAAACTGCGGAATAAAGGGCAGATGCATGACGGCTACCAGCGCCATATACACCGCCACCATAATCATAATAATGCGGTCGCGCCCCAAGGAAAATCCGTACACCAATGTGCCGACGCACAAAAAAACAACTATAAAAAGATCCCACGTGGGACGTGACCACGAGAGCGCTTGCAAAAAATTCGTCAGCCACAATCCCCAATCTGCCATGGCATGAAGTATATCAAAACTTAGCGCGGTGGTATACTGTTCCGTAATATGATCCTTGAACGCGCGTATTTTGGTGCGTGGCTACCGCGCACGATGATTCATCTTGAAGAGGTGTACGATTTTTTACGCTTTGGGCGTGCCAGCGATGATCTTGATGCGCGCGAAATTCGCGAACATCATGCGCGACTGGCGCTGTCACACGTACAGTTTGTTGATAACGACGACTATAATATTATTGAAGCGGACTGTGACGGTATTGGCGTCACCATCACCGAGGATGGCGTCATTTTACTGGAAATAACCGTCACAGAAGTTATCCGCGACACAGAGCGCATAGAAAAATTTTACACAACACGATTGGGACCCGCTCTCGCCTATCTGTTTAGTCGCGGCGCGCCACTGCCCATTTCACTGGGAGAAGTACAAGAAATTTATCCGCGTATTGTTGTTGGCAGAAATATTTCAACGACTCAAGCAGAACAAATTTTCACCACTATTGCTGATACGCTTCTGGCAACACGACAAGCGAATGGGTATCGCGTCATGTTCGGTCATATTTCTGAAATCATTGATATAAGCGGTACGCGGAAAAGCGCTTCTTTGGCACTCACCATTAAAGAATTAGTCTGCTACACCGTCTTCATTCGCGGATTCTCACAGTTACTCACGCAATATCTTGCCACTCATCGAAGCATTTGGGAAAAAGTTACGCGCGTGCGAGAAAAAGAAATAATTCGCAACAAGGATTTTACCAAATTACGCATGCAGACACTGGATACGCTTGCCACCATTTCGTTTGTGCAAGCGCGCATGAAGCAAATGGGAAATATTTTGCATGCGCGTGAGCGAATTACGCCACCACACATTCAACAGCTACTGCACACTCTTGGGTTTAGTCGCTATGAAGCGCTTGAGGCAACGCTCGATTACACAAAAAATTTGTGGCAAATGACGGCCGACTATGTGAATGATACGATGTCGCTGTTGGAATCGGTGCAGGAAGAAAATTCGCAACGTGAGCTGCGTATTTTGCAACTCGCCACGGTGGGTAGTGTTATTGTAGGATTTTTTGGTATGAATGTACCGTTTCCTTGGCAAGAAGAGTGGCAAGTGAGCTCTGCAAGCATCCTGCTGGTTACCGGTTTAGTCATTCTTGGCATGATTCTTTTTTATCTGTTCATTCGCATCATGATTGTCAATCGTCGTTTTGTCATCAATCGGCAAAAACGCTAAAGCTCGTTACGCAATTCTTCCAATAATTTACGCGCGGCACGCGACACTTTTTTTGGCGTATCAATGATGACGCGTACCAGATGATCCCCGCGTTGTCCGGTTGCGCCGACGCCTTTGCCGCGCAATCTAATTAATTCGCCGGAGGCAATTCCCTCCGGAATTTTTATGGTGACCACGCCTTCCAACGTATGAGTTTTTGTCTCACCGCCCAGCGCCGCCGTTGGATAGGAAATGTGAGCTGAAGAATAAATTGAATCGCCATCGCGTTCTAAATTTTTATCTGCTTTCACCTGTATTCTAATGTATAAATCGCCTGAACGCCCTCCAACCGGCGCCGCGGCGCCGCGGCCGGTAATCCGAATGTGCTGTCCGTTTTCTATGCCCGCCGGAATATTTATTTCTAATTCATCCGTGCGTTTATGTACGCCCGTGCCACTGCAGGTGGCGCATTGCTTTTCGGGAATTTCGCCGACGCCACGACATTCCGCACATTGCACGGTGGATTGAAACGCACCTAAAATTGTTTGCTGGGTACGAGTGACATGACCTTTACCGCCGCAGTGACGGCAGGATGTTTTTTTAGTTCCCGGCGCTGAACCGCTTCCTGCGCACGTTTCGCATGCAGACGGTTTGTGCAAACTGAATTTTTTTTGTGTTCCAAAACACGCCTCTTGTAACGTTACTTCTGCATCAACGGCAATGTCCTCCCCGCGCGGTGCGCCCCGTGTCCGTTTACCGCTACCACCAAAGCCAAACATCTCGCCCATGCCGCCAAACAAATCACCAAGATCATCCATGTTGCCAAAATTAAAATCAAAACCTTGGCCATTGAATCCGCCGCCTGTACCGCCCGCACTCCTCCCGCCGGCTCCCGGCTGATTGACAAATTCAGAACCAAACTGATCATACTGTGCGCGTTTTGTTTTGTCGGACAAAACTT
>CAZUSU010000001.1:0-13335 GCA_964623315.1 uncultured Gammaproteobacteria bacterium | reverse complement strand
TCCTTTTTTCTGCGATAATATTTATTAATTCTGCATTAAGATGTTTTTTAACATCAGCCGCAGTAGGTGCACGGTGCTCTATATCAAAAATTGGAGGTCTAAGATCCTGCCTTGTTTCAGGGAACTCCCTGTGCGCGCGTGATGAATCTGCCATAAAACAATAATTTGTGCAAAAAGCTTTGCTCACGTAGTATATCATGCAATTATGGCTGACACACGCAACTGTGCACAACTTATAGCAATCATTGGCCCCACCGCCAGTGGCAAAACCGATGCGGCGGCTGTTTTGGCGGCAGAACATAACGGCGTGGTTATTAATACTGATGCCCAACAGGTGTATAAGGGATTGCCTCTGTTAACCGCACAACCATTGGAGGGTGGCGGTGAGTTATTTGGTTTTTTGCCGTTAGACAAAAAATATTCCAGCGCGCAATATGCAATGGACGCCCTTTGCGTTATTGAGCGCGTTTTTACGGCGGGTCGCATGCCGATATTGGTTGGTGGTACGGGATTTTATCTTGATGCGCTTTTGTATGAACGCGATGCACCGCCAGCACCGGCGCCAGAGATTCGTGCGGCAGTATCCGCGTTGTCGTCGGCAGAAGCATGCGCACGATTATGTGCGTTGGATGCCTGTGCGCCTTTTCATATTGCTTTACATAATCCGCGGCGCGTTTCCCGTGCACTGGAAATTATTTTGCAAACCGGCCGGCCGCAACAGACGTTTGGAAAACAGCGGCGCGCGCGGTTTAAACATCACATTATTGCAATGAATCCGGAGCGGGCATTATTGCGCGAACGTATTTTGCGGCGCGTGTATGACCTGTGGGAACGCGGCGCGGTGGAAGAGGTCATGAGGGCGCGTGCCGCCGGCTATTCTTTGTCAGATCCGGGCATGCGCGCCATCGGGGTGCGGGAAGTTTGCGCATATTTAGATGGGTCGTTGACGCGAGCGGCCGCACAGCAAGCACATATCACCGCCACGTGGCAGTACGCACGCCGGCAAATGACGTGGTATAATTCACGCAAAGAATTATGGCACTCACCCCACGATTTTCCGCACAAAAATTTACCAGCGTATTAGGTCGTGCCATGGGGACGGGAGCCAGCGGCGTACAAAAAGCGCTCACGCATATTGGCGCACAAAAGGCGCTCCAGAGCGGCGTCAGCGTGCAGGATGCTAAGCGGGTAATGCAAAAACTGAAATCGTCCGGCGCCATTACGGATGAACGGGGTGCCGCCGATGCGTTTAAGCGCGCAGAACGTGTGGCGAATTTTGCTTCGCGCATGCAAAAACAAAATTTGCGCGATGAGCGGTTGGCCGTCTATCACAAAGAGCGTTCATTGGCCGCCGACATCGTGAGTCGGAATGCGCATGCTGTTTCGGTAAGTGGTGATTCAAGCGCAGGGCGTCACGCTACTTCTATTAGTGACGTTGCAAAAAAGAAATCTTCGCAAGCGGCGTCTGCCGCGGCACCTATTCAATTAGCCAAACCAATTACGGTGCCGCACGCCACGCCTCTGCAAGACATTCCATTTGATTGATGGTGGTCTGTTTTGGTTACTTTCAAATGTTACACAAAAATGTTACACATTTCATTTTGCCTTTTTAGCGCTTGGCTTTAGCGCGCGTCGTCCAACAGATGCCTAATTGCTTGTGCGATTTCAACCGGATCAGACGACCCGCCGGTTTTTTTCATAACTTGCCCCACTAAAAATTGCAGTACCGCGACTTTTCCCGCCTGATATTCAGCAACCTGTTTGGGAAAATCAGCGACAACCTGCCTCACCCTTTCGTCGCAGGAATTTTCCGCTTCGGCGACAGCCCCCATTTCTTCCATAACATGCGACGGATCGGCGCCGCGTTCAATCATGATACGTAACACCTGTTGGGCGCGTGTTGAATTGAGTTTGTTGGTGCTGACGAGAGATAAAAATTCCGCAAAATTTTCCGGTGAAATTGTTTGGGGGGTGAATAGGCGGCCGAGCTCATTAAGCGTGCCAAGATATTTTGTTAACAACCAACCGGACACCAAATGAGCCGTGCGCGGTGTTGGGTCGCCGAGTTCTGACATCACCTGTTCGGCAAAAGATGCCAGATCCTCGGCATCAATGAGCTGGCGCGCGGCGGCGGCGGTAAAACCATATTCGCGCATAAAGCGCGCGCGGCGCGCGGCAGGTAATTCTGGTAATGAGTCGGCCAGCGCGGCAACCATGGCGCTTAAATCAAACGGCGGAATATCAGGTTCCGGAAAAAAACGGTAGTCGTGCGCCGCTTCTTTGGTGCGCGATTCTTCGGTGATATGTTTTACGTCGTTCCAGTTGCGCGTACTGCTGTCGGCGGGTGGTGTGCCGGCCTCCCACAATTCGGTTTGCCGTTTAATCTCGTAGATGAGCGCGCGTTCCACGGAGCGAAAACTGTTGATATTTTTTATTTCGGTTTTGGCGTATAGTTTTTCTTCGCCGACGGGGCGCAGTGAAATATTTGCGTCACAGCGCAGGTGTCCCTTTTCCATGTCACCCTCGGAAATGCCAAGTGCGCGCACGAGCGCCCGCAACTCCTGTAAAAAAAAGCGCGCTTCTTGCGGCGTTTTAAAATCCGGATGCGTGACCGTTTCCATGAGTGGGGTGCCGCCGCGGTTAAAATCAATGAGGGTGGAATCGCCCTGATGAAACGATTTAGCCGCATCTTCTTCCAAATGCGACCGTTCAATGCGCACGCGTACGCCATCAAATTCAAAAAATCCATCGGCGCACAACGGTTCATCAAATTGTGAAATTTGATATCCCTTGGGGAGGTCTGGATAAAAATAATGTTTACGATCAAATTTCAAGCGGGGCGCTATTTTGCAGTTCAATGCGAGTCCCAATAAAATACCGTATTCAACGGCGCGACGATTAGGCGACGGCAACGTGCCTGGGTGGCCCACACAAATGGGGCAGATGGTCGTGTTCGGCGCTAATAATTCACCCCGATTATCGCAGGCACAAAATAATTTTGACGCTGTTTTAAGCTGTACATGAATTTCAAGTCCGATGACAGGTTCAAGACGCATACGGGGGCTAGTATAGCAGATCGGCAAGTAAACGTTGCGCATCGCGAATAGCCAGCGCGAGCGGTTGGTCGGCGTTAAACGAAATAATTTTTGTGCCGCGATCTTCTAAAAATTTTTTCCATGACGGCGCATTGAACCGTTCAACGAGCCGTATGACATAATCGCGTTTTTCAAAAATGGCGTCGTCATTTTTTTCTGCACGCCCCGCTAAACGCGCCAACGCGGTGTCCGGCGGAATGGCGCACAACACCAACGTGTCCGGCCTATGTTCTAGCGCGAGTATATTGCCCGGCAGTGTGGTAACAAATGATTCGGTAACCTCTGACGACATGGTGGGTTGGTAGGCAAGTGAGGTGGAAATACCACGGTCCTGCACAATATGAACGCCGAGTGCCAGCGCCGGAATAATGAGCGCCTCATATAATTCGCGACGTTGCTCGGCAAACGCTTCTGTAATTTGGCGCGCGGTAAAGGGCGCGCCGTTGCGGAGCATGGTGTCGCGTAAAATTTTGCCAACGCCGGCATAGGTTGGTTCACCAGAAATAATAATGCGCGCATTGCCCGCGTCGGCGAGCGTTGGGATGCGGCCGGTGCGTTTTTCAAACGCAACCGCATCAAAGAGCCGTTCGCCACGCGCTTCAAACATTTCGCGCCAACAGCGTACGATAGTTGTTTTGCCGGAGCCGTCAACGCCATCAATCATGATAAACATATCAGCGTCCAAAAAAATCTGCGTCAAAATTCATTTTGACGGCGCGTACGTGTTCGGCAAGCAGGGGGTGGTGACGGCGCAGTAATTCGTACATGTCGTACACCAAAGTCCGATAGGAAAAATGTCCGCCACTGCGCGAGCGCAACTCTATGATGTGATACAACTCGCGTACATTCATTTTGAACACCGTTCGTTTGCGCCATGCCATGGCCAGCACAAAACGCGCCTCATTAACATTGGTGACTGCCAGCGCTTCAAATGCGGTGGCGTTGCGGCCTAACAAATCTTGGTAGTAGGTGAGAAGGCCGGCGTCTGCCAAATCGCGCGGTACTTCAAATCCGTGCGCGGGCGACAGCGGCTGATTTAACTGACTCGTCAATCGGTGGCGCTGAAGATCGCGGTATGCGCCGTAGTCCATGAGCGTATCAAATACAAAATGGTTTCCTACCTCAAATTCACGGCTCAAATTATCAAATGACGAACGATTTTCGTTAATGGCCGCGATGAGCTCTCTTTTTTGCGCTGTTGCCAATGCGCGCGATTTTTCCGCGAGCGTACGAAATGAAAGCGTACTGTGCGGATATAATAAACCGGCGATTAATTCATCTTCGGGTGTGGTGTCGTTAATTAAATCAACGCGCGGTTCATCATACGGTGGCGCATCGTCGCCTAAAAACATGCCGGCAATGGCGGCGATACGATCTTTTTTAATGTGGTATTCGCGCGGGTCCGTAAATTTAATAAGCGTGGGTGCGCCTTTTACCGTGAGGTGCAGAGTGGTGCGTAACTGTTCAATCAGTTCATCCGGCACGCCGTGTTCGCCGAGACGCACCAACAGCGGATCAATTTTTTTTATGTTCGGATTGTACGCATTGGCAAGCGCCGCTTGTTGAATTTCTGCGGCGATTTCGCGGACTTCACCGTAAGGACTGCCGTTCAAGCGTGAAATCATGTACCGAATTTCACGAGCCGACGCGATCATTCCTAAATTGGTAAGCGTGGCAACGGGGAGCACATATCGCGCCACATCAAGCGACCGCGCGCGTAATTTGTGTTCAAATTGTTTGTCCGTGATGTCGTCCGGCTTGGGATATTTTGCGCGAAAATATTCCGTCATTTTTTCCAAAATGTGCGTGTAGCCGTTCATCAAATCCTGCATGGCGTTTTCATACACTGCGGCACACTCCGAATTTTCAGTAAAACTTTTAGGCCGATGATAACGCGTGGGGTCAAACGGCACGTAGCGCGTGGATTTTTCCTGATACGACGCGAGGCGAAAATCCTCCACCGCCTTGCTTGCAATCATGGAAACATTTTCCAGCGCAATGGCAATAATTGCCATATCGGCCACAGACGCGTCGCCATAGCCAATGACCCATTTTTCGTGAAACTCTGCGGACTTTTCGTCCGTCAATTCGTCTATCGTCGTTTTTACTGATTCTTGGGAGCGGGAATATTTAGCAAAGGCAACGGCCTGTACTTCCGGCGCCAAACCGGTAATGGCAAAAATGTCACGTTGGTGGGATTCAAGAGGCATAGCGATGATGGGCTAAAATAAAAAACGCGGCATTCCTATGGAAGGGGCGGCCGAGTAAAAGAGCTGGGGATATTTTAGCAGGGAGGTGATTAAATCACAAGAGCTACCGCTCGCATATCAGTTTATTGAGCGCGGCTTCAAATTCCATAACCGTTCCGTTGTTGGAGATGGTGAGAGTGGCCTTGGCCGCAACCTCGTCAATTGAAAGTTCGGTTGGTAACTGTTCTTCTTGCAAAAATTGTTCAAAAGTTTTGGTGGTGTCGCCCACATTTTCCGTGCGCGCGATGATGCGTTTGTAGCGTATTTCAGGAGACGCCACAATATGCACGAGCACAAAGTGCGGCAGTTTTTTGAGCTCGCCAATATCTGCAAGCCGGCGAATGCCATCAACGCAGATCAGCTCATGTGCATCCGCATCAACTTCATTTTTAATGACATGTGCCATGGTGTCTTCGCCAAAACCATGACGCAAAATTTCAGAAAGCTGAATTAAATTAACTCGATTTTTTGCAATGTACAGACGGTCAAGAATGTCGCGTAGCATGGTGGAAAATCTATAGGTAGACGCGCCGTATTTTTTTACCGCATATTCACACGCCACGCCCTTACCGCATCCGACGTGACCCACAAAACCGAAAACCTTTTTCATAATTATTTGTTGAGATGATACAAACTGGGTGTTGCCGCGGACTGTCCTTGATATTTACTGCCCAGCGACGGATGTCCGTACGGGCGTTCGGCGGGGGATGAAAGCTCCTGCAAACTCAACTGCGCGATTTTCATTCCTGCGCGCAACAGGAGCGCGCGGCCGGACACGTTGAGGAGCTCCAGCGTGATGGTGCCGCTGAATCCCGGATCAATAAATCCCGCGGTAATGTGGACGAATAATCCAAGACGGCCCAGCGAACTTTTTCCTTCAATGCGCGCAACCAAATCATTCGGCATGGTGACGTGTTCATTGGTCGTTGCCAATACAAACGTGTTTGGCTGTAAAATAAATTCTTCCGCAATCACGGCTTGACGATCAACGCCCTCAATGAGGGGTTTGAATAAATCCAACGGCTCTTCGCCGGCCGGAAAAATCCAGAATGAATTGCCGAGACGCAAATCAACACTTGCCGGCTGAATTGCATTTTCTCCCAGCGGTTCAATTGTAATGCGGTTTGCGGCGAGTGCGGCGCGAATATCTTTGTCGCTTAACATAAGCGGTAAAATTACCAGATGTATTGTAAAGGAAATGGTTATGAAAAAGCAAGCGTGCTATACTTTCAGCGTTATGCACAACCCTCGCAACATGCTCATTATTTTTATTGCCGGTTTTGCCGTGATCGCCACAACTGGCACCACCCTTGCGGCGGTGATTAAAATAAGGGAAACAAAAAAATCGCTTCCGGCTGTGCCACTGCTACAGAATCAAATCGGTGTGGGCGGCGTTCCAACCGGAATCAACAAAAAATTTTTGAAACACGGGGCCGTAAAACGGAGCGCTGTGGCGCGGATAAATTTCGGTCAATTCAAAGAATTGAAAAAGGGCAAGCAGGTTTTAAAAGGGCGCATTCCGCTCCAGTTATTTGAAAATCTTGCGTACAATGCAATAATTGAACGAAGTGAAACGCTTCAAAGCGGAAAAATAGTTGGTCGGGGAAAAATTGAGAATATGCCAAACAGTATCGTGAGCATAGTGGTGAACGGCGAAACCGCAGTCGCCAACATTTATACCGGCAGTGTCGTGTACGAAATTCGGCGCGGCGAAACCGGCGAGCAGGTGGTGTATGAAGTTGACCCATCGAAATTTCCGCGCGACGGACATCTGCGCAAAAAAACAGCGAGCACGCCCGTGGGCACGAATGTGCCAACGGCCACTATTGTCGGAACAAGCGCAACCACCACCATTGACGTGATGATTTTGTACACGCGTGAAGCGCGCGAAGCCGCGGGAAGCGAAGACGCAATCAGAGACCTGATTGATCTTGCGATTGCGGATGCAAATTTGTCGTATGAAAACAGTTTGGTGAAACAGCAACTGAATCTCGTGCATGCGGCAGAGATTTCATATAATGAGTCAAACAGTTTTGAAACAGATTTGGACCGGCTTGAAACAAAAAATGACGGGTATTTGGAAAGCGTGCACGCACTGCGCGACCAGTACGCCGCGGATGCGGTAACCCTTTTTATTGCCGACGCCGCGGATTATTGCGGCATGAGCGATCCGATGGATAACGTAAATTATGCGACGCAGGAATCCCGCGCATTCACTGTTGTTGAGCTCGGGTGCCTCTCCAATCTGTCATTCGTTCATGAATTGGGACACGTGATGGGCGCACAACATGATCCGGCAACTTCTAGCGGAGAGTATCAGGGCAGATATTCATATTCGCAAGCGTATCAAGATACGGGCGCGTCGTTTCGCACGGTGATGGCATATGACTGCCCGCGGCGAACTTGTATTCGACTACCCTTTTTTTCAACGCCGAATGTAACGTTTGGCTCCGGCGCGGCTCCTCTGGGCGCCGCAACGCAAGACAATGCGCGCACGCTCAATAATACGCGTTCACTCGTGGGAAGTTTTCGCGGGCCGCAAGACAGTGCACCATCGGAAATTTCAGCGCCGGCAACTTCCAACAAAACAGTTTCAGGCGTAGATTTTTTGCAACGCGTTACGCATCCGACCGATACCTTTGTTGATAGTGTGCAATTGTTCGTGCCATTCGCGTCATCATCAGCGGACAGTCGGCTCTCACAAACTTTTATTCCGACCCAATCCATGATTGAAGGATTTTCATTTGTTGTACGCAAACAAAATAATCCCAACGTGCTTATCCGTGCGGATATTAAAGATCGCGGAACGGTGTTGGGTACCGCAACACTTTTGCCGTCCGCAATATCCGCAGTCAACTCAACGGATCAACCCACGTGGACGCGCGTTGATTTTCGTGAGCCACTGGCGGTGACGCCGGGGTCGGCGTATCAGCTCGTGTTTTCTGCAAGCAGAGTAAACACGCGCAACAATTATGCGCTGGGCGCGGCAAGCGGCGCGTATAACGCCGGATCTCTGGCAGGATTAAATGCCTCACTGTCCCCGCTTGATATTGCATTCAAGATTCACTATCAAGTGAATTTAAATGCAAAACTTCCTTAATTTACCCGATTGAAATTTTCATGGACGGACCCATGGTGGTGGTCACAAACGCGCCGACAATGTACACACCTTTGCTCGTTGCCGGTTTGACGCGTTTGATAGCGTCCAGCGCGAGCGTGATATTTTCAAGTAGTTGTTCGGCAGTCATGGAGCGTTTGCCAACCGGAATGTGCACGTTGGCCGTATCATCGTTTTTGAATGCAATTTTACCGCGACGCAATTCACCGATCATTTTGGTGACGTTGGCAGACACCGTGTCGGTTTTTGGATTCGGCATGAGGCCTTTGGGGCCAAGCGTTTTTGCCAATTTAGCCAGCTTCGGCATCATGGCCGGCGTGGCAACGGCAATGTCAAAATCAAGTTTGCCGGATTTGTTTACTTCGTCAATTAATTCTTCGCCGCCCACAATGTCTGCGCCGGCTTCTTTGGCTGACGCTTCATCGGCTGGGCCGACAAATGCGATGATGCGTTTTGGTTTGCCGGCCGCATGGGCGAGCACAAATGTGCCGCGCACCTGTTGGTCGCCCTTTTTTGCATCCACACCGAGCCGCACGTGCAATTCAACCGTTTCGTCAAATGCGCGCGCGGGAAATTTGCCGATTATCGCAACGGCATCTGCCAGCGCGTACATTTTTTTTGCGTCAATTAGTGCAGACGCCGCCTGATACGTTTTTCCGTGGGACATATAAATTTGTTACGTGGTATGAGCGTGGGTGCCGGAGCGACCCACTTCCACATGAATAGTGGGGGAATAGTAACACAGGCGTTTATTTTGATCAAGTTTGTAACCCAGATTGCTTTTTTCTCCGAAAGGAGACTCTCGGACCACGAGCGGGCCGGTGTCGCGCGTAGCGCGACGAGCGAGTGGGAGAGTGAGCGCGATTTTGGCGCTGGCCAAAAGCGACGCGTGCTCCTTTCGGAGAAAAAAGCAATCTAGGTTGCACAGCATGATAAAAATATGGTACAACCGATGCACTATGGCAAAACATATTCATGAATTTGATGCCGCTCATACCATGCGCCATTCGGCGGCGCATCTTTTGGCCGCGGCTGTGGCAGAACTATTTCCGGGCACGCAGTTTGGTGTGGGGCCGGTTATTGAAAACGGATTTTATTATGATTTAAAAACGTCGCGGCCGCTCACCACGGACGACTTTGCCGCCATTGAAGAAAAAATGCGCGCACTGCAAGCGGCTAATCTCAATTTTAACCGGCGTGAAATGTCGCTGGCCGAAGCCATTCAATTTTTTGAACAGCGCAACCAGCCCTTTAAAGTTGAACTGCTTCGTGATATTCAACAGCGCGGCACCACCAATTTAAAAGAAGAAGAGTTGCAGGATTTTGATCCATCAAGCGCAACCGCCTCCCTATATGAGACGGGCGATTTTGTGGATTTGTGTCGCGGGCCGCATGTTGCATCCACCAACAAAATTGGCGCGTTCAAATTAACCAAAGTTGCCGGTGCCTATTGGCGCGGCAGTCAAAATAACGAACAGCTGACGCGCGTGTACGGTGTGGCGTTTGTAACTGCGCAAGAGTTAGCAGATTTTTTTCAGCAACAGGAAGAAGCGGAAAAGCGCGACCATAGAAAATTAGGCAAAGAACTCGGCCTGTTTGTGTTTTCTGATTTAGTTGGCCCCGGTTTGCCGCTGTGGACGCCAAAGGGAACTATCATGCGCGAGTTGCTCAATGATTTTGTGTGGAGCTTGCGGCGCGCGCATAATTATGAGCGCGTTACCATTCCCCATATCACCAAGCGAGAGTTATATGATATGTCCGGCCATTGGGCAAAATTTTCTGACAACTTATTCAAGATTCACACGCGCGAAGATCACTTGTTTGCCATGAAGCCGATGAACTGTCCGCATCACGCGCAAATTTATGCGAGCGAACAGCGGTCATACCGCGACTTACCGGTGCGTTATGCGGAAACGACCATGGTTTACCGTGACGAACAGTCCGGCGAATTGTCAGGTTTATCGCGCGTGCTTTCCATTACGCAAGATGATGCGCATGTATTTTGTCGCGTGTCCGAGGTGCGCGCCGAAGCGGAAATCGTGTGGGCTATCATTCAGGAATTTTATGCGGCATTTGGTTTTGTGTTAACGCCGCGTTTGTCGCGTCGTGAGGTGACGGAGCCGGACAAATATATGGGAGTGCCCGAGGATTGGGATACCGCAGAAGCGGCTCTGCAGGAAATTTTAGACGAAAAAAAGATTGCATGGATTGATGGCCGTGGCGAAGCGGCGTTTTACGGACCAAAAATTGATTTCATGGCGCAGGATTCCATCGGGCGCACGTGGCAGGTGGCAACCATTCAATTGGATTTTAATCAGCCGCGTAATTTTGGGCTGACGTGTATTAATGAACAGGGTGAAAAGGAACCGATCGTGATGATCCACGCCGCCATCATGGGTTCCATTGAACGATTCATGAGCATTTTGATTGAACATTACGCCGGTGTGTTTCCGGTGTGGCTTTCGCCGGTTCAGCTAAAGCTGTTGCCGGTTTCTGACAAACATGTGGATGGAGCGCTGGCCGTGGCGCGCGAATTAAAAGCGGCAGGCATTCGTGTGGCAGTTGATTCTGACGCCGCCACCATTGGCGCCAAAGTGCGCCGCGCCGAAACGGAAAAAGTGCCGCTCTCCGTTGTGTTTGGCGACAAAGAAATGGGTGGCGAGCCGTGGCAGGTACGCGAGCGTGGCAATAAAGATATGCGTGTCATGTCTGCTCCTGACTTTAAAAAGTGGATTTTGCAGATAAATCTTGACCGGAAATAATTTTTGTCTATTGACAAGTGGACAACGGGGGAATAAAATTTATTAATGGCACCGCGCGGGGACATGCGGTGTGACGGGAGGAACGAACCATGAGCTGTAGAAAGGAAGATCGCGCGGCGCGACACCAGCAACCGACACCGGGTGCATTCAACGTGGGCGAAATCAAACACCGGCTTGCCGAAGGCAAAGCGCCCTTCACGGACGACGTTTCGGTGTGGCGTCCGCTGGCGTTCGTCATTGCCGTGCTGGCGCTGGCGTCCGCTGGCGTCTTGGTGGTGACGTCGTTCACGGCCGGCGGCTAGTCAACGTTCGCCTTCCTGCGTATTCACACGCGGGGAGGCGGTTTTTTTAACACTTGACAAAATGATGAAAAATAGGTAGGGTGCATTGTTCAAGCGCACACGTTGTGCGCCATAGTGAGGGGAACATGCAAAAAGAGATGAGAAGAGGAGATCCTTCGCCTGTGCGACGGATTCTGCGATTGGTTGGTGAACAGCCACAAACCCCAGCAGGGTTTTTGGCAGAAGATGGGCGGCTCAATCACCAGACGATTGTATGCATGGTGCAAGCGACCGATGTGCATCCGACAGTTTTGCGCGAGTGCGTGGTGATCCGCCTGTATCTGCCTGATTGCAACGACGGAGCGTTGGCGCCTGATGCAGACCGTAACCTTGCCTGCCTCATACTGCGCGATTTTTCACCACAGCAGACCGAGGCGTACCTGCGGCTGTTACAGATCGCGAAATGGAGCATCACTGTTCGTCAGCGCGGGGATAAAGTGCCACATCTGGCACAACTGAATAATCTCCCGACGGACGGTGAGTGGGTTGAGGACCGAGCGCCCTATGGGCGCGCGGGTCAGCACCTTGCGCGGCGCGCGTTTGCGTTGCGCCAACCACGCGACTGTCCCGTCGGCGCATTGTGTCAGCCAACGGTCAGCGGCCTCAAGTTGAGCTGGCACCCCGTGCCAAGCTGTTCACGCGTAGTGACTGCCGAAATGTTCAAAAACGGCGTTGAACGTTTTCCATCCGGCACGCTCATGACATTCGCGGTGCGTCTGGACAGCATCTACCCTTTGTGGGGGATGTTGCCGTCACGCTAGCCGGTTGTGTTTTCCGAAGTGCGTATTCGTAGAGGACGAGTACGCACTATTTTTTATTTATTGACCGTATGCTCTTGCTTCATGAAATTTTGAACATCTTGCACTGTTCCCATAAATTGGCTTGGGAAAATAATCGTTGAATTTTTTTCCACTGCAATTTCTGCGAGTGTTTGTAAGTTGCGCAATTGTAATGCAATCGGGTGTGCCATCATAATATCTGCCGTTTCTGCCAACTTTTGGGCGGCGAGCGCTTCTCCCTCGGCCGCAATAATTTTTGCGCGCTTTTCGCGTTCTGCTTCTGCTTGTTTTGCCATGGCGCGTTGCATAGAATCCGGAAGCTGGATGTCTTTTATGGAAACGGTGCTCACCTGCACACCCCACGGTTCGGTTTGCTCATCAATAATAGTGCGAATTTCTTCGTTGATTTGCGTTGTTTCGGCCAATATTTCGTCCAAACTAAATTTTCCCACGACATTGCGCACCGTGGTCTGCGCGATTTGATTAACTGCCGATGTAATATTTTCAACGGCGATGACGGAACGTGGTGCGTCAAGTATGTGATAATACGCCACCGCCGAAACATCAATAGATATGTTGTCACGCGTAATAATTTTTTGTGGCTCCACCGGCATGGTGATAATACGCATATCAACGCGGTACATTGAGTCAACGATCGGAATGAGCACACGCAGTCCGGGTTCTTTAGTTCCATTAAATTTGCCGAGCCGCAATATAACGCCGCGTTCGTATTGCTTCACCACGCGCACACCAAACAGGAACCAGAGAACGAGTACGGCGATGAGGAAGGTGAATAGTAGTACCATAGTTTTAGAAGTTTTATATTACATCAACCCCCATGTTCCGCGCCGTTCCTGCAATCATGCTGGTAGCAGACGCTAATTTTGACGTGTTGAGGTCCGGCATTTTGCGCTTGGCGATTTCTTCGGCTTGCGCGCGAGTAATTTTGCCCACCTTTTCGGTGGGTGGTTTTTTGGCGCCGGACGTAATT